>JAZNOM010000074.1:0-17399 GCA_045580835.1 Eubacteriales bacterium
TTAACCAGTTTTTTTACGATAGGCAATAATTCTTGTACTTTTTCATATTTTCTAGACATAACAAAACCTCCTATGGTAGTACTTTAATTCTACCATAGGAGGTCCTTTTTTTCTATTGTCCGTTTTTAACGGACTTGTTCATTTGCAGTTCCTTTTTGTTTTATAAGGTTTGGAGAGTATGAGAACCTTTCCGGGGCAGGTTCTCATATTATTCTTATCTGAACAATCTCATCCTTATACTGCGGAGTACGACTCTGCCTTTTTTGTAGAGATAGCGGAGCTTGGTGAGCTTCTGGCATTTTTCGTACATTGCGTCGATTTCGTTTTCGTACTTAAAAATGTCAGTTTCATAAAGCTCGCACTTCTTTCTGCAAGACTTATACTGCCAGCAGTAGGTAAGGCGGTACCAAAGGCGGCTTTCGCGCTCGTCCTCACGTTTCCAATACGCGTCAAACTGCGTCTGCATCGGCGCGTACATAATCTCGTCCATTTCCTCACGCGAGATAAGACCGTCGTTGATAGCCATATCAACGATATCCGTGCCGGGGAGGAAGTTAAGGCCGTGAAGCTGAAGTTCAAGCGGAGAAGCAAGCTTCTTTACAAGATAATATGTTTCTTTCAGATGCTCAATATTCTCAAACGGGTGTTGGAGCATAAAGTCATAGCTTGCCCAGAAAACGCCGCTTTCTCGGATTATCTTTGTTGCGTTTATGATATCCTCGTCGGTTTCAAAACGGTGGAAAATCTCTTTGCGGATATAGGGCGAGCCTGACTGAATACCCATGATAACCTCGGTAAGACCTACGCTGACCAGCTTTTTGAGTTCGTCAAGCTTGACCATTTTTGGGTGTGACCAAATAGTAAAGGGAAGTCCGATATGCTTTTTATACTGAACGATAAATTCGTCAATCCAGCCGGGGGTGTTGGGGAATATTTCATCGTAAAAATGCACGAAAACAAGCTTTTTTAGGTGTTTTTTCGCCTCGATAAGCTCTTGCATAACGCTTTCAACCGAGCGGGTGCGCACGTATTTTACGCCTTTAGGGAACATGCGGTGCAGATTGATGCAGCAGCAGTATGAGCAGGTGAAAGGGCAACCTCGCGACGCAATTACCTCGTAGCTCATGGCACTAAGCTGCGGATCGCCGTAGGCTATGGTGTCGTTTTCAATGTAGCAAGCGTTTTCGCAGTTTATAGTGGGGAGCCCGTAGCCGTCAATTTCCTCAAGCAGGTCGCCGATTTCGTTTACAACCACTTCATCGCCATTTTTGTAGCAAAGCGAAGGATTACCGCTTACGTCGCTGCCGTCAAGCATTGCGTTTGCAAGTTTAACCATCGGAATCTCGCCGTCGCCGCGGATAACGTACTGTCCGCCCATATTAAGAAATCTGTCGGGGAACATCGCAGCAAAAGCACCGCCGAAAACGAGCGGAATACCGAGAGTTTTCAGTTTTTCGGTGAGCTTTTCAACGCTTTCAAGGTACATTGAGCTCATTACGGAAAGACCGACAAAAAGCGGATTTGCACGCAAAATTTCAGCCGCGCAAAGCTCGATTTCTTTCTCGGTTGCAACGCGTGGGTTTTGACTGTTGAAGCCTTTAAAGAAGATTGTTTTTACCGAATAACCTGCCTTTTTCATAGCGGTTTCGAGATAGCGTACGCCAAGCGCCTTTGTGTTATAAAAGGCGATCAGCACGACATTTTTGTTTTTGTTCATCGTTTTCTCCAATTATTTCAGATAAGGTGAAATAAGTGCTACAAGCTCACTTTTTTTAGCAGTATTTGTGATTTTACACATACGCTTAATGCGGTATGAAATGACATTTTCCGATGTGTAAAGGCGTTCTGCAATGCTTGGGTATGTTTCGCCTGCGAGTATCCCGTCTAAAATTCCGCGGTCAAGATCGTCAGCGTTCAGCAGCAGTGCTTCAACACTGAATATTTTCTTAATAATCGGGTCATCGTAAAAGTCTACGTTTGGAACCTGCTTTGAAAGGGTTGTAACAAGATCCTCGCCCGGGTCTGGGTCAAAGTTTGTGGACTGACGCACGGTAAGTTTTGCTTCAACCTTAACCGAGAGAGCAACGTCGCAGGGGTTTTTGTAGAGGTATGAGTATGTAAGCACAGCTTGACGCCCCAGCTCATACTGGTCGGCAAATACGGTAGTAATCGTGGTGCTTGCGATAGCGGAGAGCATTGACGAGCCGCCGCAGGCGGTAACATACATATCTTCAGGTACTCGTACACCGATATCCTTCAAACTTTGTATAAGTGCAAGTGCGACTACGTCATTTGCGCAGATAACCGCGTTGTAGTCGCGGTAGTTTTCTGCAAAGCGGGCAAAGCAGCCCGTGATAGAGCCGTAGTTGTAGTAGATATCGCGCGCAGGATTGCCGCCGCGTTCACGCAGGTATTCCACAAAATACGAGTCCTTGAGCATATCGGTTGAGGAGTTCGGGTTGATACCGAAAAGCGCAATGCGGTCATGCTTGTTTGCGGTGAGGTAGCTTATGGATTTTTGCATGCCGTCGCGGTAATTGAGCAGCACTTTCGAGCAAGAGCCTGAAAGAACCGAGGACTCGTAGTTTAAAAGGATGACATGAACACCGTGGTCGGTAAGAAATTTGAGGTCTTTAGGCGTACCGAGCACGGAGTGACCGATGTAGAGCAGTATTCGCTTTTCTTCGTTTTCAAAGACCTTGCCAAAGTCGATGTCTTCAACCTTTTCCACATCAATATAATCCGCGGTATAGCGTTTGCGCGTTATTTCTGCGGCAGTGGCTTTAAGAGAGAGTTGTGTCCAGAATGTATCTTTAAATTCGGGATGAATGTAAATTTTTATATTCAAAGTGGCACACCTCCGGAAAAAGAGTTAGTTTTTTAAAGAGTGAATACGGCGGCTCCAACCATCAAACCAAAGCTTCTTGTTCAGTCGCCGCCTGTCTTTTGCTCGTTGGCTATACGCCAACGGTTTTAGTAAAACACGCAAAAGACTATTAATTTTTTAAAGAATGAATACGGCGGCTCCAACCATCAAACCATAGCTTCTTGTTCAGCCGCCGCTTGTCCTTGCTATCGCAAGGACTTAATTCTTTAGCGAGTGAATGGGAGCGGGTATTCGTCCGCCGCGTGCGATGAAGTCCTTGCAGGATGCTTCGTTTACGCGCATAACGGGGGCGTAGCCGAGCAGACCGCCAAACTCAACCTTGTCGCCGATGCCCTTGTCGGGAGCAGGGATTACGCGCACTGCGGTGGTTTTGTTGTTGACCATGCCGATAGCGATTTCGTCAGCGATGATGCCGCTGATGGTTTCGGCGGTGGTGTCGCCGGGAATGCAAATCATGTCAAGACCTACAGAGCAAACAGCGGTCATTGCTTCGAGTTTTTCAAGGGTGAGCGAGCCGCATTCTGCCGCCGCAATCATGCCCGCGTCTTCGCTTACGGGGATAAATGCGCCCGAAAGACCGCCTACGTGGCTGGATGCCATAACACCGCCTTTTTTAACTGCGTCGTTAAGCATTGCAAGAGCCGCAGTAGTGCCGGGGCCGCCGCAAACCTCAAGTCCCATGGATTCAAGAATGCAGGCTACACTGTCGCCGATGGCAGGAGTGGGAGCGAGCGAGAGGTCTACGATACCGTAGGGAACGCCGAGTCGCTTTGAAGCCTCGTATGCAACGAGCTGACCTACGCGGGTAATCTTAAACGCGGTTTTCTTTATAACATCCGCAAGGGCGGAGAAGTCGCACTGACCAACTCGGCGGATAGCTTTTTCAACAACGCCGGGGCCGCTTACGCCGACGTTGATAACGCAGTCGCTTTCACCCACGCCGTGGAACGCGCCTGCCATAAAAGGATTGTCGTCAACGGCATTTGCAAATACAACAAGCTTTGCACAGCCAATTGCATCGCGGTCGGCTGTGAGCGCCGCCGTTTCTTTTACAACTCTGCCCATGCGTGCAACTGCATCCATATTGATGCCCGCGCGGGTGGAGCCGACGTTTACAGACGAGCAAACCATCTGTGTTTCGGCGAGTGCCTGCGGTATAGAGGTGATAAGCGCGTCAGCGCCACGCGTCATGCCTTTTTGTACAAGTGCGCTGAAGCCGCCGATAAAGTTGATGCCAAGGTCACTTGCGGCTTTGTCGAGAGTTTTTGCGATTTTAACGTATCCGTCGGGAGTGGTTTTGCCGCCGATATAGGAAATGGGAGTAACCGATACGCGCTTGTTTACAATCGGAATACCGTAGAGTTTTTCGATGTCTTCCGCAGTGGAAACGAGGTTTTTCGCACTGTACATGAGCTTATCATAGATGTTGGCACAGAGCTTGTCCGTGTTCTCGCTAACGCAATCGTAGAGAGATACGCCCATTGTAACAGTTCTTACGTCGAGGTTTTCCTCGCGTATCATATTTATTGTTTCAAGAATATCTTGGGTATTAATCATGGTTTTGTGTCCTTTAAGTTATTGGTGTTAGACGGTGTTTGTCGGTTTCGGCTTCGCCGAAATTCGCGGTGTCAAACCGCGAAAGACAAAGACCTAAAGATATAAAACCGCAGGTTTTATATCTTGTGCATCGCGTCAAAGATATCCTCGTGCATGCAGCGGATTTCAAGACCGCTTTCCTTGCCGAGCTTGTCTAATGCATCGCTGAATTTTACGAAGTCGCCTTCGATTGAAGAAATGTCCGCAATCATAATCATTGCGAAGTATTTGTCGAGAACGCTTTGCGTGATTTCGGTGATATTTGCACCGTATTCTGCGCATTTTGCGCTTACCTTTGCAATAATGCCGACCTGGTCTTTACCTATAACTGTGATAACTGCTTTCATGTTTTTGCTCCTGTAGAATATAATTATAGATAATATAATAATACTACAAATCGGTTTAATATTCAATAAGAAATACTCAAAAATATTGAAATTATATAATAAGTATGGTATACTAAACTGATAAATAATGCAAAAAAATAAAGGAGATTCGGAAAAATGTACGAAAATGACTTTTGCGAGTACGCCGTAGAAAAGAAAAAAGAAGGCTCTTATCTTGCTAAAATTGTCCTCGCTGCGTTGCTTGCAGTGGTCCTTGCATTTGTGATTTTTGCCGTTTTGGTACCCCGCTTTGGCTTTGTCGGACTTTTGGCAGCGGTAGTTGCCGTGGGTATATTCTGGTACCTTTCGCGTTTTATGTATATCGAATGCGAGTATAGTCAGTCGGGTGCGTATATGGACTTTTCGTACGTTTATTCAAAGCAGTACCGTAAAGATAAACTTTCGGTTGACCTTAAAAAATGCGCGAAAAAGGTTGCGCCGTACAACGGTAATTTTGACGGTTGTAACGTAAAAGAAGTGCTTGATATGCGCTCTTCTGCAAAAGCACCTAATTCCTACATGCTCATTTTTGAGGATAAGAACGGTCAGCACGCGGTGCTTTTTGACGCTACAAAGCGACTTGTAAACAATCTATATCATCAGATTCCGTCCGCGGTGGTAGTTTCAAACGATCTTCCCGAGGAATAAGCGTGTGCAAACGCTTCATATTTTTATATGAGGTGTTTGATATGAAAAAAATCTTTACAGTATTTATTTTGCTTTTTGTTCTTTCGTCGTGTGGCGGCGAGGTAGAGGAAACGCTGCCTTTAGAGTATGATGCCGATATTTCAATAAGCATCGGCGAAAAGGAATACGCTGCGATTTACGGAAAGCGAAACGGTTTTGATAAGCTTACTTTCGTTTCTCCCGAAAGCTTTGTAGGGCTCACTTTGACGTTGCAGGGCGGAATTGCAACCGTGAAAATGGGCGATATGACCTTTGAAAGCGAGTCGCTTGCAAGAATGTTTGACTTTTTGCCGATTGCGGCGGAAGGCACAAAAAACGCAGGAAGCAGGGAATACAGGATTTATAATATAAGAGGTTTGGAATGACAGAAAAAAACCTTGCCGAAATTGACCTTTCGGCGCTGAAACATAATTTTACGGTTCTGCGCGACAGAGTGAAGGCGGCTTCGCCGAAAACCGAGCCCATGTGCGTGGTAAAGGCAGATGCTTACGGACACTGTGCCGAGTTTTGCGTGCCTGCGCTTTATGAGGCAGGCGCACGCAGCTTTGCGGTGTCGAGTATTGAAGAAGCCGAGCAGATTTTTGCTATTTTAGACGCAAAAAATTGTGTCGCGGGAAGTATACTTATCCTTGGCTACACCCCTCCCGAAAGCGAGAACGTAAAGCTGCTTGCAAGGCACAAGATAACGCAGGCGGTGTATTCGCTTGAGTACGCAACCGCACTTTCGGATGAGGTTAAAAAGCTTCGCGAACTCGGCGTGCTTGACGGGGGCGACGGCATCCGTTGCCATTTGAAGCTTGACAGCGGCATGAACCGCCTTGGCTTTGACACACACGCAGCTTCGGCTGACAAAACGGTCAGTGAAATACTTGAGGTTGCAAAGCTTGACGGCATACGCATTGACGGCGTTTTCTCGCATTTTGCCTGCGCGGATGACGGTGATAAGGACCACTCTTACGCGCAGTTCAACCGCTATGATGCAATTGTAAAGCGCTGCGAGGCGGAAGGCGTTAAATTTGCCTGCAAGCATATCTGCAACAGCGCGGGCGCGCTCCGTTTCCCAGACATGTATCAGGATATGGTGCGCCTTGGTATCGTGCTTTACGGACTTTCACCGTCCGAGGTTACAAAGGACGAAAGGCTCATTCCCGTAATGCGACTCAAAAGCCGCATTGCGCATGTACACAAGCTTCACTCAGGTGATTGCGTAAGCTATGGCGCAGAGTTTTGCGCCGACCGTGAGATGACCGTTGCCACTATACCGATTGGCTACGCTGACGGCTTTCTTCGCGGATACAAAAACGGGGGCACTGTTGTTGCCTGCGGCAAGGCGGCGCGCATACTCGGCAGAGTTTGCATGGACCAGTGCATGGTGGATGTCACCGACCTTGATGTAAATGCCGGCGACTATGTATACATATTTGATGAAAGCGGCGAAAACATAAAGCGTCTTTGCGCCGCCGCAGGAACAATCAATTATGAGGCGATATGCCTTATCAGCAAGCGCGTAAAGCGCGTGCCTATAAATTAATTTACACTGAAACCGAAAAGAGGGAGGTGTTCATATCACAAAGGGAAAGATAGTGTCTGTAGCACTCGGACTTGCTATGTCAATAGGTCTTGCGGGCGGCGGTATCGGCTTTTCCGTAGCCGAAAATAACCAAGCTGCACTTGCAAACGCGCAGTTTGAGCAAAGAGAAATACTTGCATCGGCACCTCTCTCACTTGTAGAAAAAGAAGATATAAACGGCTTTGAAGTCAGCATCCTTTGCGATATGAACGCGGCAGAAAGCTTTTGCGGTGCAGAAACCGAGGCCGATACTCTCTCAAAACGCGCTAAAATGCGAAACGACCATTTTGAGGCTGAAACGGGAGCAAAACTATCCGTTACTCCTACGGCTGATTTTTACAAGGTGGCGACAAATGATATCCTTTCGGGGACAAACGAATACAATCTTTTTGCCGCCGATGTTCTGGGCTCGCTTTCGCATCTGCTTTCTGCAGGTAATTTGCATGACGTTTCGCAAAGCAAATACATTGATACGTCCGAAGAATGGTTTGACGGCACGGTTATGGACAACCTCTCGGTTTACGGCGGCAAATATCTGATATCTTCCGCCGCGGCGGACGCGCGCAGAAACGCCTGCGTAATCGTTTACAACCGCGATATGGCGCCAAGCACCATGAAACCTCCCGTTATGCTTGCAAGCAACGGCGAGTTTACAGTTGAAAAACTGCTTGAGTACACCCGCGAGGTTTACTCACCGAGCGAAAACGCCGATGAAGCCTTTTACGGTGCGTCATTTGGCGAAGAGGACGTTTTCCCGCTGCTTTCGGGCGTTGGCGGTGCATTTGTCCGCACTACGGCTGATGCTACTTCGGTTGTACCGCTTTCGACCTTGCGCGTGCAGCTTGAAAAAATAGCTTCACTTGTAAATGACGAGTCGGTGCGATACGGCACGCGCGACTTTTCCGAGTCACACTCGCTTTTCTCGGTAAAAAAAGTGTCCGAGATTCCGTATCTCAGACAAACCGTTGGCAACATTGGTATACTTCCGCTTCCGAAGCTTGATTCTGACTCAAGCTACAGCGGTTACATTGACCTTGACGGTGCCGTTATGATGGCAATTCCTGCCGGAGTTATGGAGCACGGAAAGGTTGAATACGCGCTTGACCGCTTTGCGCGGCTTTCGTATCAATATATTGACTCCTATTTTAAAACTGAAGTTGTCGGTGACAACGCCGATGACGAGCGGATACTTGAAATAGTTGCAGAGGGCGCTTCAAGCGACCTTTCAAGTCTATTTGGCTACGGCGACATTGCAGGACTTTTTGCAGATGTTGTAAGTGGCAAAGAGCAGGATTTAACACTTGAATACTATAACCGCAAAACGCTTTACGAAAAGGCGATTACCATTATCGAAAAGCGTCTTGCAGAGAATAAGGAGAAATAAAAATGGCACAACTTTTGAAAGAAAATGACAACCGCACCGCCAGATGTGCCGAGTTTTCGGCAAAGGACATCGGCAGAGAAGTTTGCGTTATGGGCTGGGCACAGCGTCAGCGCGACCTTGGCTCGCTTATCTTTATCGACCTGCGCGACCGTTCGGGCATTTTGCAGCTTGCGTTTGACGAAAATACCGACCGAGCAGTATTTGACACTGCGTTTACAGTAAGAAGCGAATTCGTTCTCCTTGCAAAAGGTACTATCCGCGCAAGAGGAGAGGGAGCGGTAAACAAAAATATCCCCACCGGTGAAATTGAGGTTGCCGTAAACGAGCTTCGCATTCTTGCAAGTGCGCAGACTCCTCCTTTTGCAATTGAGGAAAACAGCGCAGTTCGTCCCGAGCTTCGCCTTACTTACCGTTATCTTGACCTCCGCCGCCCCGATCTTCAGGGCAACATTATCGCGCGCTCCAAGATTTCCAACATCGCGCGCAACTACTATGCGGAAAATGGCTTTATTGATATCGAAACTCCCGACCTTATCAAACCCTCGCCTGAAGGCGCACGCGACTATCTCGTACCCAGCCGCGTTCACCCCGGCAAGTTCTACGCGCTTCCCCAGTCACCTCAGCTTTATAAGCAGCTCCTTATGGTTGCAGGCTTTGACCGCTATTTCCAGATTGCGCGCTGCTTCCGCGATGAGGACCTTCGTGCAGACCGTCAGCCCGAGTTTACACAGATTGACGTTGAAATGTCATTTGTTAAGCAGGATGACGTAATCGCAGTTACCGAGGGCTTTCTCAAAAAGCTTTGGAAGGAGATGCTCGATATTGACATCGAAACTCCTTTCCTCCGTATGGAATACAAGGAAGCTATGGAACGTTTTGGCTCGGACAAGCCCGACCTTCGTTTCGGCTTTGAACTTAAAAACCTTTCCGACATCGTTGCCAATACCGAATTCAAGGTGTTTGCAGGCGCAATTGCAAACGGCGGCAGCGTTCGCGCTATCAACGTAAAGGGTGGTGCAGCATATTCCCGTAAGGAAATTGATGCGCTTGCAGACTTTGCAAAGTCCTACCGCGCAAAAGGTCTTGCATGGACTAAAATGGCAAATGGCGAGGTTTCCTCTTCATTTGCAAAGTTCCTCACTCCCGAGGAAAATGCTGCAATTGCAGAGCGCATGGAACTTTGTGACGGTGACCTTATCCTCGTTTGCGCTGATAAGGATCAGGTTGTATTTGACACCCTCGGCGCACTCCGTTGCCACTGCGCAAAGAAACTTGGACTTCTTGACCCCCGCGACTTCAAGTTTATGTGGGTAACTGACTTCCCGCTCTTCGAGTACTCCGAGGATGACGGACGCTATTACGCAAAGCACCATCCCTTCACCATGCCAAATCCCGATGATATCGACAAGGTTGACACCGATCCCGGCGCATGCCGCGCAATCGCATACGATATCGTTCTTAACGGTACCGAGCTTGGCGGCGGTTCTATCCGTATCCATGATGCAGAGATTCAGAGCCGTATGTTCAAGGCGCTCGGTATTTCCGATGAGGATGCGCAGGAGAAGTTCGGCTATCTTGTAGAAGCGTTCAAGTACGGCGTACCTCCTCACGGCGGTATGGCTTTCGGTCTTGACCGACTTGTAACTCTCCTTCTCGGTCTTGAGGATATCCGTGATGTTATCGCGTTCCCCAAGGTTCAAAATGCATCAGAGCTTATGAGCAAGGCTCCCGGTCTTCCCGATAAGGGCGCGCTTGAAGAGCTCGGACTTGCGGTTATTGCAAAGGAAGAAAATGAATAAGACCCCCGCACCTTTTAGCGGAATTTTAGTGCTTGACAAGCCGAGCGGTTTTACCTCGCATGATGCGGTGGGAAAACTGCGTCGGCTACTCGGCACGCGCCAGATTGGTCATACAGGTACGCTTGACCCACTTGCCACGGGAGTGCTTCCTATGCTTTGCGGACGTGCCGTTAAGGCAAGCGAGTATTTAAGTGAGCATGACAAGGCATATGATGCGACATTTATCCTTGGCAAAGTCAGCGAAACCGGCGACACCGATGGCAGTGTAGAAGATACAAGCGAGGCGATACCGAGCGAAAGCGAGGTAATGGCAGTTGTGGCTTCGATGGTTGGAAAGCGCATGCAAAAGCCGCCCATGACCTCCGCTATCAAGGTGAACGGCAAAAAGCTTGTCGACTATCAGCGCGAGGGCGTTGAAGTGGAAGTTCCTGCCCGCCCGATTGAGATATATTCATGCGAGTCAAAAAAAATCAGCGAGTGCGAGTATTCGCTCTCACTTGAAGTTTCAAAGGGAACATACGTCCGCACTGTTATCACCGAAATCGGTGAAGCGCTCGGCTGCGGCGCGGTTATGTCCTCGCTTCGCCGCGTGGCAAGCGGTGTTTTTTCGCTTGAAAATGCATATACTTTAGAGCAGCTTGAAGCAATGAGCTATGACGAGAGAGTTTCGCTTTTGTTGCCGCTTGAAAATGCTTTTTCTGATGTGCAAAAGGTGACTCTTGCGCCCTTTTTTGCAAAACTTTGCAAAAGCGGCTGCGAGATTTATCAGAGAAAAATCGGCAAGGATTTTGAAGTTGGCACTCGCCTTCGTATTTACGATGAGAGCGGATTTTTTGCGCTTGGCGAGGTGCGCGATTTCCCCGACGGCAAGGCAATTAAAATGATAAAATTATTTTCTCTTTAATGGAAACAAAACAAGAAAGATATGTCGCCCTTGTAGGACGAGTTAGAGAGTATTTTAAGAATGCTTCTTCTCAAAATAACGGTATTCAATTACAGTGGTGCGATGAGTGCAAAGAAATTAATTTGTGGACATATTGGCAAGGTAGTTTAGATGCAAGAATTCTGCTTGTCGGTCAGGATTGGGGCTGCCCTTCGGATGCTTCTGCTAAAAATGTAATTGCTAACATTCATGCAATCAATAACGGCGCAGACGTTTCGTATATGCGGTGCAATGATAGCAAGACAAATTTTAATTTAAGAATCCTTTTTCGCGAATTGAACTATGATATTGATACTAAAGAAAAAGATTTGTTTTTTACGAATTTTATTCTTGGATATCGTAAAAAAGGATTCAGCGGCGGAAACTTAAGCGAATGGAAAGCTGTAAGCAAAGTTTTTTTCTATGAACTTGTCGATATAATAAGACCGGATGTTATTATTTGCCTTGGCAAGTTTACTTTTATAGGAGTATTAGCTGCTTTAGGAAAAAGAAAGAGCATAGGAAATTATAATTGCTTTATTGAGAGCGGCGAAAACCCAATATCACTCAAATTGAACGATGGTAAGCTTGTTAAAATATACGGTGTGGCTCATTGTGGAACTATGGGTACACTTAATCGTAATGGTAAAACTTCATGCGAAAGTCTGGAAATCCAAAAAGAGGATTGGCGCAGGATTTTAAAAGATATTTCATGGAGATGCTAGATACTAATGATAGATTTCCTGTAGGAGGAAAACTTTAACCATGCAAAAACGCACAGACTATAACGGCGTTACTTATTTTTATTCAGAGGAGCTTTATCCCGTTCGCCACGGCTTTTCTACAAGGCAAGGCGGACTTTCGAAGCTTGACTATACAAAGTCCTTAAACCTGGGCTTTTACCGCGGCGACAAGGATATAATCGTAAAAAAGAATATTGAGCGCTTTTGCGAGGCGGTTGCTATCGACGCAGAGGAGCTTATTATCATGCCGCAGATTCACTCGACAAATATCATCGAGGTGACGCGCGACAATTGCGGTCACGGCATATACACTCCCGCTACGTTTGAGGGCGATGCGCTTGTCAGCAACTCGCGCGGTGTGGCGCTCGGCGTTAGGATTGCCGACTGCGTGCCGATACTCATGGCAGACTACGGCGCCGGCGTTATCGCGGCGGTTCACGCGGGCTGGAGAGGCACGGTCGGTAATATCGTCGGCAAAACCGTGGAAAAGATGTGTTTTCTCGGCGCATCTGCGGAGGATATAAAGGTTGCAATCGGCCCACACATCTCGATGGATAACTACGAGGTTGGAGAAGAGGTTGCAAGGGCGGTGCTTGATGTTGTCGGTGAGGCAAACCTCACGTTTTCGCATTTGCGCACCACTGCAACCCCCGGAAAATACCTATTGGGACTCGGCGAGGTTAACAAAACTCTCCTTATACGCGCAGGTATTAAGGAAAAGCATATTGACCTTTGCACAGAATGTACCTATGACAATGCAGAGCTTTTCTATTCACACCGCCGCCAAGGCGAAAAACGCGGCTCCCTAATGGGTATAATAGCAATATAAAAGTCTTTTGCGCGTTTTATTAAAACCGATGGCAAAGCCATCGAGCAAAAGACAGGCGGCGCCCGAACTTAAGGTGGAATGGCGAAGAATGGGGGCGCCGTGGGTATAATAGCAATATAAAAGTCTTTTGCGCGTTTTATTAAAACCGATGGCAAAGCCATCGAGCAAAAGACAGGCGGCGCCCGAACCTAAGGTAGAAAGGCGAAGAATGGGGGCGCCGTGGGGATAATAACAATATAACAAAAACCTCCTACGGTATAATCTACCGTAGGAGGTTTTGCTATTATATATTACTTGTGTTCAACGGTAAGAACAACCTTACCAACGTTTTCGCCGCGCTCAAGGATAGCGTGTGCTTCTTCTGCCTCGGTAATGGGAAGAACCTTGTAGATAGTGGGCTTGACCTCGCCGGTAGTAACCTTGGGCCAAACCTTTTCAACAAGCTCACCGAGGAGTTTTGCCTTGAATTCGGGAGACTTGGAACGGAGAGTAGAACCGATAAGGCGAACGTTTACAACGTAGAGCTTACGGAGGTCAACCTCGGTCATGTCACCTGCGAGAGTAGCAATCATAATCCATCTGCCGCCGTAGCGCATGAAGGGAAGGCATCTGCCGCACATATCGCCGCCAAGGCAGTCGATAGCAACGTCAACGGGTCTGCCTGCTTCTTTTTCAGCCTCAAGAATCTTTGCGATATCCTGAGTTTTGGTGTTTACGATAAGGTCGGCACCGAGATGCTCGATAGCCTTTGCCATGTCATCGGAGATAACAGAGGTGATAACGCGTGCGCCGAAAGCCTTTGCCATGGGGATGATAACGCTTGCGAGACCGCTTGCACCTGCGTGCATAAGAAGGGTGTCGCCAGCCTTAAGACCGCCCTCGTGGAAGAGGTTGAGGTAAGCTGTTGCAAATGCTTCGGGAAGAGCAGCAGCTTCTACAAAGTCGCAGCCTTCGGGAACGGGCATAAGCATGTCGTACTTGATATTTGCATATTCAGCATAACCGCCGCCGCCGAGAAGTGCGCAAACCTTGTCGCCCACTTTCCAGTTGGATTTTGCCTTAGCACCCTCACCCATTTCGGTGATTACGCCAGCGATTTCAAGTCCCATCCAATCGGGGCAACCGGGAGGGGGCGGATACTGACCTGCGCGCTGCATAAGGTCTGCACGGTTGAGTGCTGCTGCATGAATCTGTACCATGCAATCGTCATCGCCGAGTGTGGGATTGGGAACATCCGACCAGCTCAACGCTTTTGTCTTTTCATCAATAAGAACTGCTTTCATTTATATGTGTCCTTTCATTAATATTACAGAGTAATGGGAGTCTTAAAGTCAACATCAAATCCGCAAGCTGCGAGAACCATTCTCTGAAGCTGGAATTCGTAGTCGTAGTTGTAGGGGTTTTCCTTTGTGCCGCGGATGTACTGATACAAATCTTTAACCATTATATCATAACGGCCGCTGGGAGGAGCAAACGGGATGTCTGCTTTAGTGTCGCTGTACGCATTCTGGATAAAGCGACGGTCGGAGAATGTAAGCTTAATCGGATTTTCGATAGGCTTAAGTTCAACCGAGCCGTTCTGACCGCACATTACAAACTGACGGCGGCCAAAGCCGTTAACCTCCTGCGAGTTTACGCGGATAGTAGCAACAAAGTTCGGGTACTTCATAATTGCAAAGGTGTTGTCCTTTACGCCTTCAAGGATGAGGTCTGACTTGTTGGGCATGGAAATAATTTCTTCAGGAACGCCTGCATATCTGTAAATGAGGTCAACGAGGTGGCAACCGAGCCAGAACATGTTGCCTCCCTGGAAACCGGAGAGAAGCTTCATAACGCGCATGTCGTGCATGGTGCTCATCTGGGTGTCGATAGCGGTGATTGTACCGATTCTGCCGTCTTTAACAAGATCATCTATGTATTTTACAGCGGGATTATAGCGGTACATATATCCGAGCTGAACAGTGAGATTCTTTGCTTTTGCATCGCGGAGGAGCTTTTCATAAGCCTTGATGTCCTCTCCGCCGGGCTTGTCAAGGTGAACGTGTACACCGTGGTCGATGCAGCGCTGTGCTGCTGCAACACTGTCAAGCTCATAGCCTTCGCAGAGTACGAGTTCAAGACCTTCAACTGCAAAGAGTTCTTCTTCGGTCATAATCGGAATACCGCCGTAAACCTTGTCGTTCTTTATTCTTTCAGCGGTAGCTTCATCTTCGGGAACGATGCCTACTACCTCAAAAAGGTGGGGGAACTTTTTGATTGCTTCGAGTTTTGCACGGCTATGGTCGTGTCTTGTGCCAATGTGGCCAACCTTAATTTTTTCCATTGTCATAACCCTTTCGCTTTATATAAAGATTTGATATTCGGTAATTTAATTATAGTACGCATATTCTGCCATGTCAAGTGCGTGTGAAAAAATTGAAGTTTAAAAAACTACTGAATTAACAGTGATTTTAACCTCACACATGAATTTTTGTAATGCACGCAAATTTTTGATATGTTCGCGGTGTAAAAAATTAAACAAAGAATTACACATGTTTGTGTGTTGATAAATAAATGTTTATGTATGTAAATTGGAACCACAAATGTAGGGCGGGGGCTTGCTCCCGCCGCCGGTACAACATCAATCCGTGGCTCACGGCGGGAGGCAAGCCCCGCCCTACGGGTTTGTTAGTCGCCATTACATAGTGCGCTAAACATTAATTTACATTATAAAAAAGGCTTGCAGTTGCAAGCCTTTTTTGGTATAATTTAGATGAATTTGACGGTTATCGCATCGGAGAGGGAATACCCTTCGCCGCGCTTTGATTTTACGGTTTCACCGTCGCATATCTTTGCAAGCTTTTTGCGCAGATAATGTACATATACGTCAACTACGTTGCTGTCGCCTTCGCCAAAGATTTTTGCACCGTCCTCGCGTGTGAGTACGGGTGTATCGCATAGCTTAATGAGCAGTGCAAGCTCCTTCTCGGAAAGACGCACCTCTTTTCCGTCGGCTCTTGCTTTCCGTTTTTTTTCGTCAACCTCAATTAGCACAGCTGCCTTTTGCGCCGGAAAAACGGACAGCCTTTTTGCAACGGCACCCCGTAGCCTTTCGCTGTCTATCGGCCTTGGCAGAAAATCCTGCACGGACGTGCTCTTTTCATTGTTATATGAAAAGCCGATACAATCGCTTGGTGCTTCTGCGAGAAAATCCATATCGCAGATGCATAGCTTAGCTGCGGCGACAACCTCACTGTGCATGGCGGTGTAGCCTGCTTCTTTAAGTTCAAGTACAATAAAGCGCGCAACTCGCGCATCATTTGTAACAACGCATATATCCATTGCAAAAGTCCCCTTTTAATGATTAATCTATTTTATAATTTTTTTGTATAAATGTCAATTCCTTGTTTTTGAAAGGAGTGCTTATGGAAAAGTATATCGGAATATGGAACGACTCCGAGGAGAGGGGGCGGCTTCCGCTCTCACCCGTGGCGTTTGGCGATGGTGCAAAAACTGTTGTTCCCACCGAGGCACATTTGTTGCTGTCTGTAAAAGAGGGAAGCGCCAAGCTTTCGTATCGCGAAGGCGACGAGGAGCTATATGACGGAACAATGCTTTTTATAAGACGTGGTGCCGAGGTTGAATTTTTTGAGAAAAGCGCGGATTTTGAGTGCGAATTTGTACTTTTTGAAGCGGAAGAAGCGTTCCTTGAGCATCTTGAACTGCCCGATGTTGCAATCGGCGAAGTGGGAGAGGGCGTAGGCATAACTTCGGTTGTAAAAATGAGCGCATATGCGCTTGAATACTACCATGACCGCCTTCGTATTTGTGCGGCGGTATACTCGGCACTTGCAAAAATTGCGCGCGACGGTATGATTAGCCGTCTTGAGCGCTTTGACACCCTTTCCGAGCGACTTTCGCCCGCGATGTTGCAGATTGAGCAACGATACATGGAGCAGCTTACCGTGCGCATTTTGGCACACAGCTGTTCGATGAGTGAAAGCGTTTTCACGCGCTCTTTTAAGCGCGTTTACGGATGCACGCCCGTGCAGTACTTAATAAAAGTGCGCCTTGAAGCGGCAAAGGAGCTGCTCGCAACAACCGACCGCTCGTTTGACGATATAGCAAAGTCGTGCGGCTTTAAAAATGCAAAGTATTTTGGCGATATTTTGAAAAAGAATGAGCATGTAACCCCAAGAGAACTTCGTGCAATGTATCAAGGAATGACACAAGTTAAGTTTTTCTAGAATTTAACGGCGTTTTTCGTTAAAAAAGTGTCGAATTGGTCTTTACTTTTCGGTTACTTGATGCTATAATTATCAGTGGCATTTAATGAAATGAATATAAATTTTAATTTCGGAGGTATTTCCAAATGGCAAGAACAAAACTTTCCATGGATGGTAACACTGCCGCCGCTCATGTAAGCTATGCGTTTACTGAAGTTGCAGGCATTTATCCCATCACTCCCTCCAGCCCTATGGCAGACTATGTTGACCAGTGGGCTGCAGCAGGTAAGAACATTCTCGGCAAGCCCGCACTCAACGTGCTTGGCACTCCTGTAAAGGTTACCGAGATGCAGTCTGAAGCAGGTGCAGCAGGTACCGTTCACGGTTCTCT
>JAZNOM010000075.1:0-20478 GCA_045580835.1 Eubacteriales bacterium
ATATTCGTCACGTGTCAACACTACAGACTCGTCTGCATAAACCGCAGTGGGGATACATTTGTTAATAATCTCTTTTACCTTTTCTTTGGTTATTATATCTCCGTAGCCAAATTCCTCTGCCCACGCCTGCAATTCTGCAATATATTGCGATTTAAAAATTGAGGGTGTACCGGGTAGAGATTTATCACTGGATATTAAAAATCTACTCGGATAGGAGAGTGATACATGATATGGGAAAGGAGTGTCAGAAAAATCATATTCAACAGCGACAAAAGGTATATCATTTGCATTAGCATATGATTCCACATAACTACCTACATGACCATAGATGGTAAGGTTAGGACAATCGGAAAAGGCATTGCTACCTATGTTTGTTATACTATTGGGAAGTGTTATGCTATTTAAATTGGTACAATAGCGAAAGCACTCTTTTCCTATTTTAGATACTCCGCCGGGCAAAACAAGGTTTGTTAATGCTTTGCACCCCGTAAAAACCGCACCATCAATTGTTTTTAAACCATCGGGAATTGTAATACTTTTTAAATTATCGCACCCAAAAAAAGCCCCCTCCATAATGGTTGTCACACTGTTTGGAATAACATATGAGGTTCTGCCATTTGAGGCGGGGTACTGCACTAACATAGTTTTATCCTTATTGAATAGAACCCCGTATGAATCAGTAGAATATGATTTATTATTAGCACTAACTGATATAGTTTTTAGGTTTAGTCCATAAAAACTCTGAAACGCTCCTTTTACAATACAAGTCACTTTATCAGAAATAGCATAAGAAGTTCTGGCGTGTCCAATAGGATACCTAATTAATTCTGTTTTATCCTTGTTATACAAAACGCCATATGAATCATTCGAATACACAGCATTGTTTGCATCTACAACAAACTTAGAAACACTTGTAGCATCAACAAATGCATAATCTCCAATGCATTCTACCCCACTTGGAATATTTATACTTTCAATACCAGTACACCAAAAAAATGAATGATGCCCGATTATCGTTACACTATCTGGTATGGTAAGCGACGAGAATGCCGTACAACCAAAAAAAGCATAGGCACCAATATTTGTAATTCCATTACTCATAGTAACATATTTAATAGATTTACGATAACTATACCACGGTGTCTGTTCAGGACCGTAATCGCACATTTTACCAACACCGGATATTGCAAGCTCTCTCGTCGAGGTGTTATATGTCCATGTTACATTATCGCCGTTTGCTCCGCATTCACCGCTATCAATTATTGCCGCGCTAGTGCTAATGGCAAATAAAGCAAGCGATATGCACAGTGAAAGAACAAGTATAATTTTCTTCATAGTCTTTCTCCTTGATGAGGTTTTTATTGGACACAGTATAACATATTTTTCAAAATGTGTAAATATTTTTAAAAAGAAAATACGCAAAAGCGAGCAAATTGTGATTTGTCAATACAGAAGGTAAATTAATGTTTAGTGGAATAACGGCACCAATCGGAGCCTACACCTCATCCGGTGCTACGCACCACCTTCCCCTCAAGGGGAAGGCTCATTATGCAAGGCTTCCCCTTGAGGGGAAGCTGTCAGCGAAGCTGACTGATGAGGTGTAGCCGCGTTGCGGCGTTACTCTCATAAGCTTTAATTTATCTTACAATTTGCAAGCAAAAAAGCGACGGCACAAAATGCCGTCGCTTTTTTGAAAGGCTTACGCCTCTTTCTTAACGATTTCCTCGCCCTTATAGAAGCCGCATGCGGAGCATACGCGGTGTGCGCGATTGTACTCGCCGCACTTAGGACACTTTACCATGCCGGGGAGCGGAAGCTTCCAAACATTGGAACGTCTCTTGTCTCTACGAGCCTTGGATGTTTTTCTCTTCGGTACTGCCATTTAGAATACACCTCCTTAGATGTTGCACAAGTGTGCTATCTATATTATTTATTATTTTTATTCTTCGTCAAACATTGAGAGAAGCTTTGCAAAAGCAGGATTTATCTCTTTTTTAGGGCAATCGCACTCGCCCTCATTCAAATCCTTGCCACATTTCTGGCAAAGTCCTTTGCAATCCTCTTTACAAAGCACGCGTGTCGGAAAATCAAGCAAAAGGATTTCGGAAAGCTGCTCGTCTATATCGAGCATGCCGTTTTCAACAACGACAAACTCCTCTTCCTTTTCCTCGGCATCGTCCACCATGCCCTTGGGAACTACGGTGCGCTCAAAATCAATCTCAAACTCGCCTTTTACATCACATGCGCAACGCGCACACGCTGTTTCATACGGCAAAGCAACCGAAAGCACAAGGCGCATATAGCCTGCGTTATCGGTGATATAACCCGTTACTTTTGCAGGCGACGGAAATGTTACACCCGAAAGATTGACCGCATTTCCCATTTCTTCAGCAGAAATCGAAAGCATATAATCAATGTCAAGTCTGCTTTTTTCTCCCGAAAGAAGCGAAGATATATTTAGTACCATATACCAATACTCCTTTCAAGCATAGAAATGCAACATAAGCATTATACATCAGCAAATTGCGATTGTCAAGAAAAAAGTTGCAATATTTTGATGTTTTTCTTTGACTTTGCGCGGATATAGTTGTATACTATTGATATATCACTTCACGGAGGACACAATGGTAAGTAAAATCCTTAAAATCGTTTGGAAACTTTTTTGGGCAGGGCTTATGATTTCAGTTATAGGCATGCTTGCCTTCAGATTTTATACACTCAACCACTACCCCGCTTTTGCAGAAGGTATCGTTCCCACAGATACCCTGAAAGAAGGTTACAAAGACGGTAGCCTAAATGCAATAACATGGGAAATGCCTATGGAGCTTGACGAGGAAGGCTATTTCTTTGTTCACGAGCCGATTTATCTTAAGGACGAAAAAACTTTCATTATTACTATAAGATATAATGACTCCTTGCTTGAAGAACTGAAATTTAACGGAAGCGGCGAAGAATTTGCCATGTTCCCCGCGCTTTCATATGAAGATACAGAGAAAAAGCTGCCCTCAACATACGAATACGGCTATGCCTACGGTCTGTACTCCTACCGCCGTTATGTTTTTGAAAACGTTGACCTTTCCAAATACGAACATCTTTATTTAAACATCCATCTCGAAGAAGACTACGAAGTTTCTCCGTTTGTGATACTCGACATTTATGACTCCATAGCCCCCACCAAAGAATACAAGTTGACAAAATCGGATATAAAAAATTTACTCCGCTGACGGCGGCCTTCCGTAATACTTTTTATACGCACGGCTGAACTGACATACCGCCCCGTAACCGACTGCTTCTGCAATCTCGGTTATAGGGCGTTTTTCTTTTGCCAGAATGTACGCCCTTTTCATGCGTATCTCGGTAAGTTTTTTAAACGGAGTTGTTGAATACTTTTTTTCAAAAAGCTTTCGCAAGTATATTTCGCTTATATAACAATGAGCAGCAATATCAGATACGGAAAGCTCGGATTTATAATAGTTTTCCATCATATATTCAATAGCTTTAGTAACAATCTCATCAGAAGCACGGCTTTTACTTTTCTCGGCAAAGAGCTCATATGCCACCGAGTACAGTTCCCTGAATATAAGCATTTTGCTTTGAGCCGAAAGCATAGCTGATGCTTTTTTTATTGCAGTATAGCACTCTTTTGCGCGCGCGGACGACACCGAGGCAAGTGAAAAAGGAAGTTTATATGGCTGTGCAGTTGAAAAATTAAGCACTATACTCTCAGCATCCTCAAGACATTCATTTATATAGTTCAATCCCTGCGGCAAAAATACGGCATGTTCACTATCAGAAAACACCCGAGTATCGCCTGTAGTAAATGAGATGCGTCCTTTGAGCGTTATTATAAAGCACGCAAAGCGGCGGTTTTCAAACTCCTTTTTTCGCCCTTTAGGGTCTTTTGCGTAAAAGCAACTTACAAATCTATCTATAACAAAACCTTCAAGTTCCATGTCATCACCTCTCAGCTATTGTAACACGAAATATAGAAATAATCAATCATTAATCCGATTGAGCGCAAAATTAGTATAGTTTTTGCAAAGTTTAATATAACTATTATCATTTACTTTACAAATCTGTTTTGTTAGAATTATAAAAAACACGGAGGTAATTAACATGAATTTTAACGAAAAAGTTGCACTTGTTACAGGTGCGTCTGTGGGCATCGGTTACGGCTGCGCACTTAAGTTTTCTGAAGGCGGCGCAAAGCTTGCGCTTGTCGACATCAACTACGATAAACTTGCAGAAGTAAAAAAGGAACTCGAAAAATACGGCAACGACGTCCTTATCTACAACTGTGACGTAAGCGATGAAGCCGGCGTAAAAGCAGTTGTTGAAGATGTAATCGCGAAGTTTGGCAAGATTGACATTCTAGTCAACAATGCGGCAATATGGAGAAACTGGTCAAAATTTGAGGAAACTCCCATTGACCTTTGGAAAAAGATGATTGACATAAACGTAATGAGCGTTGTGTACTTTACAAACGGCGTTCTCCCCGGCATGAAAGAGAGAAGCTACGGAAAAATCATTAATGTCTGCTCGGTTGCAGGAGTATATGGCAATGCTAACATGGCTTGCTACTCCGCTACAAAGGCTGCGGTTGTTGCAATGACAAAAGCACTTGCGAAAGAAGTGGCACATCTCGGCATCACTGCAAACTGTGTTTCTCCCGGAAGCGTAAGTCCTGCTGAAAACCCCGACCCGTACTTTACTCAAAAAAGTGAGCTTGCCTTTATGAACAGAACCGGCTCCGACATGGAAAACGCAAATGTTATTTGTTTCCTCGCAAGTGATGAAGCATCATACGTTTCCTGCCAGAACATTCAGGTTGACGGCTGCCGCAGAAAGCAGTAATTGCATAACAAAAACCGCCTTTCGGCGGTTTTTATTTTACTTCAGTTAAAGATTTTATATAAAAGGTTCCGTCCTCTCGCTTCATGCAGAGGATTTTATAAAATGGAGATGTTTCGTTATTCATTGTACATTTGAATGTACAAACATATGTGTTTTCAGTTTCGTATAACTCGCTGATTTCGATATCGGCACTGCTGTCAACCCCTATACCAACCGACACATACGCATCAACCTTTTCAAGATAGGTAAAGAGCTTTGTCGAATTATTGTCAACGCTTGCCGTTCCGCCGAAATAGCGATACACTGTGCTTTCAAAATCAATCGCCGGAATAACCGTTGTAAGCTCATACGTCGGATATTTTTCTCGGGTTTCCTCAATAAGCTCCGTGTTAGCGTTATACTTTGAAAAGTTCTTTGCAAGCACCGCACAAAGAATACCGTCGCGATATAGCTCCGCGGCCTCTGCAGGCGTATCAAACTCGAAAAGATACGGAGAGTTTTGCACCATCATAGGTATTATTTCATAAAGTTCGGCGGCAACTTCCCCGTCGTGCTCAAGGCTCGAAATGCTACTCTCCGCAGCGTAATCATGCGTGTCGATACCAAGAATATCATAAAGCGAACATGAGCATAGTGCAAGTACAGTTATAGCGCAAAAAAGCAGTTTTAAAGCTCTCATACGCGTTCGGTTGAAACGACGGTAAAGCCTATATCAGCTACCGCCTTTGCAAGTTCCTCTGCCGTAGTTTTTGCCGGACATTTGATGCGCGCAGTTTTTTCCTCAAGAGAAATCTTTGCGCTAACGCCCTTAATAGATTCAAGTGCGGTCTTAACTCGCGCACTGCAATGTGCGCAATTCATGCCGTCTATATGCATTGTATAATTGATTTTTCCAAACATTTCGTCTTCCTCCGATGCTGTAATCTCCGGTAACCCAAGTCGCGCAGCACTAAAAACAAATGCAAGCGGTAACGCGGTTATGATTCCCGAAACAAGCGGTGACGTCACAATACCAAAAGCCGAAGCGATTGAAAAAAAGGCCGCAAACAACACAGAAACCAATACTGATTTTTGCATAGCCGTATATATCGCTTTGCCAAGTGCAAGCAGAAAAAGCACCGCGCTCATGCCGCCGTTTCCCAAAACCACATCTGCCTTTTCGGATGGGAACGTTGTAGCAACCACATCAGCATTTGCAATAGGTTTTTGGCTTATCACCATTGCTTTTATTTTAGCACCCTTTTTAAATTCTTGCAAGACCTTTTCGCGTTCGGATAACAAAATATCAAAATTTCCTTTTGCATATGAATACTCATCAGCGGCGAGCAAGACGCTTCTTTTGCCAAGTCTGCTAATCTCGCTTGCAACAAAATCAACATCGCTTTTTTTGCGGTGATAAAAAAGCAGTACTCCGACAAATTCGCCGTTTTTAGCAACGTAAAGTGGAATTTTGCCCGAAAAATCAGCCTTTGCCACAGCCTCCGGAATTGATATTTTCTTTTCCTTGAACAGCTTTTTGTTTCCGAGCAAATATTTATCGCCGTATACTACTCCCCCAACTCCTCTGCCGCATATTTCAAAAGTATTTTCGCACCTCGGTATCTCCATACCAAGCTTTATGGCAGCATCCGCACAGGCGTGTGCAAAAGAATGGTCAAAATGAGTTTCTATTGCGGCGCTTACTGAAAGCAAAGTCGTTTTATCGTAGTTTACACTGAAAATATCATACAAGGAATACTCCTCATCTGCGACTATTCCCCGCAAATCACAAATAACCTCTTTAACATTTCCAAGTTTTGTGAGTGTTTCTGCATTCTTCACAAAAATTCCATTGTCTGTAACTTTTTTTGAACATACAAACGAAATCAGCGGACAAACAAACGATATTATACACGGACAAAAAAGCGCAGTTACCGAAAATGCTCGACTCATAGTTTCGTACATTCCCTCTCCTGCAAAAAGGTTAAAAATCACCGTAACAACAAACAAAACAAGCGCTGTCGGTAAAACGGCGGCACAAATACGGTCAATATAGAAATGCGTTTTCGAAATTCTGCCAAAGTTTTTTTCTTCAAGATGCTCACCGCAAGCGAAGAAAGCAAGCGTAAGTGCGGCATATGCAAAATAGTTTTTGTTACCAAGCACAACGAAGCCATGCAGTAGTGCTGAAAAAGTGCTGACAAAAACAAGCGAAGCGGCATTCGGTCTGATTTTGCAAAGCGCGTCAAAGCCGTCAATCAACACAATTCGCATATTCACCATTGCCAGCACAAAAATTATCACCTGCGAAATATAAGCCGCTTCAAAATAATAAGCGGTAAACAAAAAAAGTGTACACAATAGCGAAACCACTAGCCGCATTATAACGGTATTCGCAAATTTTATTTCATTTAAAACTTCTGTCTTCATATTTTTCTCCATGAAATAATTATCTCCATAAAATTTATTTTTTTACAAAAGATATATCAATTTATATAAGTTTATGTTATAATATTAAAGTATGATTTTCACGGAGGGTACGCATGAATATTCCGAAATTTGCGGTTGGCGATACCGTTGAAATGAAAAAAGCTCACCCTTGCGGTACAAACTCTATGCGTATAGCGCGTGTCGGCAGTGACGTTCGCATTATCTGCAACGGCTGCGGCAGAGACATGACTATGCCGCGAGAAAAACTTGAAAAGGCGGTTCGCCACATCATTAATAAAACGGAGAGTTGAAAATGAAGTATTTGTCTGCATTTAAAAACAAGTTAAAAAGCAGTAAAAAAAGCTATCTGATTTTGGCATTTTTAGCACCTGCGCTTTTAATGCTCGTTTCGTATTTTATTTTCGGAGTTTTCCCATTTGGAAAGAACTCTGTGCTTGTACTCGACCTCAATGCACAGTACGTTTACTTTTTCGGCGCGCTTCGCCGCGCAATCTACGGCGATGCAAGCCTGATTTATTCATTCTCACGCGCACTTGGCGGAGAGTTTATAGGCATATTTGCATATTATCTCTCAAGCCCGCTTTCGTGGATTGTTGCACTCTTTCCGGAAAGCATGATGCTTGATGCGCTGCTTGTTTTATTTGTAACAAAATGCGGTCTTTGCGGTCTTACTCTTGCATGGTATCTTGACCGCCACAAGATAGGTACAAAAGCTTCAAGAATAATTTTCGGCATTCTCTATGCGCTTTGCGGATACGCCGTTGTTTATCAACACAACACAATGTGGATAGACTGCATGTACCTGCTTCCGCTGGTTGCGCTCGGAATTGAGCAGCTTATTTCCAAGCGCAAATACATGCTCTTTACCGTATCACTCGGTGTCGCAATCTTCTCAAGTTTTTACATCGGCTTTATGATGTGTATTTTCTGCCTTATCTACTACTTCTATGCATATTTTTGCATCAGCAAGAATGAAAGCGGCGAAAAGGCTCACTTTATAAAATCGCTTGTACGCATGGGCATTTTCTCCGCAATCGCAATAGGACTTGCCGCGTGTATCATTCTGCCTACCTATTACTCGCTCGGCTTTGGCAAATCCACATTCTCAAACCCTACATTTGAACTTGAAGCAAGATTTGACTTTTTGGACCTTGTAAGCCGTTTGTTTGTAAACGCATATGACACTGTTCGCCCTGACGGTTTGCCCATTATCTACTGCGGAACGCTGACCATGATAATGCTCCCGCTCTTCTTTATGGCAAAAAAAGTTCCGCTCCGTCAAAAAATAGGCACAGGCGTGCTTATCGGCATTTTCGTTGTATCTTTCTCTATTGATGCTATTGACAAGTTTTGGCACGGCATGCAGGCACCTAACTGGCTAAACTACCGCTACAGTTTTATGCTTGTATTTGTGCTGATAATCGCCGCCGCGAAGGCGTTTGTAGAAATCCGCCACTACACCGCAGGTCAAAAAGCAGGCACTATCGGCGCGTGGTTTATCATTTTGATGATGGCTCAAAAGGATGTTGAGTTTTACACTGCGGACAAAATCGTAATTGACCGTACACTGCTCTGCTTCTATGTTGCTGCCGCAATGCTTGCAATATACGCTGCTGTGCTTGCGCTCTACAGAAACAAGGAGTATCGCAGAGTTGCGACTGCGGTACTTGCAGTATTTATTTGCTTTGAAATGGTGGGGCACTGCGTTTCAAGCATAATCTACCTCAACGACGATGTTGTGTACACTTCACGCACATCTTACCTTAACAACAGAAATAAATTTAAACCTGCATCCGACTTCATTTTAGAGCGTGATGACAGCTTCTACCGTTTTGATAAAACCAAGCACTCTCTTATCAATACTCCGATGATGCTTGGAATCCGCGGTTTTACCAATTCCACTTCGACTCTCAATCAGGACACCATTGATTTTCTCCAGCATATGGGTATCTCATCAAAATCACATTGGTCAAAGTATTACGGCGGAACACCTGCTTTTGACTCATATCTCGCGGTTAAATATATTATCACAGATCCCGAATATGACATTCCTAAGGGCTATATTCATCTTTATGACACATACGATGATAACGGTGATGTAGAAACCTCTGTTTATCAAAATCCCCATGCCCTCTCCATTGCTTACGCTTCAAACGACAAGATTAAAGACATTCGTCTTGCGTATCCAAGCACTTACAAAAAAGACATTGAAGCAGGCAAATACGAGGAATACACCGCTTACAATACGCCTCCCGAACGCATGAACGTTATGATGGGTGCAATGCTTGGTCTCGATGAGCCTGTAGAAATGTTTGTCGCTGTCGACAACGTGACCGAAAGCGATGTAAACATCACCTACAAGCCCGTCAGCGAAAACCACTCAAAGTACTCGCCTACTGACAGTGCGCAGTCCTCTTCCATGCAGTATGACTTTGTTGCAGAGACGAACGGCATAATCTACATGTATCTTCCGACAAACTATCCAAGAGAAGTCAGCGTGCTTGTTAACGGTGTTGACAAAGGCTCCGCTCTTGCAAACGAAACCGACCGCATGATTTCACTCGGAAGTTTCAGTGAAGGTGAAGAAATCAACGTAACTCTCGCACTTAAAGACGACGTTTTCTATCTCCTTGACGATGAGCCGCTTTTCTGGTACCTCGACATGGAGGTTTATGAAGAAAGTTTTTCTGCACTTGCCGAAAATCAGTTTGAAATTACCGAGTGGAGTGACACGTGCTTTGAGGGCACTATAAATATCCCTGCCGACCGCACAACGGTATTTACTTCAATTCCCTATGATGCAAACTGGCGTGCATGGGTTGACGGTGTTGAAGTGGAGGTTTACGAAAACCTTGAGGCTCTCGTTGCTTTTGATGCACCCGAAGGTGACCACGAAATCGTTATTAAATACGTACCGAAGCAGCTTTATATCGGTCTTTGCATTACCGCGATGAGTATTGCTATTCTGCTTGCAATCTTCTTTATCGAACGTGCGACAAAGAAAAAACGCGAAAGTTTTGAAGTAGAGATTGTGGAGTTACCAGCCGATAAAGCTGAAAACGAGACCACTGAAAAAGAGGACAACGAATAATGTTTTACTATATTTCAGGTATTCTTGCCCACCGCGAAGCAGGACTTGCTGTAATTGACTGCGGCGGTGTCGGCTACAAGCTGACAGTATCACAGAACACGCTTGCAGAACTTGACCGCACATCTTCACGTACTGACAAGGTAAAGCTTTTCACACATATGGCAGTGCGTGAGGATGATGTTGAGCTTTTTGGATTCTATACCGAAGAGGAGCTTGCAACATTCAAACTTTTGCTTACCGTTTCGGGCGTTGGTCCGAAAGCGGCAATGGGCGTTTTATCGGCGTTTACCCCTGACGGACTTGCACGTGCGGTTACAACCGAAGATACAAAGGCGATTTCACGCGCAAACGGCATTGGTGCCAAAGGTGCCGCACGAATTGTGCTTGAACTCAAGGACAAACTTTCCTATGCTGATAGCGGCGACGCGGCTATCAGCGTAAAGGCAAATACCGCCGCTCCCAAGTCAAGCAGCAAGCTTGCCGAGGCTGCCGAAGCTCTTACCGCGCTTGGCTACAGCCGTGCAGAAGTCAACTCGGTGCTTACAAAAATCAACACAGAAAAAATGGAGTCGGGCGATATTATTCGTGCGGCACTTGCACAGTTCATGAAATAAAGGAGTTTAGGCTATGGATAATTTCTACAGCGAAGACTTTGACTTTGAAAACCGAATAGTTGACTCCTCGTACACCCCCATGGACACCGATGTTGAGGTATCTTTACGACCGAAAACGCTTGATGACTATGTAGGTCAGGCAAAGGCGAAAGACAACCTTAAAATTTACATTGATGCGGCAAAAATCCGCGGTGAGAGTCTTGACCATGTTTTGCTCTACGGCCCTCCCGGTCTCGGCAAAACCACGCTTTCCAATATCATCGCATCCGAAATGGGTGTAAATATCCGCACAACATCCGGCCCTGCGATTGAAAAGCAGGGCGACCTTGCGGCACTGCTTACAAACCTTTCCGAGGGCGATGTGCTTTTTATTGACGAGATTCACCGCCTGCCGCGCACAGTTGAGGAAATCCTCTACCCTGCTATGGAGGACTATGCACTTGATATAATCGTTGGCAAAGGTCCGTCTGCACGTTCAATCCGTATTCCGCTTGCGCGTTTTACGCTTATCGGTGCTACCACTCGCGCAGGTCAGCTTACAACTCCGCTTCGTGACCGTTTCGGCGTACTCTTAAAGCTTGAGCTATACACAACAGAAGAGCTTGCTTCGATTGTAAAGCGTTCTGCCGAGATTTTAAACGTAGAAATGGAAGAAGCAGGCGCCATTGAAATAGCTTCGCGCTCTCGCGGAACTCCGCGTATTGCAAACCGACTCTTAAAACGTGTGCGCGACTTTGCAACAGTTAAGGCAAACGGAAAAATTACCGAAGCCGTTGCAAAAGAAGCGCTTGCCGCACAGGAAATTGACGAACTTGGTCTTGACAACACCGACCGCAGAATGCTTGAAGCGATTATCAAGTTCTACGGCGGCGGCCCCGTTGGTCTTGACACTCTTGCGGCAACCGTCGGCGAAGAAGCGATAACACTTGAAGATGTTTATGAGCCATATCTTATGCAGATTGGTTTTCTTTCGCGCACTCCGCGCGGCAGATGCGTCACTCGCCTTGCGTACGAGCATCTCGGTATTCCCTACCGTCCGCAAAAGGGCGAGGTACCAAACTCACAACCAACATTTTTTGATGGCGGTGAAGAAGTATGAACGAAGTTTTAAAACAGCTTTACGCACGAAAATCCGTTCGTGTTTTCACTGATAAAGAGATTTCTGCTGATGATAAAATGCTGATTCTTCGCGCTGCGGTTGAAGCGCCCACTGCCGGAAACCAACAGCTCTATACCATAATTGATGTTACCGACCAAGCAATAAAAGACAAGCTTGCCGTATCCTGCGACAATCAGCCATTTATTTCAGATGCAAAAATGGTGCTTGTTTTCTGTGCAGACTGCAAAAAGTGGTATGATGCGTTTGTTGATGCCGGATGCGAGCCGAGAAGCCCCGGTGTTGGCGATTTGATGCTTGCAGTAAGCGACACCAATATTGCCGCACAAAACGCGGTAACCGCCGCAGAGAGTCTTGGCATTGGCTCATGCTACATCGGCGACATTATGGAAAACTGCGAAACGCAACGTGAAATACTCGGTTTGCCAAGATATGTATTCCCTGCCGCAATGCTTGTTTTCGGTTATCCTACCGAGCAGCAACAGAGTCGCACCAAGCCCGAACGTGCCGATATGAAGCATATCGTTCATGAAAATGGCTACCGCGAAATGGACGGCGATGAACTTCGCGAACTTTTTGGTAAAAAACCGCTAGAAAAAGAATACACTGATTGGATGAAGGCCTTTTGCGATAGAAAGTACAATTCCGACTTTTCGCGCGAAATGACTCGCTCGGTAAAAGAGTTTTTAAAGGATTTTGAGGGATGAAAAGGGTTATCGTAATCGGTTGTCCGGGGAGCGGAAAAAGCACATTCGCACGCGCTTTGCATCAAAAAACAGGTATTCCTCTTTTTCATCTCGACATGCTCTATTGGAATGCCAACAAAACCTCCGTGGAAAAAGAGGTTTTCTTGCAAAGACTCAATGAGGTTTTGACAAAAGATTCATGGATAATTGACGGAAATTACGGTTCTACCATGGAAATGCGCATAAACGAGTGTGATACGGTTTTCTTCTTGGATTTTCCGCTTGAGGTATGCCTTGACGGTCTTGCAAGCCGCCGCGGCAAACCGCGCTCCGATATGCCGTGGGTTGAAGAAGGCAATGATGAAGAATTTATTGAGTTTGTCAAAAGCTATAACACGGAAAGCAGACCGAAAGTATTGGAATTGCTCAAAAAATATAGCAATAAAAACATAGTAGTGTTTCATTCAAGAAATGAAGCATCCGAATACATCGAAAAAAGACCGCAATAGCGGTCTTTTTGATTTAAAAAGACAAATTAAAGTTTAGGGGAGTAAAAGGCGACAAACAAACATCGTAGGGCGGGCGTGTGTTAGTCGCTATTCGCATACTGCGCTAAACTTTAATTTATTCCCCTGCAAAGAGTTCGAGGATTCTAAATTTCAATTTATACCTAGGTGTTTCCGTGCGCATGAGGTTGTACTCGCTACTCGAAAGCCCGCACTCCTCAAACACTTTTGCGCCGTCCTCGGTGGATGCGCCGAGGCAAAGCGGCGGGAACAGTACACACCAATAGTTTTGCCCCTCGGCTTTGCCAAGACGGATGCAAAGTGCGGTATAGTTTCCTCTCGGCAAACTGTATTCACCGTATGTTTTTGTGGGGAAATAGTTTTCCTCTATGCTCACCTCGGCGGTATAATCAGCATAACCTTTTAGATACTCTTTGACATCCGTTTCAATTTCGGGCAGCATTTCTTCTGCAGCGGCAAGTGCTTCATCTTTGTTTTTATACTTTGAAAGCTTGGCAGAATACTTTTCAATTACCATATCGCGAACGGAAAGTTTAATGTTTTGGTCAACTTCGCTATCCGAATTTGCTATAACATGAAATCTAACAACGTCATTGTAAACGCTACCGTCAGCAGCAAAGCATATCAAATACAAAAATACGCTTAACACGGTTAAAAGTGAAAAAATCTTAAAAAAACGCAAAGAACATGACCTCCCAAAATGTAATGTCATAGTCTTTGCGTTTTTTACTGGTTTTATTCAGTTATTTAACGAAATCAAATTCAAAACCGTAAATATTAACGGTGTGACCGTCGGTACAGCCCTTTTCTTCAAGCATTTCGATAACGCCTGCCTTTTGAAGCACGCGCGAGAAGAACGAAAGCGACTCATAATCGTCGGTGTTAATCTGTCCCATAAGATTATAAAGCCATTCACCCTCGACAAAGAATGTATCGTTCTCACGGCGAATCTCGGTAGTGCGCTCACCGGTGGGAATTACTTCATCCTCCTCGGTATACTCGCTTTCATAAATCGTAAGCGGAGGAAGGTCTTCGAGTGCATCGGCGGTTATGCGGACAAGCTTATCAAGATTTTCACCGTTTAAAGCACTGATATAAATAAGCTCTCTGCCGCTTTCCTTAACGAACTTTTCAAAAGCCTCAATATCGGTATTGCCTGCGTCAACCATGTCGTGCTTGTTTGCAACGATAATCTGCGGACGTGTCGCAAGGTTTTCGCTGTACTTTGCAAGTTCGGCATCTATAGCCTTGATATCCTCCACAGGGTCGCGTCCCTCAATGCCGCTGACGTCAACCACATGCAAAAGGAGTCTGCAACGGTCAACATGGCGTAAAAACTCGTGGCCAAGACCGAGTCCGTCACTTGCGCCCTCAATAAGACCGGGGATATCGGCGCATACAAAGCCTTTACCATCGCCGGTTGAAACAACGCCAAGACTTGGTGAAAGAGTTGTAAAATGATAGTTTGCAATTTTTGGTTTTGCCGCGCTTATACGGGAAATAAGTGAGGATTTACCCACGTTTGGAAATCCGACAAGTCCGACGTCCGCAAGCATTTTAAGTTCAAGTATGACTTCCTTTTCCTCGCCCTTTGTGCCGCCCTTGGCAAATTTGGGAATTTGACGGGTGGGGGTTGCAAAATGGCGGTTTCCCCAGCCGCCTCTGCCGCCCTTACAAAGAATGTACGGCTCGCAGTTTGACATGTCCTTAATGATTTTTCCGCTTGCGGCATCGCGCACAAGCGTTCCGGCAGGAACATCAATAACAACATCCGTGCCGTTTGCGCCGTGGCGCTTGGCAGCCTCGCCGCCACCGCCGTTTTCGGCTATAAACTTGCGCTTGTAGCGGAATGAAAGCAATGTGTTTGTACCCTCGTGAATCTTGAGTACAATATTACCTCCACGACCGCCGTCGCCGCCGTCAGGACCGCCTGCCGCAACATATTTTTCACGGCGGAAGGACACCTTTCCGTCGCCGCCGTCACCGGCTCTTACATAAATTTTAACGTGATCGACAAACATAGTCTGTCCTTTCTTACTTATCGCCGCGTTCGCGAATAATTATCTTTATTGGAGTTCCTCTGAAGCCAAAGGTTTCTCGAATGCAGTTTTCAATATAACGCTGATATGAAAAATGAAAAAGCTCGATACTGTTTGCAAATATAACAAATGTCGGAGGTGCAACGCTTGCCTGCGTCATATAGTAAATTTTGAGATGCTTACCCTTATCGCTCGGAGGCTGAACTCTGGCAGTTGCATCGTTAAGCATATCGTTGAGCATACCTGTGGAAATACGGAGTTTTGACTGCTCATTGACATAGTTTATCATCTCAAAAAGCTTCTGAATACGCTGACCTGTAAGCGCACTCACAAAGAGTATCGGCGCGTATGTCATATATGAAAGCGCGTTGTAAATCTTCTTGGTAAACTCGTTGAACGTATCGTTATCTTTTTCTATAAGGTCCCACTTATTTACTACAACAATGCAAGCTTTGCCTGCCTCGTGTGCAATACCTGCGATATGCTCGTCCTGCTCGGTGATGCCCTCTTTAGCATCAATCATAATAAGGCAAACATCGGCGCGTTCAACCGCGGTGTGTGCGCGAAGCACGCTGTATTTTTCAATAACTTCCTCAACCTTTGACTTGCGGCGGATACCTGCAGTGTCGATAAAGGTGTATTTGCCGTACTCGCATTCAACCTTTGTGTCAATAGCGTCGCGGGTAGTGCCTGCGATATTGGAAACTATAAGGCGCTCCTCGCCGAGAATTTTATTAATGATAGAAGACTTGCCCGCATTAGGCTTACCGATTACGGCAACCTTTATGGTATCGTCTTCATCTTCTTCGCCGTCCTGCCTTGGCAGCTCGTCAAAAATAGCGTCAAGCAGATCTCCCGTACCGGAGCCGTGAATAGAAGAAAGCGCAATCGGGTCCTTGTCAAAGCCAAGCTCGTAGAACTCATAAAACTCGAAAGGTACGTCGCCCACACGGTCAATCTTATTTACCGCAAGCACTACCGGCTTGCCACTCTTTTTAAGCATAACGGCGATATCACGGTCATCAGCGACAAGTCCTGCGCGGATATCGCACATAAATATGATTGCATCCGCAGTATCAATTGCAATCTGAGCCTGGGTGCGCATCTGCTTTAAAATAATATCATCGGTTTTCGGCTCAATACCGCCGGTGTCGATTACGACAAATTCTCTGCCGCACCACTCACCCTCACCGTAAATGCGGTCGCGAGTAACGCCGGGGGTATCCTCAACTATCGCGCGGCGCTCGCCTATAAGCTTGTTAAACAGTGTGCTTTTACCTACATTAGGTCTGCCCACTATTGCAATTATCGGTTTTGCCATTTTTTATTCCTCAATTGTAAGATATTTTTCGTTGATAAAGTCTTTAGCGTCAGCAAGTGCTATTGAATACGCAGTGTATGTGCCGCTTTCTTCAATATAAATATTGACGTTTTCAGCATCCAGGGAAACATAAGGGTAAATCTTATATGCGCTTAAGTCCTTAAGCTCGCCGCCTGCGGGAGAAAACTTGCCGCCGTCAAACGCGGCTTTAAGCTTTCCAAAATCGCTGATAAGCTCCTCGCTATCAACAAGATTTCCGCTTGCAGGGTCAATGTTTATCGTGTAAAAAACATCGCCAAACTCCTCGGAGCGCTCATAATATACTGCGTAGCTACCCGTAAACACTGCGGAAATGATTTTGTCATTGCCGTATACGCTAGCCATTTCGGCAAAATACTCGGCGGTACCGCCGTTCTCTGATACCATTGAAATATCGGGAATATGACGGGCAAGCTCCGCTTTTGATGCAGCCTCAATAAGTTTGTTGGTTTCTTCATCCTCCAAAGTGAGAATATCATATTCAACAGTGATATTGTCGCCAACAGACGGGGTTACCTTATCGACAACGATAGGTAAAGACGCCGTGGTCGTTGCAACGGTGGTTTCGGCGGTAGTTACTATCGGCTCTGCCGTAGTGGTTGCAGCGGTAGTCTCTGCTACGTCTTTTTTGCACGAGGAAAGTGCAATGCATAATATTAAAAACAGTAATAAAAGTTTTTTCATAGCTAACCTCCTTAAGCCGACGGGAGCCAAACACGCACGCCCTTGTCGGCAATATTTTGTGCTTTTCGCCGCTTGCGTTCTTGAAATGTCCGCACATTACTGCGACCGCCACCGTCAAAAATCCCTAAAATATTGCAAGACAAGGGTGCTTTGCAGTTTTAATGTGGTGGATTTTTGTTCAAGCAATGGCAAAGTGCGCAGATAATATACGAATATTATCAAGCGCTTTGCGGCAGAATGGGCGAAAATACACCCATTAAAACCGTACGGGTTCGACTCCCGTCGGCTTAAAAAGGCTCTACTCCGAAAATCTTTGACACAAAATCACAGCCCTCATCGGTGGAAAATGCAACTTCTACAGAGAGTTTTTCCGAAAGTTCCTCTTTAGACATTCCGCAAAGAAACAAGTCGCCCTCACTTCGGAGTGTATTGGCAGGAAGAACAAGTGTTTCGCCGAGTTCTTTTTTTGCAAGCTGCTCAAAGATGTCTTTACCCGTAAGAAGTCCCGAAACGGTTATCTGCTCTCCGAAAAATTTATTTGTAATTTTATAAACGTTAACCGTAAGATTCTCGCAAAGTGACGAAAGCTTGTCACAAAGTGATTTTATAAACTCATATGCCGCAGCACCCGTCGCAACCGACACCGTGCGGCGCTTTTCTCCGAGCACTTCGATATAATCGGGTAAAAATGAAAGTTCTGCTCCGAATTCTTCTGCCAAAGATGCAATCATGCCAACGCCGTTTTCAATCTGTGTAAAGTCCTCATAAAAATCAGCATTTGGAAGCGGCATGCCGCATTTGATATAAAGCTCGTCTGCGGGATAAAAAAGACGCGTACCGTGCTTTTCTTTGCACCTGTCACCAAACTCGGTAACGGTTTTAATAACTTCTCTGCACTCCTTTTTGGTGAAGGCTTCAAGCGGATAGAGTCCGTCGCGGAATTTTGTAAGTCCTGCAGGAACAATTGAAACCGAGTCCATGGCGGGATAAAGCGCCTCAAGGTCGCGCATGGTGCGAAGCAATTCTTCACCGTCATTTACGCCCTTGCAAAGTACAATCTGACCGCGCATATGCGTTCCGCCGTTTTTGAACTTTTCAAGATACGAAAGCACCTCGCCTGAGTGCTTATTTTTCATCATTTTAACGCGCAGTTCTGGATTTGTTGTATGCACGGACACATTTATAGGCGTAATATGCATATTGATTATGCGGTCAACATCCCGCTCGCTTAAATTGGTGAGCGTGATATAGTTGCCGTGTAAAAACGAAAGACGGGAGTCGTCATCTTTGAAATAAAGCGACTCGCGAAGTCCGCTTGGAAGTTGGTCGATAAAGCAGAATATGCATTTGTTTTCGCAGCGTTGCTTTTTATCCATAAGAGGAGTGGCAAAATCAAGACCTATATCGTCGTACTCACCCTTGTCAATATGAACTGAAAAAACATCATCACCGCGGCGAATTTCAATGTCTATATGCGTATCTGCAAGATAAAAACGGTAGTCAAGCACATCAGAAATAGCATTTCCGTTTATGGACACAAGTATGTCATTTTTTCTAACACCTGCGCGCTCTGCGCGGCTGTGCGCAAGCACATCTGTAATCTCTACCATCTTTATCACCCCTATTCAGCACATAAATCGCCAATATACTTTAGCATATTATTATACCATATAATTATATGTTCGTCAAGTATCGCAAAAAGCAAAAACGCGCCATAGGCGCGTCAGTTTGCTATCATATCTTCAATAATGTCCATAATGTGTTCAGCGTCGATGCCACTTTCGTTTACAAGCGTTTTAAACCCCTCGGCTTTATCTTCCTCGGCAAACACATCGCTTACGCTGCAGACCTCATCGCCACTGTCTTTTTCGTAAAACTTAAATCCGTAAGTTGTTATTATTTCGCATACTACCATTTTTATCTCCTTTTAAAATACATATTTTACCATTAGTTGGTATAATTATACTATCAAAAAGGAGAAATGTCAAGCATATTTCCAAAAAATAACAAAACTCCGTTTTGTAAATCAAAACGGAGTTTTGTTATAAATTAAACAGTACGAATACCTGCGTCAAAGGTCTTGGAAATTCTCTTTACAACACTGTTTGCAACTGCTTCGATTTCCTGACTTGTGAGCGTTTTTTCTTTAGAGCCGATTACAAGACGCACGGTTACCGACTTCTTGCCCTCGGGAATCTGCTTGCCCTTGTACTCATCTACAAAGCAAGCATCGTGGAGAAGCTCGTTTTTCTTGCTCATTATGCAATCGCGAATCTCATCCCACTTAACCATAGAGTCAACGAGGAACGAAATGTCATAATCGTTCATCGGGAACTCGGCAAGATGTGTATAGCGGTTTGTTCTCGACTTGAACGGAACGAAAGCATCCATATCAAGCTCTACAAGCACCGCGGAAAGCACCTTAATACCGCATGCTAGCGCCGCCTTCTTTGAAAGAAGTGCAATATCGCCGATTTTCTTACCGTTAAGACATATATTAAGCCATACAACATTGTCAGCCCAGTAAGGTTTCTCGTTTCTCTCAAATGTGAAGCCTTCCATATGTGTATATCGCGGCATCATGCCGATAACACCTTTCGCGCGGCGGAAAAGAGCCGCTGTATCATCAGGCTTACCTACAAATGCACAGCCGAGATGGCGTTTCTGACAAGGAAGCTTTTCATTTTTATAATTCTCGGTATAATCGCCGTCAATGAAAACAAGAGATTCCTCAAAAATGTCAAACTCGTCAAAATTGCGCTCATTCTTAAGAATAGCCTTGCAGATATTGGGAAGAAGTGAGGACTTGATATATTTTTCGGTAGGTGACGGAGGAGTTGCAAGTGCCAAAATACCGTCAGTACTTGGCATAAGGGCGTTTACAAACTCGTCGCTCATCCACGGATATGTGAAAATCTCCTGCATATTGCAGCGAAATGCGAGATACTCCTTGACCTTGCGAACAAGGTCGGTGTCAAGCTGATTTATTGCACCGTCAAAAGAGGTGGTAATCTGTGTTGCCTCAAAGTTTTCATAACCATACATGCGGGCAACCTCTTCCATAATGTCTGCCTTA
>JAZNOM010000076.1:0-2400 GCA_045580835.1 Eubacteriales bacterium
CACGGGATCAACATAAGCGTTTTCAACACTAATCGAGCCATCAACATCCTTTACAATATCAAACTTCAACATTTCGCCAATCATATTCTTTGCATATAGCTGCGACGAACAGAAATTGCCGAGCGAATATGCAACAAGCGTTTTATTTCCGCTTTCGCCGCTTACCCACTCTACCTTGCCCGGAACATGAGAATGATGACCGAGCACGACGTCAACGCCGAGATTTGCGCATAGAGTTGCATATTTCGTCTGCTCGTTTGACACGGAAAACTTGTTTTCATTTCCCCAATGCATTGAAACAATCACAACATCAGCCTGTTCTTTTGCAAGCCCTACCTGACGAGTTATATCATCGGTATTTGCGTAAGGAATAATATACTTGCTACCGTTTGAAATATCATTTGCATGACCGGAGTTGACCAGTGTTGTATACGACAAGAATGCTATTTTAACACCTTTTTCTTCAACGATGCGAACATTGTCATAATCGCTCTTTGTATAGCCGCCAATCATTGTTATGGGCAAGGAATTAAAATGCTCAATTGTATTTACATATCCCTTTTCGCCCTTATCAAGCATATGGTTGTTTGCTATGTTAAACACATCAAATCCAACATTGATAAGTTCCTCAATCATTTCGGCAGGTGCATTAAAATTCGGATATCCGGAAATGCCGAGTGTTTCACCACCGACCGGTGACTCCTGATTTACAAATGCGATATCCGCAGCCGAAACATCGTCTTTGATACCTGCGTAAATCTTTGAAAAATCGTATTTAACGCTCCCCTGTGCATCATTTTTTGAAGTATTGATAACGGAATCATGCGGTATGTTGTCACCTACTGCTACAAAGCTTATACGAGTTTCAGACGGAACAGGAGCCTCTGTTTCGGGAGTAGTTATGGGGGTTATAGGTATATCTGCACCGTTTGTTGCTCGCTCGGTTTCGGTAACCTCCGCCATGCCGCAAGCACAAAAAGCAAATAGAAAGCATATGCAAAGCAGCAACGATAAAATTTTATTTTTCATAATATTTCTCTCTTTGTTGAAATAGTCTTGGCTTTTTTGCCAAGACTATTTTAGCACACTTTATAAGTTTTTTCAATAAAATTCCGCATTCAAACGCTATATTTACAAGTTTCGACGGGTAATAGTGCTAAAATCTAAAAAAACAAAGCAATGAAAGGAAGAAAAAACAAATGATTCGCAAAAACGCACGCGTAATCTCTAATGCAAAGGGGGATGTACTTGAAGCCGCAATAGTAGGTGAAATCGACCACCACGGTGCTTTTTTACTGCGCGACGAGCTTGACGATGCCATGATAGCCGCACGCCCTAAATGTGTTGAACTTGATTTGTCAAATGTCGATTTTATGGATAGCTCGGGACTTGGCGTAATTATGGGCAGAAAAACCACTGCAGACAAAATCGGAGCGGCTTTCAAACTAATTAATCCAACTACAAGAGTTGCACGGATTATCGAGCTTGCAGGTCTTGGAAAAGTTGTGACAATAGAGTACAGAGACAGTAAAAAAGGAGAAACAGAATGAAAAGCAATTGTATAAATAAAATGCAACTCACGCTGCCTGCACTCTCGGTCAACGAGAGTGCGGCACGCGCTATCGTAAGCGCATTTTGCGCGCAGTTAAACCCCACAATTGAAGAAATAGCAGATATAAAATGCGCCGTTTCGGAGGCGGTTACAAACTGTATTGTACATGCATACAGAGAAAAACAAGGAGATATTTACATAACGGTTAAGATTTTTGACTGTAGAACCGTGAAAATCGAAATAAAGGACAAGGGATGCGGCATTGAAGATACCGAGCTTGTAAAAACTCCGCTATACACCACCGACCAAAGCGGTGAGCGCAGTGGCATGGGCTTTGCGGTTATGGAAAGCTTTATGGACAAGCTTACGCTGAAATCGGTGCCGGGAAAGTATACCAAGGTAACGCTGTCAAAAAAGCTTTCGCCCCTTGAATTGAACTAAATGGACATAGCACAAAATGCAAAATATTCGGAAAACATCGACCTTATCAGACGCTCACAAAGCGGCGACAGTTCCGCTACCGAAGAACTTGTAAAGAACAATGCAGGTCTTGTACAAAGCATAGCGGTTAAATTCAGCGGACGCGGCGTTGATTTTGAGGACCTTGTACAAATCGGCAACATTGGTATGCTTAAAGCAATACGTAGCTTTGACCTTGAAAGGGGCGTAGTGTTTTCAACTTACGCAGTACCGCTCATATTTGGGGAAATTCGAAGATTTTTGCGTGATGACGGGCTTATCAAAATCTGCCGACCTCAAAAAAAGCTAGGCGCAATGCTGATGCGCGCGAAAGAAAACTACATCAGCGAAAACGGTACTTCTCCACGAATTGAAGAAATAGCAAAAAT
>JAZNOM010000077.1:0-12193 GCA_045580835.1 Eubacteriales bacterium
TGGCTTTTTTCTATTGTCCGTTTTTAACGGACTTGTTCAATTAGGCTTCCTCTTTTTGTATCGTTTTGTGCAAAAAAGTATCGGTATTGATATTGCAATTAGAGGTGCAAAATGATATATTAAAAGTGAGGATACAAATCCTCACCCTTATAAGATTTGAGCAAAATGCCGCCCTCGTAGAGGGCGGCATTTTGCCGTTAAAATAAAAATGATTAAAAGCCGGACATGCGCCGGCTTTTAAACTCCTTGTTTTAGATTTCAAAATCAAGTTTAAAGTTTTCGCGGTTTTGTCCATCGGCGAACCGGCGGTACTTTTCACCGGCTTTGCTGATAAGGGCTTTTGCATAATTAATATTGCATTTGTTACGGTAAACGCAATTTTCACAATTCTCCATGTCGCAGCGCATGAGCAACCCGTCAAAATACGTTCCATTTTCTTGGGCTTTGATAAATCTGGTGTATGCCTTTTCTGTATAGAACTTTTTAAGCATGCACAAAATTTGCTCCTCGGAAATTCCGTCTTTCATAAGCTTGAAATATTGAGATAAGCAACCGACGTAGTTGGCAATTTCGGGGTCTTTAGCTCTTGCGGCAGCGTTTGAAATATATGTACAAAGCTCGTCTTTTTTACCTAAACGGAAAGCGGCATAGGCATAATGAATATATGTGAGGTAAGAAGAATCCTGCCATGCATTCAGAGGGAGTCCCGAAAGGTACAAAAAGTTATTTTGACGGGAACGCGCACCGTAAATTATGCGGTGGAACAAAAGCATTTCTTCAAGTTCTTCGTCTGTAGCGCGCTCTGCATATCTAAATACCTTGCTTGCGTGGTCTGCAAAGTAGTATTCCTGCAAAAACTCGTTGAGTCTTACACCGCGGGATTCCGAAAAACCGGGAACTACAACCATGTAGCAGGGAAAACCAAGGAAGGAACAGTTGCGGATATAAACCGGTCTGCCCATATCTTTGTACATGCGTAAAACCTCGGGGAGGATTTCTTTGTTTGTTTTGACGCTATTGTCTTTAAACTGCCTGAAGCTACGTTTTGCCTTTAATTCTTCGCTGAAAAAGTCCATGGTAAACTTGCCGTTGCTTGTTTCAAGCTGATTGAGCACATTATGCTTGCGGTTGATTTCGTTTACATTTTTCAAAACACCATAGGTTTGGCAGTTTGCAAAGTCTTCAAGACTCTTGCCTTGGAATACTTCTGTGAGCGTTCTCTTTACTGCGATTTCAAACACGGGGTCTGCGCCTACATTAACCATGTATCCGCCCGTTTTTTTGTTGATAATTCTCGTTGCGACAACGGGATAATCAAAATCTCCGGAAAAATCAAGTACGGTTACATCAAAGTCAAGTGCGCGCAGTTTTTCAATAACCGAATATATGGCATCAAATTTTTTGATAACTTCGTCAGGGATCGCAGGTGCCGCCTCGCCGCTTATAATCATGTTTATGTTTGCGTGGCGCTCCATAATTTCCGACAAAGCGTGTATCCATGCTTCATCGCGGCTGTTACCGGTGCAGCATCCGTTGGCACAGTAAATATGTTCAACAAAGCTTGCAGGGAGGTATACATATTTGTCCTCGAAAACGCTGTAGTACGGTAATGTTAAAACATTGTCACTGCCTGCATACATTGCACACTGGTCGGCAAGTTCTTCGCGGGTAAGTCTGCCGCCGTAGGTGTCGATAACATAGTCCATCCATTCGCCGTTTTCGACAAGCTCCGCTTTTGTCATGTATTTTGCATCCGGAGCGTATTCGTGCAGAAACATTCCGGGATTAAACTCAAGCGACTGATATTTATACATAAACAGTCCGGTTTGGAGTCGCTCAATAAACTCACCGTATGCGCTTGCGCGTGCTAGTGCAGGAGTAACGCCCTTGCCGTTTGTGCCGGGATAACCGCCTTCGGCAGAAACACGCAGACTGTAGCAGTGTTCCACTCCTGAGTCAAACCACTTTTCGTTTACTTTGATTCCTACGGAATCAAGAATTTTTATAATATTTTCAACTGTTTTTTCGGGGGTATTATCCTTAAATTTTTCATCAATATGTGTCACGGATTTTTCTCCTGTTTGAACAATATATATTTATTGTAACATTTTAATAAAAGCATGTCAACAAAAAAGCACCGCATGCGGTGCTTCTTGTCTATTTTCTGTGGGTAAGCGGGATGTACTCGCCGTCGGGTTGAACCCCCATGTATGCCGGGCGGATGATTTTTCCGTTGTTGATAAGCTCTTCCATGCGGTGAGCACTCCAGCCGGCGATTCTTGCAATTGCAAAAAGAGGAGTGATAAGCTCTTCGGGGATTCCGAGCATGGAGTAAAGGAAACCGCTGTAAAAGTCAACATTTGCACAGATAGGCTTTCGTCCCTGCTGACGCTCATATATAAGCTTCGGCGCGATTTCTTCAATCTTTGCATAAAGTTCAAACTCGTCGTGTCTACCTTTTTCAACAGAAAGTTGCTCGACCTGCTTTTTAAGGATAAGCGCACGAGGGTCTGACATTGTATAAACTGCGTGACCTATGCCGTAGATAAGTCCCTTGCGGTCAAACGCCTGCTTGTCAAGGATTTTGCCGAGGTATGCGGTTATTTCCTCCTCGCTTGACCAATCCTTAATGTTGTCCTTTATGTCGGCAAACATCTGCGTAACTTTGATGTTTGCGCCGCCGTGGCGAGGACCTTTTAGCGAGCAAAGCGATGCCGCCATTGCGGAATAGGTATCGGTGCCGGACGAGGTTACCACATGATTTGTAAATGTCGAATTGTTACCGCCGCCATGCTCCGCGTGGAGTATGAGCGCGATGTCGAGGATGCGCGCTTCAAGCTCGGTGTATTTTTTGTCGCGGCGGAGCATAAGCAAAATGTTTTCTGCCATGGAGCGGCGTGACGAGGGATTGTTGATGAAAAGCGAATGTCCTTTGATAAAGTGATTGTATGAATGGTAGGAGTAAATCGTAATCATCGGCAGCACCGAGATAAGCTGTAAACACTGCGCCATTACATTTGGTATGGATGTGTCGTTTGCGTTTTTGTCGTAGGAGTAAAGTGAAAGCACGCTTCGGGTAAGCAGATTCATAAGGTCGTCTGACGGTGCGTGCATGATGATATCGCGCACAAAATTTTCGGGCAGTGAGCGGTATGTTGCAAGCAGGGAAGTAAATTCTTTAAGTTCTGATTCGGTAGGAAGCTTGCCAACCAGAAGGAGATAAATCGTTTCCTCAAACCCAAAACGGTGTTCAGCGGTTACTCCGTCTGTAAGGTCGCGGATATCTACACCGCGGTAGCGAAGCTCACCGTCGCAGTATTCCTTTGAACCCATTTCTTCTTTTGTGCCGTGGATTGACGAAACTTCGGTAAGACCGGTCAAAACACCTTTGCCGTCGAGGTCGCGTAAACCGCGCTTTACATCGTATTTGATATATTGGTCAGCTTCAATATTGTTGTTTTCCACGCATTTTGTTGCGAGGTCATTGATATAGGAAAAAGTGGACAATTATACTGCTCCTTTACTGAATTGTTGCGAAAAGATAGTCGGAGAATTCTGCGCATGTTGCGCCGTCACGGTCGCCTGTTACTTTGATTTTTGCATCGTCCGCGGTGCAAATCTTCATTGCGTTTGCAAGTTTTTCTGCTTCAGCGGCGTATCCTACGTGGCGAAGCAGCATTTCAACCGCTTTGAAGATGCTGGAGGGGTTTGCGTACTCGCCGATACCCTCTTCTATCATACGGGGTGCAGAGCCGTGAATTGCTTCAAACATTGCGTATCTGCCGCCGACGTTTGCACTGCCTGCGGTGCCGACACCGCCCTGAATCTGCGCCGCTTCATCGGTGATGATGTCGCCGTAGAGGTTGGGAAGCACGAAAACTTCAAATTTTGAGCGGATTGCCGGATTGACGAGGTTTGCCGCCATAATGTCGATGTACCAGTCCTCAAGTTCAAGCTCGGGATATTCTTTTTCGGCAAGCTGACGGCAGATGCGTGCAAATTTACCGTCGGTTTTCTTCATTATATTCGCTTTTGTCACGATAGATACGTTCTTTTTGCCGTTGTTTCTTGCAAATTCGTATGCGGCACGCGCGATACGCTCTGTGCCAAGGTCGGTTGTTACCTTAAAGTCACAGCAAAGCACGTCGGGGATTTCTACGCCGCGGCTGCCGAGTACATATTCGCCCTCGGTGTTCTCGCGGTAGAATGTCCAGTCGATACCGAGTTCGGGTACGCATACAGGGCGCACATTTGCAAAGAGGTCAAGCTCGCGACGGAGCGCAACGTTTGCGCTTTCAAGCTCTTTTGCGCCGGTGCCGCCCTTGGGTGTGGTGGTCGGGCCTTTGAGGAGTACGTGGCACTCCTTGATAGCGGCAAGCACATCGTCGGGGATGCTCTTTTCTTTTGCAATGCGGTTTTCAAGGGTAAGTCCCTCGATGCGGCGGATTTCTACCTTGCCTGCGGCGATTTTGTCTTTGAGGAGGTATTCAAGTACGCGCACTGCCTCGCGGCAGATAATCGGGCCAATGCCGTCGCCGTCGCAAACGCCGATGATAAGCGTGTCAAGTGAAGCATAGTCAACAGGCTTTGAAAGCTCTGCCATTTTTTCTGTTCTTGCAATCTGCTCGCGAAGCAGCACTTCAAACTGCTCGGTAGCACTCTTTATGTAATTATCCATAGTTAGTTCCTTTCGTAAAGACGTCAGAACCTGCCCGGGAAAGGTTCCGACACCTCCAAACCTTTTTGTAAAAAGGTATATGTGTAGCCGTGGCTTCACATTAAATATTTTACAGTTTTTCTTTGGTACTTTCTTCTCAAGAAAGTACACCTTTCGTTTTACTTTAATTCTGTTTTGTGTAAGGGAGCAGTCCGCCGGCTTTGAGAATGTCTATCTGACGGTCGGTATAGGCACATTCAAGTTCGATTTTTTCGCCGTTTACGGTCATTGTCATCTTGCCATTCTTAACTGCATCGAAAACGTTTTCAAGGCGAATATCGTCGCCCTCTTTAACCTTGTCATAGTCGGCAGGATTTGCAAAGGTAAGAGGCATAATGCCTGCGTTGATGAGGTTTGCCGCGTGAATGCGCGCGAACGACTTTGTGATAACCGCCTTTACGCCGAGGTAGAGGGGAGCGAGCGCCGCATGCTCACGCGAAGAGCCTTGGCCGTAGTTTGCACCGCCGACGATAACGCTCTTGCCAAGTTCCTTTGCGCGAGCAGGGAAGTTTTCGTCGCAAACGGTGAAGCAGTGCTTGGAGATTTCGGGAATGTTGGAGCGAAGCGGGAGAATTTTTGCGCCTGCGGGCATTATATGGTCGGTGGTAATGTTGTCCTCAACCTTGAGAGAAACCTTGCAGGAAATATCGTTTTCAAGCGGGAAGGTTTCGGGAAATGGCTTGATGTTTGGACCGCGAAGAATCTCCACCTTGTCGGCTTCATTTTCGGGTGCAGGAAGTTCAATCATGTTATCGTTGATAAGGAACTTATCGGGCATCTTGATTTCCGGCATGTCGCCGAGAGTTGTGGGATTTGAAAGGTAGCCATTAACTGCTGAGAGCGCCGCAACCTCGGGCGAAACGAGGTAAACCTGCGCGTCCTTGGTGCCGCTTCTGCCAAGGAAGTTGCGGTTGAAGGTACGAAGCGAGATGCCGCCGGAGTTTGGCGACTGTCCCATACCGATGCAGGGGCCGCAAGCAGACTCAAGCACTCTTGCACCTGCCGCAATCATGTCTGCAAGCGCGCCGTTTTCGGCAAGCATATTTAAAACCTGCTTTGAGCCGGGGGCGATAGAGAGCGAAACATCGGGATGAACGGTTTTGCCTTTTAAAATGTAGGCAACCTTCATCATATCTGCAAGGGACGAGTTTGTGCAAGAGCCGATGCAGACCTGATCAATCTTCATCTGACCGAGTTCTTCGACACTCTTTACGTTGTCGGGGGAGTGGGGGCAAGCAGCCATGGGAGCGAGAGCTGAAAGGTCGATGACAAGCTCCTCGTCATAAACTGCATCTGCATCAGCGGAGAGGGGAGTGTATGCGTCTTCGCGTCCCTGCGCCTTTAAGAATTCGAGAGTGATTTCGTCGGAGGGGAAGATAGAAGTGGTTGCGCCAAGCTCTGCGCCCATGTTGGTGATGGTTGCACGTTCGGGGACGGAGAGGGTTTTAACGCCTTCGCCCACATATTCCATAACCTTGCCGACACCGCCCTTGACAGAAAGACGGCGGAGAACTTCAAGGATAACGTCTTTAGCCGCCACCCAAGGCTTAAGTTTTCCTATAAGCTCGATTTTAACAACTTTAGGATATGTAATATAGTATGCGCCGCCGCCCATTGCAACTGCAACGTCAAGGCCGCCTGCACCAATGGCAATCATGCCGAGACCGCCGCCGGTGGGAGTGTGGCTGTCGGAGCCGATTAGAGTCTTACCCGGCACGCCAAAGCGTTCAAGGTGTACCTGATGGCAAATGCCGTTGCCGGGACGGCTGAAGTAGATGCCGTGCTTTTTTGCAACCGAGCCGATAAAGCGGTGGTCGTCTGCGTTTTCAAATCCGTTTTGGAGAGTGTTGTGGTCAATATATGCAACAGAACGCTCGGTTTTTACTCTCGGAATGCCCATGGCTTCAAATTCGAGATAAGCCATGGTGCCGGTAGCGTCCTGCGTTAAAGTCTGGTCAATGCGTATACCGATTTCGGTGCCTTTTACAAATTCACCGTCTACGATGTGCGCTTTGAGTATTTTTTCGGTTAAAGTAAGTCCCATTTCTGTGTCCTCCTATGGGGTATAAGGGTTAATGGTAAAATTTTATCATAACTATTCAAAAAATGCAAGAGAAAACTTAAAAAAGTTCAAAAATCTTGCAAATTCTCCGTAAAAAGCGCGATTTTTGTGAAAAAGTTGAACGAATTTGTTAAAAAACTTGCAATTTTGGTGAGATTTTATGCAAAATAAAACGAAACCCACAAACTGGTAGGGGCGAATATCATTCGCCCGCCTGTATAACATCTAACGGCGGCAAACGGGCGATTGATAATCGCCCCTACGGATTTGATAAACAATTATACCGCCGCAAACATTAATTTGCCCAAAATTGTCGAAATGTGCGGCGAAAGTTTTATACATAACGGAAAAATTTCAAAAAAGACTTGATTTCTTTCATTATATATGTTAAACTACCCTTGTAAAAGGATAAAGGAGAAAAAGAGTGGCTTGCCACTCTTTCTTTGTTGTTATGGCTAGTAATAAGAATATCGCACAGACTGTATTTGACTTTTTACTCCCCGTTGTAAACAACCTTGGTTATTATCTTTGGGACGTTGAGTATGTCAAAGAGGGAAGCGAGTGGTATCTTCGCATCACTATCGACAGCGAAGAGGGCATCACCATTGACGACTGCGAGGTGGTTCACCGCGCGATTGACCCCGTGATTGACGAGCATGACCCTATTGAAAACTCGTATCACCTTGAGGTTTCTTCGCCCGGTATTGAGCGAGTACTTCGCACGGAGGAGCATATTGAGGCTTTTGCAGGCGAAGAGGTTGAGGTAAAGCTTTTTGCGGCGATTGACGGCAAAAAGTCGCTTCGCGGTATCCTCGGCGGTATTTCGGACGGTGTTGTAACTCTTACCGTCGGCGAGAATACTTATGAAATAGAACACAAAAAAATATCTCGAATGACTACGGTATTCGATTTTTAAGAAAGGCTTTGGTAGAAAGATGAATTCTGAATTTTTTGATGCGCTTGACCTTATCGAGCAGGAAAAGGGTATTTCCAAGGAGTACATGCTTGAAAAGGTAGAGGCGGCTTTAGTTAGCGCTTATAAGCGTGACAGAAACGGCAATTCCAATGTGCGCGTTGCTATTGACCCCGTTAAAAAGACGGTTAGAATGTTCCAGCAGCTTGAAATCGTTGAAACCGTAGAGGATAGCGATCTTCAGATCACACTTGAAGAGGCAAAAGAGCATAACAAGCGTTATAAGCTCGGCGGCATCTGTGAAATCGAGATTAAGACAAAGAATCTCCGCCGCCTTGCAGCACTCACTGCAAAGCAGGTTATCGTTCAGGGTATCCGCGAGGCAGAGAGAGCAAACATCACAAAGGAATATGAGTCCAAGAGAGAAGAAATCGTTACCGCCACCGTTATCAAGGTTGATGAGGTAAGCGGAAACGTGGTGGTTGACACCGGTACATCCAACGCAACCCTTATTAAGGCAGAGCAGATTCCCGGTGAGACCTTCTATGTAGGCGACCGCATCAAGGTGTACATCACCGAGGTTAACCATGAGGCAAAGGGACACATCGTTACTCTTTCACGCCGCCATGCAGGTCTTGTAAAACGTATGTTTGAGCTTGAGATTCCCGAAATTGCTGACGGTACCGTGCTTGTAAAGTCCATTGCGCGCGAAGCAGGCAGCCGTACCAAGATTGCGGTTGAGTCCAGAGACGAAAACGTAGACCCCATCGGCGCATGCATCGGTAACCGCGGCGCGCGTATCGGAAATATCATCGACGAGCTTCGCGGCGAAAAGGTTGACATTGTAAGATACAGCGAGGACATGGCAGAGTTCATCCGTGAGGCGCTTTCTCCCGCAGAAGTTCAGTCTGTTGAAATCGACGGTGAGCGCAGCGCAAGAGTTACAGTTTACCCCGACCAGCTTTCGCTTGCAATAGGTAAGGAAGGACAGAACGCACGTCTTGCGGCACGTCTTACCGGATTTAGAATTGATATTAAGGCATAATTGTGGAAAAGATAAAAAAGATTCCCGAGAGAAAGTGTGTCGGCTGCAACGAGCATTTTGCAAAAGGCGACTTATGGCGAGTTGTTAAAGCTCCTACGGGTGAAATCAGCCTTGATAAGACAGGACGCGCGCAAGGACGCGGCGCGTACATCTGCAAAAACGTTGCTTGCCTTAAAAAAGCAATAAAGGCACACCGACTTGAGGCTGCGTTTAAAGGCGCGATACCCGAAGAGGTATACGCGGCACTTGAGGGCGCAATGATTGAGGAATAAAATGGTTGATACAAAAAAAGCACTTTCGATGATTGGTCTTTGTAAGAAAGCAGGACGGATTGTTTCGGGAGTGCCGATAGTCTGCGATGCTATGCGTGACGGCAAGGTGAGCCTTACGGTTTATGCGGCAAAAGCCGCCGAAAACTCGGTAAAGCGCATCACCGACAAAGCAAAAAGTTATGAAACCGAGGTGGCGGCACTTGATGTTTCGCCCGAGGAACTTGGTCACGCGATTGGCAAAACAGGCGCAGTAGCGGCGGTTGGCATCATAGATGCAGGCTTTGCCGCGGCTATCAAGAAAATTATCAGCGAGTAATCGCTATTACCGTATAGAACACACAGCTTCTTTTAAGAAAGGAATCATTGCACGCACAGTGCAAGGAGGTAATTAACGAATGGCACAAAATCAGCAGTACCGTATAAGTCAGTTGGCAAAGGAACTTGGACTTAAGGGAAAGGACATCACCGATATTCTCGCTGCAAACGGCATTGAGGGTAAGACCTCGTCCGCTGCGCTTGAGCCTGATGAATTCGGACTTGTGATGGACGTTCTCAGTAAGAAAAATCAGATAAGCAACCTTGACCCTTACTTGGACGGCGAAGTTGTCATTGTTACAAAGAGTCAAAAGGCGGCAGAGGCAAAGGCGAAGGCCGATGCTGAAGCTAAAGTAAAAGCAGAAGCTGAAGCTGCTGCTAAAGCCAAGGCAGAAGCAGAAGCAAAGGCGGCTGCAGAAAAGGCAGAAGCAGAAAGGGCAGCTGCGGCAGAGGCAAAAGCCAAGGCAGAAGCAGAGGCAAAGGCGAAGGCTGATGCACAGGCTGCCGCAAAGGCTAAAGCTATGAGCGCGGCGCAGGCTATTGAAGAAAAGGCACGCGCTGCTGCACAGTCGCGCGCACAGAGCCAGCAGGGCGAGCGCCGCGACAATAGAGATAACAGAGGAGAGCGTCCTGCACGTCCTCAGGGAGACCGCGCAGCACGTCCTCAAAGCGACAGACCCATGCAGTCGCGTCCGCAGGGCGATAGACCGCAGCAGAGTGACAGACCTGCACAGCAAAAGAATTTTGGCGACCGCTTTGACCGCAAGCCTTTCGACGGCGGTGCAAAGGGTGGCTTTGATAAGAAGCCGCAGCAAAAGCAGCGTCCTGATACAAGAGGCGGCAAGGGCGGTGGATTTGATAAGGATGAGGGCAACGAGCGCCGCACAGTGCAGAAGTTTACCGCTCCTATCAGCCAAATGCAGCGTACCGCATCCGAGGGTCCTGCAAAGCCGCGCGGAAGCGTTCGAGTTGTAGACACACGCACAAGCGAGGTTGACCTTTCTAAATATGATGAAAAGCTTGACGTACTTGCAGGCAACTACGGTTCGGATAACTCTCAGAGCCGTCAGAAGCTTAAGAAACAGGATACAAGAAATCAGTACGGCAAGGCAAAAGATAAAGAGCGCGAGCGTATGAAGAAGCTCGAGCTTGAAAAAGCGCGCAAAAAGCAGCTTGAAATTACAGTTCCCGATGAAATTACCGTTCAGGAACTTGCATCCAGACTTAAGGTTACAGCCGCAGAGGTTATCAAGCGTCTTATGATGATGGGCGTTATGGCAACACTCAATCAGACTGTTGACTTTGACACCGCTTACCTTGTTGCTGACGAGCTTGGCGCAAAGGTTACAAAAGAAGTTGTTGTTACAATTGAGGAGCGTCTCTTTGACGAAACTGAGGACAGCGATGAAACCCTTGTTACTCGTGACCCCGTTGTCTGCGTAATGGGTCACGTTGACCACGGTAAAACTTCGCTTCTTGATGCTATCCGTCACACCAGCGTAACAAGCGGTGAGGCAGGCGGTATTACACAGCACATTGGTGCTTACCGTGTTTCAATTAACGGCAAGGATATCACCTTCCTTGACACCCCCGGTCACGAAGCGTTTACCGCAATGCGTGCAAGAGGTGCGCAGGCTACCGATATCGCAATCCTCGTTGTTGCTGCGGATGACGGTATCATGCCGCAGACGGTCGAGGCTATTAACCACGCAAAGGCAGCAGGTATTGACATCATCGTTGCAATCAACAAGATGGATAAACCCACTGCAAACCCAGACAATGTTATGACCGGTCTTACCCAGTATGAGCTTGTTCCCGAGGAATGGGGAGGCGACGTTATCTGCGTTCCCGTTTCGGCACACACTCGCATGGGTATTGAAGACCTGCTTGAAAATGTACTTCTCGTTGCAGAGGTTAAGGAGCTTAAAGCTAATCCTAACCGTCGTGCAAAGGGTATCGTAATTGAGTCCAAACTCGATAAGGGCCGCGGCCCCGTTGCAACCGTACTTGTACAGAACGGTACTCTCCATTCGGGTGATATCGTTATCGCTGGTACATCCGTGGGTCACGTTCGTGCAATGACCAACGATAAGGGTCAGGAAATCAAGGTTGCAGGTCCGTCTGTTCCCGTTGAGATTATCGGTCTTGACTCTGTTCCCGTTGCGGGTGACGAGTTTAACGCAGTTGAGGACGAAAGAATGGCGCGTACTCTTGCCGAGCAGCGTCTTGACAAAGCAAAGAATGAGAAGTTCAAGGCAAATGCTACCGCATCGCTTGACGACCTCTTCTCCAGAATTTCCGACGGCGTTAAGGATCTTAACATCATCGTTAAGGCAGACGTTGACGGCTCTGTTGAGGCGGTTAAGCAGTCGCTCCAAAAGCTTTCTAATGAGGAAGTTAAGGTTAATGTCATCCATGGCGCGGTTGGCGGTATTACCGAAAACGACGTAATGCTTGCATCCGCATCCCAGGCTATCATCGTAGGCTTTAACGTTCGTCCTGACCGCAGTGCGCTTGATGCGGCTGAACGTCAGAGCGTAGACGTTCGCACTTACCGAGTAATTTACGAGTGCATTGAGGAAATTGAAGCGGCGATGAAGGGTATGCTTGCGCCCAAGTACAGAGAAAATCTGCTTGGTCACGCAGAGGTACGTCAGACTATCCGTGTTCCCAATATCGGTACAATCGCAGGTTGTTACATTCAGGATGGTAAGATTTCGAGAAACGCACAGATCCGCGTGGTTCGTGACGGTATCGTAATCTTTGAGGATAAAATTTCTTCTCTCCGCCGTTTCAAGGATGACGTGCGCGAGGTCGCTGCAGGATACGAGTGCGGCGTTGGTCTTGAACGCTTTAACGACATTAAGGA
>JAZNOM010000078.1:0-6273 GCA_045580835.1 Eubacteriales bacterium
CAAAAGCTTTACCAAAAGCTGCGCGCACGCGGTTTTCCACATGAATGTGCAAAAAACGCGTCGGATTTTGCCGCAGAGAGCGGATATATTGACGAGGAGTGGCAAGTGTCAAGCTATCTTCGCGAACTTGTCGAAAAAAGGTACATCGGTAAGAGAAAACTCATTCCAATGCTCCTTGCAAAAGGGTATAGCGCGGACAAAATCAATGCCGTAATTGACGAAAAATACACCGATGAGGATTTTGCCGTTTTTAAACAAAAATTCCTCGAAAAAAAGTTTGGCAAAACAAAACCCGATACAAGAGAAGAAGCGGAAGAATTCCGCAAAGCCTTGTATAAGCAAGGGTATTAAAACAAAGTTAATGTAACGACCGTCATAAGACGGTCTACCCCTCATCAGTCAGCTCCGCTGACAGCTTCCCCCAAGGGGGAAGCCTTGATTTAGCCTTCCCCTTGAGCGGTAGATGGTGCGTAGCACCGGATGAGGTGTAGGCATCCGTTGGGATGGCATTAAGAATTCACTTTTTAAAAATTTTTGGAAAGGTGTGGAAAACCTTTTTATAAAAAGGTTTTCCACGTCCTCGTACTATTATGAAAATTGGATTTGTTTCGCTCGGTTGCTCCAAAAACTTGGTAGACACCGAGGTTATGCTAAAGATTTTAGCAGATGCAGGTTATGAAATAACCCCCGACGAAACCGAGGCTGACATAATCGTTGTTAACACCTGCGGTTTTATTCAGAGTGCAAAAGAAGAAGCCATTGAAAACATCCTCGATGTTGCATGGCTCAAGAAAAACAGAAAATTAAAGGGTATAATCGCCACCGGCTGCCTGGCTGAAAGATACCGCGAGCAGATTCTCGACGAAATGCCAGAGGTTGACGCGGTGCTTGGCACAGGCTCATATCACAAGATTGCAGATGCTGTAGCCGCAGTTGCAAAGGGCGAAAAGTATACATCCTTTGAAGATAAAAATATGTCGCCGCTCGGCGGCGAGCGCGTGCTTACCACTCCAGAGTACACCGCTTACCTCAAGGTGGCAGAGGGCTGCGACAACAAATGCACGTACTGTGCAATTCCGCTTATCCGCGGAAAGATGCGCAGCCGCACCATGGAAGATATAATTAATGAAGCAAAAGAGCTTGAAAAGATAGGCGTAAAGGAGCTTAACCTTATCGCGCAGGACACATCACGTTACGGTCTTGACATCTATGGCGAGTACAAACTTGCCGAGCTTGTTCATAAAATCACCGAGGGAACGAAAATTCCGTGGATTCGTATGCTCTATCTCTATCCCGATAAGATTACCGATGAGCTTATCGCCGAGATGCGCGACAATCCGCGCGTGATAAAGTATGCTGACATTCCCGTTCAGCATATCAGTGATAAAATGCTCTCGGCGATGAACCGCCACGGCGACAGTAAAACCGTTCGCGATGCCATTGCAAGACTTCGCCGTGAGATTCCCGACATCACGCTCCGCACGACCGCAATTGTCGGTTTCCCCGGCGAGAGCGAGGAGGACTTTACAAAACTTTGCGAGTTTGTCAAAGAGGTTGAGTTTGACCGCTTTGGCGCGTTTACCTACTCCGAGGAGGAGGGAACCGCCGCCGCAGAGTTTGACGGTAAAATCGACGAGCAGACAAAGCAGGATAGATATGACACCTTGATGCGCGTGCAGCTTGCAGTGTCCGAAAAGAAGCTTGCTTCAATGGTCGGCAAGAAAATCGAGGTGCTTTGCGAGGGCTTTGACACCGTTTCGGGCGTTCACTTCGGCCGCAGCCGCGCCGATGCCCCCGATGTTGACGGCAAGGTGTACTTCACCGCACCAAAGAAAATTCGCGCGGGCAGATTTGTAGAAGTAGAAATCACCGAAGCACTCGACTATGATTTGTTTGGCGAAATGAAATAATTGCAAGGGAACTTTTTATAAAAAGTTCCCCTGCACCCTTCAAAAATTTTTGAAAAAGTATATGGCTACAGCAATTTACTTTCAGTCAAAAGTTTTACGGGGGTGTGGGGGTGCTTTTACAAAAGCATCCCCGCGATAATAAAGGAGAAAAAAATGAAACTTAATCTTCCCAATAAGCTTACGCTTATGCGCTGTGTACTCGTGCCGATATTCCTCGGCGTGCTTATAATTCCCGAAAATATTTTCGTTGCGTGTCTTGGCTCGGCGGCACTTTTCGGTATCGCATCCTACACCGACATGCTTGACGGCAAAATTGCCCGCCGCGACAATCTTATTACCAATTTCGGTAAATTCATGGACCCGCTTGCGGACAAGCTGCTTGTATTCGGCGCACTGCTCGGCATCCTTTACCGTTTTGAAAACATCCGCCCCGTATTTGTTTGGTGCGCGTTTATCGTAATTTTCCGCGAGCTTGCGGTTACATCAATGCGACTTGTGGTATCGGGCGCGTCCGGCAAGGTAATTGCCGCAAAGATGATTGGCAAGGTTAAGACGGTCATCCAGATTGTAGCAGTGCTTGTCTGCCTGCTTGAGCCTGTCGCAATGGCACTTATCGAGGGCTACACCGTAGCCGTTGCAAGTTACGTTGCAATGGTGGCAATGGCGCTTATCACTCTTATTTCGGGCATTGACTACATAAAGAGCTATTGGGAGTTTATCAATCCCAACGAATAAAAAATCCTTTTGCGCGTGCAAACGCGCAAAAGGATTTTTTTTATACAACAGCTTTAACTATGCGGATAATATCTATAAGTGAAACCTTACCATCTCCGTTTATGTCCATATCTGTGCTATAGGGTTTAGCGTTTACGATGTTTTTAATCGTTTGAAGAATATCGGAAACTGATGTATTTCCGTCACCGTCAACATCGCCGAGCGGGCATCTGTTACCGTATACCACAAATTCACGGGTATTTATACTGTTATAGTGAGCATATGCATCACATCTGCCCACAACTATACCGAGGCGGATATATTTACCTGTGACACCGTTCATGTCGAAAAGTACTGAATATGCCGTAGTGTTTCCGTTATAAGGGTCTTTCGGAGTGGTGCCGAGATTTGTGTATTTGTTATAAATTCCGTCATAGCATGCAGACGGAACTATTGTCCAGTTTTCGCCGTCGTCGGAGACGTACACATCGGCTACCGATGCAAAGCCTTGTGCGTTTCCAGAGAAAAAGCCGCAAGCATCAAAGCGGTAATCAGTGCCGAAATTGAATGTGAATAGTGCGCGGTATTTGCCGTTTTCGCTGACTGTACCGTTGATATCGTACATATTCTCGTCAAACTCAAAGAATGACATCAAAGATGCACCCCAATGACCGTTGACAAGATTTGCGACTGCAGTTTTATATCCTGCAGAATCTGCCGACATTTTTTCCACACCAATCATTGAAACGCCGTATGAGATATCTGCGATATCCGCTTTTTGCGCATCGGTGAGTCCTGTTGTGGAATATTCGGAGGAGGCAACAACACCCTTGTCGCCCTTGATACCGCTGAATGTGCCGTTGCTTTGCGGAACACTTATCATAGGTGCTTCGGGATATTCGGTGAGGTTTTCGGTTTTTGATGTATCTACGCCGAAATATCCATCGTAGCCGAGACCTACAGAAGAAGTTTTGTATGCTTCCGGAATTTCGGGAGTGTTATAGGTGGCATCGTATGCGGCTTGCTTTAATATTGAAGCTGTATCTTCGCTGTGATCGCCGTTAAACTCGCAGGTGAGCGGATTGCCGCCGAGTACACTTGCAAAATTTGTCATTGCAGAAAGATATGAGCCGAGAGCCGAGGGATGATAATAGTCGGTGTAGTAAAGATTTATTGTGCTTGCATGCTTTGAGTGTACATCCCAAAAAGCAAATCCGGGATAAGAAACCTTTACACCAAGCTCCTCGCCGATAGCCGTGTATGCAGCGGCAAGGTCGTAAGTCATGGTTTCGGTAGTCCAGCCGTCAAGTATATACGAGCTTCCCGTGGCGTGTCCCCATGTGCTGTAAAGAATGGGGGTTGCGCCGTTTTCGCGTATACGCCTTACAAGGCGGCGCGCACCTGTGTAAAAGGTATCAGGCTCTCTTATAGGATTTGTACTTTGCTCTTGAATAAGTACGTAATCATATTCGTTGTTTGTAAGCGCTTCATAAACCTTGGCGCCGTATGTATCGTGAACGTTTGCATGTTTATAAAGATACCATCCGCCGTTTGTGATGCGTGTGGCATAAACGTTGTAACCGGCTGATCTTGCGATGGGCATGAATAATTCTTCGGGCATATCGTTGAAATATGTAAAGCTGTTGCCGATAAAGAGAACGTCTGTTCTGGCAAGGGGATTGTCCTCACCTGTCTTTTCGCCGTACACGAGAAATTCGCGCGTATTGACGGTGTTGGGACTGGACGAGCCTGTTCTGCCCGTGATAACACCTATGCGGATGTACTGACCGCTTACTCCGCCCATATCAAAGAGTGTTGCAAACGGAGCTTTTGCATAGTTTGTCCATGTGTCTGCGGGAGCCTGCACGGTGTCGGTGGCAAGGTCGATGAGAGGCTCTGCATCAGAACAATCGTAGGATGCGGAAGGAACGAGCGTCCATGTTACACCGTCGCTTGAAACATAGATATCGGCTGCATTTATCATACCTGCCTGCGTGCCGGAGATAAATCCGCAGGCGTCAAAGCGGTGTTTGGTGGAGAAATTGAGTGTGATAAGCGCACGGTACTTGCCGTTTTCATTAACTGTACCGTCGATATCGTACATGTTGGCGTCAAATGTCATGTAGCACATTCTTGCATTGGTACCGTTCCAGTTGCCGTCAACTAAATTGCGGAGCGCGTTAGCTCTGCCGAATTTATTTATACCGATAGCAGAAACGCCGTAGCTGATGTCGGCAAGGTCTGCTTTTTCTGCATCGGTGAGTGCAGAGGTAGAAGTAATATCAGCAGAAATCTGTGCCTTTGTGCCGTAAATACCGTTGGGCTGCTCTGCGGGATAGGTGATACCGTCGTATTTCGGAGAGCTTATTATAGTGGATGCATCGGGAAACTCTGTGAGGTTTACTGTTGATGTTGCGCAAACTGCCAAATTAAGCAGAAATGCAAAAATCAACATAAAAAATAGCTTTTTCATAAAAGGCTCCTTTATATAATTATATTATAATTATAAAATTATTTTGCTATATTGTAAAGAATGAAATATTGTGTTATACTGTAACAAAAAAGTTATAGCGAGGTACGTAATGGAGCTTTTGCAATTCAGATATTTTTGCGATGCGGCTATGACGGAGAATTTTTCGTTTACCGCAAAGAAATTTAATGTTCCTCCGTCGGCGGTTTCTCAAAGCATAAGACGGCTTGAGGAAGAAATGGGCGTAAAGCTTTTTACAAGGCAGAAAAACGCAGTATTTCTTAATAAAAGCGGCGAAATGTTTTATAAGCGTATTTCCGCGGCGCTCCGCGAGATTGAAGGCGCAGTAAGCGACGTAAAGCAATTTGATGGCATTAAGAAAATACGTATTTGCGTAAACGCTCACCGTGCAACCGTTAAACGTGCTCTCGCTAAATTTCAAAAGCTATATCCGGAGATTGATATAAGCATTAAGAATTTCCAGAACACGACCGAAGATGAATTTGATTTTATAATTGCGAGTGATGAGGTTCAGCTTGAACACTTTAAGAGGTACAAGATTATTTCAGAAAACCTTGCAATTGCAATAAATAATTCAAATCCTCTTGCAAAGGCTGACAATTTCAGCATTGAAATGCTTAAAAACGAACCGTTTATAATACTGCAAAAGCCGAACAGCATGCATGACCTTGCGTATAAAATCTGTGCAAAGCACGGATTTGTTCCGCATATTGCCATACAAACTGACGACCCGTCGTATATACCGGAGTTTTTGCGTCTTGGGCTCGGTGTATGCATAGTGGCGAAACGGTCGGCAGAGCAATGGAACTATCACGAAAGCGTGTTGCTTAAAGAAATCGAAGGCTGCACCCGTGATACATATGTATACTTTATGGATAAAAAAATGTCGCCTTGCGAAGAAAATATGCTGAATCTGTTGATAGAAGAATTCAAATAAAAATGGCTGCTTTTGCAGCCATTTTTATATCAGCCTGATGACAAAGTCATCAGGCTGAACAGAGGATGAGAAACGCAGGCAGATTTTTGGGTTTTTGTTTCGCCGGCGTACATGTGTACGGTAGAGACAAAAATCCGAAACAGCAAGGAACGGAAAGGGCTTTTTAAGCCCTTGCCGCATTTTGTTTTTTACACAAAGTAAAAAATTATTTCTATTTATTC
>JAZNOM010000079.1:0-2144 GCA_045580835.1 Eubacteriales bacterium
GCTAACTCGAATTTAATATAACAATCTGCAAAAACTATTTAAGGAGGTGTATTTATGTCAGAAGAACTTTTAATAAGACATTGTTCGCCTACTCTTGCCGGAATAAAAACCGGTAATATGTTCAACTGTTCGTTTGATTCAAAGGATGAAATGCGCGCTGCGCTGCGTTATTTTAATAAGAAGCTTTCTAAAAAGGGAATTCGACTTTTGCCGCTTCGTTATGCGGAGGGTAAAGCGCTGATATATGTTTACCGTCCGTCACATCTCTTACGCGACTTTAAGGATGGGATTGCCGTTCGTATTTTGCGTGAGCGCGGGTATTTTGCAGAAACTCCCGAACGCTGTATAATGCACCTCGTGAAAAGGCTTGGTGAGTGCGATGAGTTTCCTCATGAAATAGGACTTTTTCTTGGCTATCCTCCGAATGATGTTCGCGGATTTATCGAGAATAAAGACGATTGTAAGCTTGTCGGTGCATGGAAAGTTTACAGTGATGAGGATGCTGCGAGGAAAACCTTTGAAAAATACAACAAATGCACTGCTGCTTACTGTAAGCATTATGCAAGCGGAAGCTCAATTGAACGGCTGACTGTTGCGGTGTAAAACAATACCACGGTGAAAACCGTGGTATTGTTTATATGCTTATTTTCAGTAAATCTTCAAACCGTCTTATCGACTTTGTCGGCTCGTGAGGGGTGCCGTAGCCGTAGGCGGCATGAATAAACTCAAGCCCTGCCGCTTGGGTTGCGCAATAGTCGCCATCGGTATCGCCTACATAGACCGCTTTGTCAAGGTTGTTGCGTTTGCAGATAAGCTTGATATTCTCTGCTTTGGCAAGACCTGTCCGACCGGGACATTCGTAATCGTCAAAAATATCCCAAATGCCGAAGTAATCAAGAAAAACCTCGATATATCCTGCTTGACAGTTGCTCACGATGAAAAGGGAATAGTTTTTCTTAAGCTCTTTCAGCGTAGGCAAAAGATTTTCAAAAAGCGGTGCGCCGTGCTCGCGCAGGTACGCATGCTCGTATTCGATGCACAAATCAACGATTTGTTGCACACGAGTGTCATTAAGGTGCTTTGGCAGCATCATTTTACCGATGTCAAAAAGCAGATGCCCCATAAAATTCATCATGTCGCGCTTATCAATGCGCAATTTGAATTCGTCAATTGTTTTAAGCGCCATGTTCCATGAGCGCGTCACCTCTTCGGACGCATCCCAAAGTGTGCCGTCAAGGTCAAAAATAATCCCTTTTTTCATTGTCTTTACCTCTGCGTTTTATAGGGATATTTTATCATTTTAGAATTTCCGTGTCAACGGTTTACAATATATTGTCTGTACTCACGCCAAGCAAATCGCGGATGTGCAGCAGTTCTTCTTTGAACACAAGCGTCGCATCTCGCCACTCCGCAAATTCGTCGGTGTTTGCATACGCTTCAAGCGCCACGAGTTTTTCTTTTACTTCGTCAAGGTGGTGGTGCGGTAAAAACATGCTTATGAGAAATTCATCCTCTTCCCATTTGTTGATTAAACTTTTGACCACTTCAATGGCGTTTTCGGGGACAACCTCACCTGATGGTTTTGCTTTGTCGAGAGTGGAAAGCATAGAATCTATTTTCTTTGTACTTGCGATAGTGCCCCATGCACAGATTATACCGATAATAATGATTATCACAAGCGCGTATATAAAAAATTTCATCTGCTATCCTTCCTTTTTATAATATATATATGGTCGGCATCGTCAACCGAAAAGAGAAAAATCTCCTCAAGTTTCAGCTTTTCTCTTTTGATTTCACGCTCCAGCCAAGCACGGTCTTTCCCCGAACCGTCGAGTGCTTCCTTTTTTATAGTACCGTCTATTATTACCGCATGCGCTATGCCCGCTTCTCGAACCTTGTTTTTCAAGTCGGCGTTGGTGATATTTCGCGCGTGTGCGCGCGGAGTAACCGAGAGTTTACCGTTACTTTCTAAAATGGCATAGTCAACGTCTTCAATTGTGCCAATTCCGCTCACGCGAAGCTCGCAAAGCAGTTCTTCAAGCGACATTCTGGCTTTTGATAGCTCACGCGGCTGAATTTCTCCTCTACGTACAAGAACGGACGGTGAGCCAATGAAAAGTTTTTTCATTATATTAGAGCGCGTT
>JAZNOM010000080.1:0-18166 GCA_045580835.1 Eubacteriales bacterium
AGCTTAAAAGCAATACAATGCGTTTCATAGTGTTCTCCTCCTTATCAGTTCTACTATCATTGTAGCATAGCGTGAGAAATCTGTAAATAAAAACGGGGCAAGTTTAATAAACTTGCCCCGTTTTTATCAGTCAAATTTAAATGAGCCTGCGAGAAGAGTTACCGTGTCGGTATCAACGGTTAAAAGTCCGCCGTCACATGTGGCGGTCTTTTTTTCGCTATCTGTAAGCCAGATTGTACACGGACTTTTAACAAGCGAGGTTACAAACGGGATATGCCCTGCCATTATAGCAAGCTCGCCCTCTGTGCCGCGCACATCAAGTTTTACAGCCTCACCGCAAAACTTGTGTCCATCAGGAGAGGAAACTGTCAGTTTAAAGCTTTTCATCCCTGTACCTTCTTTGCCTTTTCAACCGCCTCGTCAATGGTACCTACAAAGAGGAACGCAGACTCGGGTAGGTCGTCGTGCTTGCCCTCGATAATTTCCTTAAAGCCGCGTACGGTTTCGGAAATCGGCACATACTTGCCCGCAAAACCGGTGAACTTTTCTGATACATCAAACGGTTGGGAGAGGAAGCGCTGAATCTTTCTCGCGCGCTGAACAAGCATCTTATCCTCATCGGAAAGCTCATCCATACCCATAATGGCGATGATGTCCATAAGCTCATTATATCTTTGCAGAATACGCTGAACCTCTTTTGCGACCTCATAGTGCTCCTTGCCCACGATATCGGGAGAAAGGATACGACTTGAGGATTCAAGCGGGTCAACTGCGGGATAGATACCCTGCGAAGCTATACTTCTTGCAAGCACGGTTGTTGCGTCAAGATGCGCAAAGGTTGTAGCGGGAGCAGGGTCGGTAAGGTCATCGGCAGGCACGTATACAGCCTGAATGGAGGTGATTGAGCCTTTCTTTGTCGAAGTGATACGCTCCTGAAGTGCGCCCATTTCAGTTGCAAGCGTCGGCTGATAGCCTACTGCCGAAGGCATGCGTCCGAGAAGCGCGGAAACCTCACTGCCAGCCTGAGTAAAACGGAAAATATTATCAATAAACAAAAGCACGTCCTGCCCTTGCTTATCACGGAAATACTCTGCCATCGTAAGTCCTGAAAGCGCAACGCGCATACGCGCTCCGGGAGGCTCGTTCATCTGACCGTACACCAGTGCGGTCTTTTTCAAAACGCCCGACTCCTTCATCTCGTTATAAAGGTCGTTACCCTCTCTCGTGCGCTCGCCAACGCCGGTAAATACCGAAATACCGCCGTGCTGCTTTGCAATATTATTGATAAGCTCCATGATAAGTACGGTCTTACCAACGCCCGCACCGCCGAACAAACCGATTTTACCGCCCTTGGAATAAGGACAGATAAGGTCTATAACCTTAATACCGGTTTCAAAAATCTCGGCGCTCGTGGCAAGCTCATCATAGCTCGGTGCACTGCGGTGAATATCCCATCTTTCCTCTGTAGTGGGTGTAGGAACATTGTCAACCGCGTCGCCGAGTACGTTGAAAATTCTGCCGAGGGTTTCGTCACCAACGGGCACGCTGATAGGTGCGCCTGTGTCGGTTACATCCACCCCTCTTTGCAAACCGTCTGTGGAAGCCATTGCGATACATCTTGCGACATTGTCACCGATGTGCTGTGCAACCTCAACGGTTAAAACTCTTTCTGCTTGAGGTATGGTCAGTGCATTGTGTATAGCGGGAAGCTCGCCCTCATTAAAGCGAACGTCTACTACCGGTCCCATAACCTGCGTTACTTTTCCTATATTCATATTACCTCACTAATTGCCATTGCCGCTGCCGGCAACGATTTCTGTGATTTCCTGAGTAATTGCGCCCTGTCTAGCACGGTTGTATTCAAGCTGGAGATCGCTTATCATCTGGCGCGCATTTTTGCCTGCGCTATCCATCGCCATGCGTCTTGCGCTGACCTCACTTGCAAAACTTTCTCTGGCACATACGGTTATAACGCCTGCAACATATTCTCTCACCACATTGTTCAGAACAGTCAGGCTATCCGGCTCAAAAACTGTGCCTGCTGTGTCGGCACGCTCTGCCGCGTCAAGCGGTAAAATCCACTTAATAAACGCTTCCTGCGACATTACCGAATTGTATTTTGTGGAAATAATGCCAAGACGGTCAAACTCACCGTTTGCAAACGAAGCACATAGTTCATTGGCAAGTGCCGCCGCTTCATCAAACGAAAAATGCTCGGATGAAACAATAGGCTTTGAAAAGCGCTCGCAAGCGCGCTTGCCTATCGGAATAAACTCAGCGCCATTATACTCTGCCGCAAGACGGAATACATTTGCGTTGTAGCCGCCGGCAAGTCCGCGGTCGCCCGCGATAATGATAATGCGGGTGCGATCACCCTCGCGTTTTTGCATATACGGACTCTTTGCACATTCACGGCTTGAAGAAAGCAATTCAACAGCCTTTTCAAGCGATGAGCCATACTCGCGGCCTTTAAACATAGCGTCGTTGGCACGGCGGATTTTTGAAGCGGCAACAAGCTCCATTGCCTTTGTAAGCTGCAATGTGGACGTAACACTCTTTATTCGCACGCGAAGTGCTTTTGTGTTTCCTGCCATATCAGTTTACACCTGCATTTCTTTGAGAATTGCTTTAAGCTCGGCTATATCCTTATCGTCAAACGAGCCACTCTCGACACGCGCAAGCCACTCGCCGTACTGATTTTCAAGTTTTGCAAAGAGTCTTGACTCGTACTCGTGAACGTCACTAACCTCAACATGGTCAAGGTAACGGTTGATAACCGCGTAAACAATAGCAACCTGACATCCAACGCGCACGGGGGCGTTTTTGCCCTGCTTAAGCACCTCAACAATGCGGTCGCCAAGCGCAAGACGCGATTTGGTATCAGCATCAAGGTCACTGCCAAACTGCGCAAATGACTGAAGCTCGCGGTACTGCGAATAAAGCAGCTTAAGCTCGCCCGAAACCTTTTTCATGCCCTTTAGCTGTGCGCTGCCGCCTACACGGCTTACGGAAATACCGGGATTGATAGCAGGCATAATGCCGGAATGGAAAAGCTCGGTTTCAAGGAATATCTGACCGTCTGTAATAGAAATTACGTTTGTGGGGATATACGCCGAAACGTCGCCTGCCTGCGTTTCGATAATCGGAAGTGCGGTTATCGAGCCGCCGCCGTATTCGTTTGCCACGCATGCCGCGCGTTCAAGCAAACGGGAATGGAGATAGAATACATCACCGGGATACGCTTCACGGCCCGGAGGGCGGCGGATAAGCAAGGAAAGTGCACGGTAAGCAACCGCGTGCTTTGAAAGATAATCGTAAATGATGAGAACGTCCTTGCCCTGCTCACGGAAATACTCCGCCATTGCACAACCGCTGTAAGGCGCGATGTACTGAAGCGGCGCACTCTCTGCAGCACTTGCCGAAACGATGATTGTATATTCCATTGCACCGCTCTTGGTAAGCTCGTTTGCAATCTGCGCAACGGACGTGCTCTTCTGACCTATCGCAACATAGATGCAAAGAACACCTGTATTCTTTTGATTGATAATTGTATCAATGGCGATGGCAGTTTTACCGGTCTGGCGGTCGCCGATGATAAGCTCACGCTGACCGCGGCCAATCGGAATCATACTGTCTATTGCCTTGATACCCGTCTGAAGCGGAACGGAAACGCTCTTACGCTCGATGATACCAGGCGCTTCGCTTTCAAGCGGACGTGTGCCGCTGTATTCAACCGGTCCTTTACCGTCAATCGGCTCGCCAAGTGCGTTTACTACTCTGCCGAGCAGCTTTTCGCCGACTGGAACTGACAAAACCTTTCCTGTTCTGTGTACGGCAGTGCCTTCTCTAATATCGTTTTTGTCGGAAAGCACAGCAACCGAAACGGTTTCTTCTTCAAGATTCTGCGCCACGCCAAAACTGCCGCCCTCAAACTCGAGCAGCTCGTTTGCCATACAGTTGCGAAGCCCGTACACTCTTGCAATACCGTCACCGACAAGAATTACCTTGCCCGTTTCGGTCATCTCAATACGGCTTTTGTAGTTCTGTATCTGGCTTTTTATAATGTTACTGATTTCCTCGGGTCTTATCATCCGATAATCACATCCTTTACTTCGCTTAAGCGTTTGGCTACACTGCCGTCATAAAGCTTGCCGTCAAGCTCGATTCTAATGCCACCGATAAGTGACTTATCAACGGTGTAAAAGGCATTAACCTTTTTGCCCGTAACCTTTTCAAACTTTGCGATAAGCTTTGCTTTTTGATTTTCATCAAGCTCTATTGCTGATGTAACGGTAGCGGTTACGCTGCCCGATGCGGCAAGAGCGAGCTTTTTATACTCCTCTATGCACTCGCACACGCTTCGCGCACGTGAGTTCTCGCAAAGCAGTTTTAAAAATGAAACTACATTTTCGGGCAAGCTTTCAAACGCTTTATCAATTGCCGCGCATCTCTCTGCAAGAGGTATGGCGGGTGATGCCAAAAACTCAATGTATTCGGGATTTTCACGCATGACAGCATAAACCGCGTCAACCGCCTCGGCGTACACTTCCTGTTCGCCGCTTTCAACTGCAAGCATGAATAGCGCCTCGGCATATTCCCTTTCAGTTTGCATCATCGTCGTCACCTATTCCTTCGATGAAGGAGTCAATAAGCCGCTTGTGGTCATCGGTAGAAACCTCACGCTCAAGCATCTTGGATGCAAGCACGCCGGAAACCGTGACGATTTCCTTTTTGATGGAGTCCTCTGCCTTTTTTCTCTCAAGCGCGGCTTCACTTTCAGCCTGACGGATAATACCGTCAGCCTTTTCCTTTGCGTCGGCAATGATTTCTTTTTCTCTTGCCGATGCTGTGCCAACCGCCGCTTTGATTACATTTTCGGCTTCGTCCTTTGCCAAAAGCAGTTTTTCTTCGTATGCTTTTTGGTCATTCTCTGCCTTTTCTCTTGCTTCCTTTGCCGCCGCATAATCGCCCTCTATTGCGCTTTGACGGTTTGCAAGCATTTTCTTGACAGGTTTATACAAAAAATGTTTTACAATCAAGAAAAGCAACACAAGGTTTGCAAGTGAAACTGCCATTTGCCACAGATTGACCGAAATTACGTCAAGTGTTTGCATAGCAATAACTCCGAATTAAAGAGACTTCATAGTTTCAACAAGAATATTAACCAGTATGTTAGGCGCTACGAAAATAAGCAAAATTGCAATAACAAGCGCGTAAAGACCTGTGGTTTCCGCAACAGCACAACCCATAAGCATGGTGGTAGTTACCGAGCCTTTACATTCGGGCTGACGGCCAATGGCTTCACACGCCTTTGCAACAGCGTTACCTTCACCGATACCGGGGCCGATACCTGCTATCATTGCCATACCTGCGCCGAGTGCACAACAACCTAAAATAATACCAATTGCGAGTTCCATAATAAAATCCTCCGTTTTTGTTTTATTAAAATTTTATTTAGCTGCTTTTTTTGCCAATTTTTTTGCCTTGCGCTTTTCAAATAACTCAAGGTTAAATCCGCCTGATACATAAAGCATCGTAAGCATAGCGAATATAAATGCCTGTAAGCATCCGCTGAATACATCAAAGTAAATTGAAAGCACCGCAGGTATACCTACCTGAAGAAGCGGTATATCCGCAAGGAAACCGGGGAGCGCACCAAGCAGCATTGACGAAAGTCCGCCAAGTGCTGTACCGAGCAACACCGAAATTACAGTTCCTGAAAGCACATTTCCGTAGTGACGGAACGCCATTGAAATCGGAGTTGCAATTTCACTTATAACATTAAACGGTGCAAATATAGGAATTGGGTCTGCAAAGCCTTTAAGATAATTAATAGGTCCGCATTTCATCTTGTAATATGTTATCAAAATGAATACGAGTATTGCCCAACCGCCAACAATGTTGATGTCGGATGTAGGCGGGTAAAGTCCGAACAGTGAAAGCAGACTTGAGAGCGCCGAGAGTGCCATAATTGCAATGATAAACGGCGCAAAACCAATAAAATATTCGCCCATGTTTTCGTTTACCATGCCGTCTACCTTTTCGACAATAAGCTCGGCAAAATGCTGTCTTTTCAGCTTTATATGAGCGGAGAGTCCGTGAGTCATGTAAAGGCAGAAGAAAAACAGAGTTATCATTACAAGTGCCGAGTTTATCTGCGACTCCGTTACAGGGAAATCCTGAATCGGCATCTTTACCGTGAAAAATATCCGTGCGCCCGTTATGGCAACGCCCTCTGACACAGGCTTTGTCAGCACTTGAAGCACAATTCCAAATAAAATTGGAATTATCATCATGGCAATGTAAAGCGCATCAACTATTTTAAAGCGCAAATTTATTTTGCTCAAAAACTATCACCTCTTCTGTCAGTCCTTTACTACCAAAGGACGAAGTGCTATTGCAATACGCGGAAATATAAGCGGTATCACGGCAGCAATTATGTTAAAAACAGGAACAAGGTATGCAACGAGTGCGAGCACAAAGAGTAAGAAGAGTCTTCCTCTTTGTGAAAACTTCATAAGATTTGCCGCTTCCTTTTCCCCTTTACCAAGCGCATTTTGAACGGTTATTCCCATAAGCAAAAAGTTGCCGACAGCGCCCACATATCCAAGCAGATTACCAAGCAGTACTGTATAATCCCATTTGTTTATAACAAGGAATACCGCCTGCATAAGCATACTGAATATAAGCGTAAACGCTGCGATATATACAGTTTCTCTTAAAACCGTACGGTCAATTCTTTTCATTTTCTGCTCCTAAAAAGATATTAAAATCAGTATAACATAGAATAAAATAAATTTCTATATATTTCATCAAAATAATTGAATTTTAATATACCAGTAAAGGTAAAACAAAAAGGAAGGCTCTCGCCTTCCTTTTTATATTACTTCAAAATCTTTGCAACATTGAGGGTGAGTGTGCCGGTATCATCATCGTAGTGTGCAAGGATTTTAAGCTCTACCGAAATCTTTGCCGCGCCTTCATAATTGTCTGCGTCTGCAAGGGGCACAAGTATCTCACCGCCTGCACTGTTGATGATAAACTGGTCAAGGATACCCTCAGCAGGTTCGTTCAAAGACTCAACAGTGTCGCCGTAAAGCGGATACTCATATCCGGAGAAGCCTTCGCTAATCTCAAGCTCGTTGCCGCCAAGACCGTTTTCGCTGTACTCAACATTGAGTGCAAGGCGGTCGAAATCATAATCGTCACGGTCAAGACCTGTCATGTCGATTGTAACAACGTTTGCATTGATAAGTGCAAGCGCATTGGGAAGTGTAAGTGCACCGCCTGAAATCTTTACGGTATCTGCATCGGTAAATGTAAGGTTTTCGGGTGCGATATCAGCATATGTGATATCGTTTTCGTCACCGTTCATTTTCATTGCCGCTGCAAACGCCTCTGCTACGGTGAGAGTGCTCTCTGTGAGTATGCCCTCCTCGTCTGCATGAAGCACCTTGGCAAGATCAAGCGAAATCGCCTTGTCTGTAGCAAAGCTGATGCTCTCTACAACCTTGAGTGTGCGGAGGTCGAGCAGATTTGTAACAGTTACGGTATACTTATACTCTGCGTCATCGCCGTTTGCGGCAAGTTCAGATTCGCTTTCGGGAAGTGCAACATAGTATGTCTCTGCACTTGTAGCCGCGCTGCTGTCGCCCCAATCAGATGCGTTTTCAAAGCCGCCTACAAATTCAGGTGTTGCAATGTATGCAACAACAAGTGAAGAGTTTGCTGCATAGTAGGTTGCACTGCCGTTTACAGTGAACTTATACTTCTGTGCGCCGTGGCGAACACCTACGTTGCCCTCGCCGTCAATTACAACGATAACGGAGTTATCATTGAGAGTTACACGGGTAGGTTCAACGCTTTCGTCAGACTCTGCCTTAATGTGGTTTGTCTTGTTTGAGTTGTTTGAGAAGATAAGGCCGTCGCCTATGGTAGCACTGTCAAGTGCATCGGCAGTACCAAGGCTGTATTTGCCGTCATTTTCTGCAGTTACTGCAAAAATGTTTGCGCCGAGGAGCGCTTTGGAAAGTTCAACGTAATCGCCATACTTCGAGTAGGACTCGCCTGCAATCTCAACGTAGTTTGCAAGTGTACCGATGTTGCCCTCAAGAGCGTATTCGTCCTCTGTGGAGTCATAGCCCTTTGCAAACTTTTCAATAGTGCCAAGCTCCCACTTGCCTGTTTCGGTGTTGAGGATAGCAGCGTATGCATTGTCGTTTTCATCAAGCACAAAGTCAGCAGTGTAGTCAAGTTTTTCAACCTTTACGCCGAGAAGGTCTGCAAGGAGTTCCTTGTCAAAGCTTACTACCGCAAACTGATAGTCAGCCGAATTCTGCTCGCCGTCATAGAGTCCTACGTAAACGATGTTACCGTTAACGGTTACGTATTTAACGTTTTCTTTGCCTTCGTAGTTCTCAATTGCGTTCTTGATAGTGGTGCCGTTTGCAGCATAGGTTGCAAAGTCTGCGTTATATGCGCCCTTAAAGCCAAAGCCGTAATCGGTGCCGCCAATCTTAACGATTTCCTTGGAGGCGGTTGTACCTGTAAGCTTGCCAACCTTGAAGCCGCCGTGGTTTGATGCAACTGTAAGAATGTTATCGAGTGCGTTGTAGTAGTAGAATACAAAGTCGCCGCTTTCAGCATCCTTACCATCAAGCACTACCGATTTCGCCTTTTCGCCGTTGCGCTTGGAAACGGAAGTAGTTGAACCTGTCACCTTTACAGTTGTACCAAGGAGGTATTCAACAAAGTTTGACATTTCGCCGTCGGGGTTTTCTACCTTTGTATTCTCATGAGATGCAAGAGTTACAAAGTTTGCATTCTTGCCGGTTACTGCGTCCTTGAAGGAACGAACGAAATACTGGCCGAACTCATAGGGAGTATAGTAGATATGAATGGTTTTTACAGTTTCGCCTTCTACTTTGGTTTCGCGTACGATGTAGCGAACTGCACCGTTTGAGTTTTCGCCGATATAACCGTCCTTTGTATCATAAAGGACGTTATCTTCAAACTCGGCAATGTCGCTTACGCTCCAGCCCTTTTCGCCAAATGTATAAAGTACGGTGTTGTACTTATCCATTGCAAACTTAACGCCGCCGAGAGTGATGTAAGCGGTGCCGTTTTGCGGCTTGGTCACGCGAATGTTGCCGCCATCGCCAATGTTTTCAACAAAGTGAAGCGAATCGGTGTTTACAAATACCACGCGTGCATCGCTTTCGTCAGCATCGATGTCGTATTTTGTAAAGAATTCGTCCGCTTTGCAGTTTACAAAGAGTGTACGAGGGAGTCCGAGATACTCAATTTTGGGAGTAGCCGCAGTGATACCGAGGTCTGCCGCCGCGATAACATGCTTTTCGCCGCCGTACTCTACGGTTACGGTGTCGATATCGTCCTTGTTTTCGGCTTCGTTAAACTCGGTAACGGTTACAACCATTTTGCCGCCTGCAAAGCCTGCCTTTTCAAGGTAAGTTGTACGCTGAATCTTACCGGGTCCTACCATGAGGCCGTATGCACTTTCATCTTCCTTACCGGGGTATACAATCGCGCCGGTAAGCGGGTCGATGAATGCAATTTCGGTGCCGAGCATGTCCCAGATAAGCTGTGCGGTCTCGCCGCGAGTGAGGTAGGACTTGAAGTTTACGTTATCAATGTTATCAGTAAGTCCAAGTTTCTGCGCTTCGAGAATGTAGCCGTAAGGATAGCTCATTCCCTCGGTTTCATATCCGAGTGTACGAACTGCCAAAACAAGCATGTCCTGATATGTGATGTTGTCATGGTAGCCATAGGTGCCGTCGCCGCGGCCAATGATAAGCTCAAGGCCTGCGAGATAGTCAATAGCGGTACCGTATTCGGGTACGTCGCTGAAAATTGCGCTCTTGTCTGCGTTCCAAACAGAGGGGTCGGTCTTGCCGGTGATAGCTTGAACGAAGAACAGCGCTGCCTGATAACGGTTTACATGCTTATCAAGCATGAGATTGCCGTTTTCGTCGCCCTTTAAAATTCCGATTGCCGCAAGGTGGTGAGCTGCGTCGGTATAGTCAGCAACACTCTCACTTGCACCAGTCGTAAATACAAGCATGCTGAAAACCATCAGCACTGCAAGTATAAGGGAAAGAAATCTTTTAGAATTTCTCATGTGCGTTCTCCTTTTCAATTTTTCTAGCGGATGCACGTCCGCCGTGCCTATATACTAACGCAATTCCCCCCTGCGGCGCAAGGTGTGACAGAATTCTGTAAAGGAGTTGTAATGAAAAAGCGTATTTAAACGTGGTTTTTGTAAGAATACAACCATTGATTGGAATTTCAGGAAAATAAACATATTAAAACGCACCGGCTTTCGCCGGTGCGTTTCGTGTTATACATTAAGTAATACAGTGCCGTCTTCATTATAAATTACGGCTTCCTTTTCCGAGAATAATGAATCAATGTGATTAAGGTATTCTTCCTTGCTATTAAAATGCGGTGCTGCGTTTTCAACAACGTATTTAGCCTTTGCCGCATCATTTTCAAGCAATTTGCGAATTATCAAAACCTGTGCTTTGGCGCTATCCATACAAGCACTGTCAAAATCTGCAATGTGGTATGTAGGTCCGTGTGCTGCACCTGCACCGCCACTGCCAAAAGCGTGTACGGCAGGCATAATCAAAGATATATCACCCATATCAGTGCATCCGGTATCCCAAGGGTCATTTGCATACTTTGCATTTTCATCTCCGACAACCTCTCTCATGCCCTCAAGCATAACATCAATGAGGTTTTTGTCAAATTTGCCGGGCATATATCCGGGCATATCAGTAATATGTACCTTTGCACCGATTGCAGCAGCAGATGCCGCAACTGCACGACTGATTTTTTTATTTATATCAAGGCAGATATCAACCTTATTTGCACGTATCTGGCTTTCCATTGCTGCAACACCGGGAATTGCATTGGCCGCAGTACCCGCCTCTGTGAGAATGGAGCTGACACGTACAAAATCATAGTTGTTAAACGTATCACGAAGAACATTTATCGAAGAAAGTGCAAGATTTGCCGCCTGAAGCGCATTTATACCGTGTCTTGGTGCACCTGCATGTGCGTTTTTACCAATGAAGCGCGCCGTTTTTTTCATGCCTCCGTTGCATCCGGGCTTTATCGAAAATTTGTGCGAACCGCCGCCCGTATGAATCATAAACGCAAGGTCACAATCGTCAAAATATCCTCGTGCATAATACTCACGTTTACCGCCCGAATAGCGCACGATTCCCTTTTCTCGGAGTTCTTTCAAGAAATCATTTCTGATTCCCTCCTCGGCAGGCACGATACAAAGACGGATACTGCCCGAAAGCCCCTCTATTACCTTTGGATTTTTCAGTGCAACCGCAACGCCGTAGAGAGCCGCACACTGTGCATGGTGGCCGCATGCGTGAGCCGCTCCGCTTTTGGGATTGGCGTGCGGATGGTCAGGGATTGGAAGCCCGTCAAGTTCGCTGAAAACAAGTACCTTTGGACCGGGCTTACCGGTATCAACATCTGTGTAAAATCCGGGGATGTCGCCCGCCCTTGTAAGTGTGTATCCAAGCTTTTCGTAAAGCCCTGCGAGATAGTCAGATGCATCCCATTCCTCATAGCCGGTATCTGCATGGTTTTCCATATAGTCAAGTACCGCTTCCATTTCAGGACGCACAGAGTCGATTAGTTCAAAAATTTTTTCGTTAGTCATACTATTCCCTTTTACTGCACAATCATCTTCATCAAGCGAAGCACATCAATGAGAGTAATCTTACCGTCATCACTCATATCACAGTCTACATAATGACCGTTCACAACAGCTTTAATAAGAGTAATAACATCCAAAATATCTACCAGGCTATCGCCGTTTGCATCGCCAAAAAGTCTGCCGACATTGACGGTTTCGCTTGTTCCGTCGGTAAAGCTTAGCGTTATCACATAGTAATCGCTTTCGGAGGCAACTACATATGCATTTGCATCATCAACATCTACCGAAGTATATTCTACACCGTCAACAGTTGCGCTGTCAATGGTTTTTCCTTCGGGAATTTCAACAGAAACATAAGTTCCGCCGAGACCGAGTTTTGCCGCGATGAAGCTTTCTTCACAACGGTAAATATCCGTAGCCGCGATATATCCTGCTTCTGCAAACGTAGTGGTATACTCACCGCTGTCGGGGTTTTCAGGCTCAAAGAGAGTTGCAATAAGATATGCCTTGTAACCGTCTACGGGAACGATATACGCACCGTTTTCAAATGTTACATCAGCCGCCGCGCCAAGCGTTGCCGCAGTGGAGTTGCCGCCGTAGCGCTTGAGTGTAAGAGTTGTTCCGTCTTCGAGGAAATAGTAATCAATTCCCTGCTTGTAAAGAACCTCAAGCACCTTGTCAATACCGTTTGTATCAGCCGAAACAACATATGCAGTAGGACGGCTGCGGTACTTGATTGCAACATCCTGAATGAAATACTTTGTGATGTTTTCAGGTTTAACCATAGTAGCATCTGCCGCAACAAGAGGATTGTTCCAAAGCATGGTTGCGCTATCGTGGCGCGTGTAGTTGTGCTGAAGTACGATAGGCGTGTCAACATCAAACTTCTGTGCCGAAAGCGTAACCTTTTCTCTTGCTTCATTAACTTCCTTTGCAAGCTGCCCGTTTGACTCTGCCGCAAGTGCAAAAATCTCCTTCATTGCAGTAACGTGTGCAAATACGCGTCTTGCAAACACTGCGTCACCGCCGGAAATACCGGGAACCTCAATAAGGAAAGTGTATGCGCCGTTGGTAAGTCCGTAAGGCGTGTTGTTTGCAGGGAATGTCGCGGGAGTCTGATAATAATACGGACGAAGTCCTGTTTTTTCGATACCCTCCAAAGCTTCGGTGAGAAGCTCTGCGGTGCGCATGCCGCGGTTTTTATAGTCACCGCGAAGTGCCGCCTTTGCATCAACAAAAGGTGTGTTGAGTGTACCTGCGGTCATAATGCCAACATCGTAAATATCGGAAAGTGTGTAGCTTTCGCCCCACTGTGGGTCAAGCGGAGCCTCATGACAGTCGATAAGAATTGTGGGTGCAAAGAGATCAAACGCCTTTGCAACACCGCTTATCTCGGCACTTGTAAGAAGCGCGTAGTCACGATTGAGGTTACTTTCACCTACTGCGGTAGGAGTTTCTCTGGTAAAGCTCTCACATCCGTCGGGGTTGAGTCGAGGTATAATGACAACTGCGCCGACATTGCCGGTGAGCAGGCCATCGCCGTACTCGCCGCAAAGCTCGCTGATGAGCGCAAGCGCACCCTCACCTGCTGACGGCTCGTTACCATGAACGATAGCAGCAACCATCATAATATCTCTGCCCTTGGTTGCACCTACGATTTTTGCAACGTCTTCAAGCGTTGCATTTGCAGGAATTTCATCCTTTGTAAATACAACTGCAGGAACAGTAGTACCGCCGGGCGATGTAAAGAGGTCGTACGCATACGCATAGTCGCATGCCGCAACCTTGCTTGCTATAAACTCATACATCTCTGTATTTGACGTAAAGAGTCGCTGTCCGTAGCGATTATTATTGAAATAAGGAGAGTCGGGAATGGTGAAACCTACAAGGTCGTCAGTATTGTAATAGGTATCGTAAATCTCCTCGGTGTTTTCAAGGAAGTGCAAAGCTTCAAAGCCCGCTCCTGCCTTTGGAGTGTAGTTTGTAAAGTCGAGGGATATCTCCTCTTCCTTGCCTGTGATATAAAGGTACTTGCGCTTGTAGTCTTCCTGTGTGTGATATACAAGATAATTGTAAATACCGGGGGCAAGGTCAAAGACGGTGCTTGTCGAATCGGTAGATGTTGCGGAAAGCTTTGCGCTATCCTTTACAAGCGTTGCACGCATGATAATCTGTACGCCTTCGAGGTGATTAAACGTTACCTTTGTGGTTGCAAAGTATCCCTCGGAGGAAATTCCAAACTTGCCTGCCTCACTCATAAACACTTCACTGCCCTGCGCGGTATAAGTCACATCCGCATTATCGGTTGCAGCAGCAGTGATATACGTTCTAGCCTGCGGAACGCCATTTATCTTAAGTGCAACATTTCCGCTGAAGCTGTCAGCAGTAACGGTTGCCTCGGGGAAAAGGGTAAGTGAGCCGCCGCCTACAATAGAGTTAACATTTGCCGCAAGTCCGAGCGAAAGTGCGCCGCCCTCTGAAAGGTCGATGTTAAGCGTCTTTGTGCCGCTTACGCTTCCTTCTGTCTTGCCGTCGGCATATGCGCCGCACATGATGCTGCCGCCCGAAAGTGTAACGGTTGAGTTGCCGCTTACGGTTCCGGTAGTGATAGCACCGCCGTATACGTTGCCGTATATATCGCCGCCGTTAATCTTAACGGTGGTGTTTCCGTTTACCTTACCCGTAAGTCCGCCGCCTGCAACATTATATTCGCCGGGAACATCGGAGTAGGATGAGTGGAGATTTGTAAAATAATAGTTAATCTGACCGCCGTTTATCTCAAGATAGGTATCGCCGTTTACAGTACCGCCGCGGCTGCCTGCCGCAAGGTTAACACCTACCCAGCCGTTATCCATTACAACCTTGGTATTGCCGTTGAGCGTGCCTGCATAGCCGCCTGCATATAGGTTTTGATATACAAACGCGTCATCCTTTATTGTAATATTAACGTTACCGGTCGTTGTAACGTTTGAATAACGTGAAGTGCCGTAAACGTTCTGGTTTATACGCGCGCTGCCGTAAAGATTGATATAGATATCGCCGACAAAAGTATAAGGTGTTGAGCCCGAGCCGCAGTTTGAGCCTTGTACGCCAGAACCTGTGGAGGTGTATACCACAACTGCATCGCCGCCGATATTTACGGTTGCGTCACCCTCAAAGTTACCCTGGAAGCATCCGCCCGTAATCATATTGTCAACATAGCCGCCGATAAAGTTTACGGTGGAGTTACCATTGAAGGTACCGTTGTAGTTACCGCCGTAGATGTTGCGGAAATAGCCGCTCTTAACGGTAATATCGGAGTTACCCTCAAATGTACCGCTCATTAAACCGCCGACAATAGTAATATAGTTTGTCGCAAGAGTGTTGCGGCAGTATACGCCCTCATCAACTACAAGTGCATGGCCGCTTGCAATGATGTAGTCGTTGCCGGTAGCAGCCTTGTCAAGCGTAACATCCTTAAACGTTACATCGGTGCCAAGCACGATATCGTTTGCAATAGAGATTACAGCAGTATTTGTGTAATCCTCGTCGCCGTAAACCGATGTGACTGTAAGCTTGCCGCCGGATGTAAGAGTGGTTGCTGTGTCAACCTTTACGGTGCCGCATACAACTATTGTACCGCCGTCGCGAAGTGCAAGTGCCGCCGAAGCAAGGTCGGTGTATGCGCCCTCGGTTGCACCTGTGCCGTCTACATATACGAGAGTGGGAGCAGATCCTGTGGAAACCTCCTCTATAGTATAGGTGTTTCCGATGTGGACAAGCTCATATCCTTCAGGAACCAAGGTTGTAATTGTTCCGGTACAGGAAGAAAGAGTAACGCTTGCGCCCTCAACCAAGTCGATTGTAGCATCACCCTTTACTGCCCCACCTATCGTGCCGTTTTTAAGCAAAATAGACTGTGTACCGCTGACGGTGCCATAAAGAGAACCGGCAGAAAATGTAGAAGTTACAGTTCCTCCGTAAAGAGATGCGTAAGTATTGCCGGTAAAGGCGCCGGGGGTATCCTTTGTGGCGGAGTCAGTATGGCCGCCAACATAAACCGCACCGGTAAGCTTTGCATCATCATAAAACTCAACATATCCATCACCTACGATGGTACCGCCCTTAAGTGAGCCCGCGCATACATAACGGTTGGTGCCAATAGTTGCATTATCCTTAACGATTACGCGGATACCCTTTTCACCGGTGGTGATGCCGCCGTAGTAGCCACCTGCGTAGATGTTTCTGGTGAGTTTAGCGTTGCCGCCGACGGTGATTGTGATATCACCCTCGGTGGTGATATGCGAATAACGAGAGCCACCGAGAATGTTCGCGGCAGACTGCGCATTACCCGAAATATTGATATTGATATTGCCTTTGAAGATGTATGCGGTAGTAGAGGACTCGAGTCCCATAGAGCCACCGATAACGCCCATGTAATCCTTGTTTTCATCATCTATGTTGTACTCAATTACAGCGTCGCCGCCTATGTTAAGCGTAGCGTTACCAGTGAAGTTTCCTGCACGGTTGCCGCCGGTGAGCACTGCTTTAATTGTACCGCCGGTGAAATCAACGGTACTGTTACCGGTAAACGTACCGCCGTAGCTACCGCCAAACACTATAAACCATGTACCGCTCTTAATCACTACATGGCTACCCGTGCAAGTGCCGGAGGCTCTGCCACCGATAATTGATGGGTAACGGTCAACGGTAGTGGTTGTCACAACATTCTCACCAATGGTGATTTTGTTGCCGTTACAAATGATTCGTCCGTTGGATGCATGAGTTGAGTTAATGGTAATATTGTTAAACTCAATCTCGCTTGCAAGGGTAAGTGAACGCGCGAGAGTGAGCACCGCACCGTTTTCGCTTGTAACCGTAACCTTGCCGCCTACTTTGGCAAGTGTCACTCCTGCGCTTGCAGTACCAAGAATCGTATCGCCCGTCACAATGACCGTACCGCCGTTTGGCAGTGCACTGACCGCGCTTTTAAGGTCAGTATATGCGCCGTTTGTTGCGCCTGTACCGTCAAGGTAGACAGTATCCTCTGCTGCAAGCACGCCTACAGTAAGGAGCGCACACATAAGTGCCGAAATTACGACAAGTAAAAGCTTTTTGTTCATTTTTACCTCCGCTAAAAATATTTCTACATTTATAGTATAAAACACCCAAAGTTATAGCACAAGGGGAAGAAATTTTGTAAAAATACACATCATTTTCGCCCATTGAAATTGTTTTTTATTTGTGATATTATCATAACAAAAGGGGGGATGAAAATGCCGATATTTTTATGCTATGACCCAAAGAAACGGACAACCTCATGGACGGATGAAAAACACCGCTCCATGATAAACGAGTTTTCAAAGCGCCGTATTAAATATTTTACAATATCATCTCCTGAAGAGCTTGAAGGACATCTTAAACTTTATAACAATGAAGCATCTTCTATCGTTTTCTTCCCTGCAAGTGAAAATGAACGTCAATACCTGTTTGACCGATACGAAAAATTCGATATCCACCGGATTATTTTTTCGCATCAGGACGTCAACGTTGCCGAAAGCAACTTCAGCTATATAATAAGTGATTTTCACGGTGATATGAAGCTTGCAATTTCGCATCTCAAATCAAAGGGATGCAAAAAAATTGCACTTTTCGGTGCCAACCTCGGCGGATACCATGACCGTATGCGCTTTGAAACCTATAAAGAATTTATAAATCACAAGCCGCTTGTGTTTACCACAAACGGAAAATTCTATCCGGCTCTTGAAGCGCTTATGAACTGTAATGAGCAAATTGATGCTATCATTTGCATCAACGATTTTGTCGCCTTTTGCCTTATGCTTGTGCTTGACCAATGGGACAGTAATTGGCGCGACAAACTTTCACTTCTCAGTTTTTCAAACTCCATACTTTCCGGACTGTGCTCCCCCTCTCTTTCCTCCATCTCTCTCAATTATGTAGACGGCGGCAAAGAGGTTGCAACCATTCACCGCGCACTTGAAAAAAATGAGCGAATGGCATATATGCACATCGTGATGAAAAGCCAGCTTTCGGCAAGAGAAACTACGCAAACAGAAAATCCATGCGGTATCAATTTTTCAAAATGCACACATTTTGACCTTGCGACAACAAGACAAATCATTGTTCCTCAGAATAAATGCATGGCACTTGAAAAAGTACTTGCAAACTGTGATGAAACAGACCTCAAAATCATACACGGCCTTGTTATTTCAAACTCACTGTCCGAAATCGGCGAGCGGCTTTACCTTACGCGCGACACGATTAAATACCGCGTTAAAAAGTTTAAAGACATTTTAGGGCTCAACAAAACACCTGAAATTTCGGAGCTTTTAAAAAAGTGGATTAATCCGTCAAAGCTAGAAGAAATGATACTGACAATAAAAAAATGAGCCATATGGCTCATTTTTTTATTGTCAGTATCATTTCTTCTAGCTTTGACGGATTAATCCACTTTTTTAAAAGCTC
>JAZNOM010000081.1:0-30652 GCA_045580835.1 Eubacteriales bacterium
TGCGCCGGCTTTTTTACTCCTTAAAAACCGCGTGCGGTCGAGCACGACCTTTAGGTCGTCAGGTGCTTTAGCACCTTGCACGCTGAGCGAACGGTTTTGCTCCACTTCAAAATGCTTGCATTTTGAAGTGATTAGATAAACTTTAATTTACATTATCTTTTTCAATAACTTTTCGCTTTCTTCGTTCACGCGGTCATAGTCCACGTAATCACGATAGATTTTCTCAATTTTATCATGCGTATAAAGTGATTTTGCAAGTTCTTCTATAGCGCGTTTAACAAGGCGCTCAACCTCCGAAAGCAAAAACTCCACATGCTGCGGCACATTGCCGCAAAAGTCGCCAAGACTGTCGCCGCCGTCCTTTATTGCCACTGTACCGCCGTCAAATGCTATTGCATGCGGATATTCCGGCACAACAAAATCATAAAACACTTCGGCGCGCTTGCCTAAAAGCATTTTTAACACTTCGCAAAGCGCAACTTCACCGACGATACCTGAAAAAGCAACAATGTCTTGTGGTAAAAAAGTATCACTATAATCGACGACTCCCATCGGTGTCGCACTGCGCGCGAACAGTTCCCTTTTTTCGCCGTTTTGAACATCTCCTAAAACCTCTGATAAACGTCCGTGGAGCTTATCAAGGTCAACTGCATCACTCGCCGCCGAAATAGCCTCCTTTTTCAGCGCGTATGCCGCGCCAAGCATCGCATAAGCCGCATTGTAATGTTTTTTATTCTCCGCAAGCAAGATTTCAACCTCACCCCTATTAGCGGCGAACTCACGGTAATTCTTAAAATGACCAAGGTCAACCACCTCGTCGCAAATCCCCGGTAAAACAGGATCAATGCTATGCGGCGAAGTTCCGTCCAGCAATACAATTCCTTTTTCAATTACGCGAACCGCATCAAGACTTGACGGGTCGGATGCGCAGTGAAACTCCTCTATACTATAACCTTTCTCCAAAGCAAGTTTGGCAACTTTTTTCATCAACGTGTTTTTTCCGACACCGGGACCGCCCTTCAGCACATAGGTATAGTGTGCCTTTTCCCATGTCGGAACAATTCCACTAAATCTCGAAAAAAAGCCCTTGCCGCTGTTTGCTCCGGGAAAATACTGTTTTATCATAGAAATCACCTCGTCTTATATTATGTTAGATTAACCGGAATATTGCATTTCCAAATTTACTATTGCAATAATTGTTACAATAATATATAATAAGGTTAATAAATGTTTTGGAGGCATATTATGAAAAAAATCATTTCTGCTTTTGTACTGATAGGGATGCTCTTCTCTTTGTTTGCCGTTGGCGCGTCCGCTGCTTATGTTGCCCCCACTATTGCAGACGCTCTCACAATCATCAAAGGCATTTTGAACAACTCCACCGACCTTGCACACGACGTAAATAACGACGGTACCGTTGGTCTTAAAGACGCAATCTACGGCGTAAAGCGTGTACTCTGGGCAGACGAAATTCCAGATACTGAAAACGTACAGCTTTTCGGCACCTCCACTTCTTCCGACCAATATACCTACAACTACTGTCCTTCTATCATGGAAGAAGCTGACGGCACGCTCCACGTTTACTACTGCACAAATAAAGGTGACACGTATAAAGGCGGTATTTTTAATACTACAACTTATATGAAGTACATCGACTATATCGGATACCGCACAGGTACACCCAATGGCGACGGCACATACACATGGAGCAACGAATCAATAGTGCTCTCCCCCTCCGCATCCGATATGTGGGACGGTAAGCATACTTGCGATCCCTCTGTAATCAAGGGTTCTTTCGACTATAACGGTACAAACTACTCCTACCTCATGGCATACCTCGGCTGTATGGTTACAGACTTTAACAATGACGGTATTGATGATGATATCAATGATATCGGTCTTGCGGTTGCAAACTCGCCAGCAGGTCCTTGGGTAAAGGTTGGCACCGCTCCTATTGTTGACTATACTTATGACGAAACATCCTCTAACAACTGGGGCGTTGGTCAGCCCTCTCTTGTAAACAAGGGCGGCGCAGATAGCGGAGAGGTCTGGTTCTTCTACACATGCGGAGACAAAACCAGCACTCGTACCATCGTTCGCGAAGCAGATTTCTCCGACCTTGACAACCCCATTATGGGTGATGAAATCAATCTCAGGGACAACGGTCTTATCCTTACTACCACCGGAGCAGACAGTATCATTAATAACGCCGACTTTGCTTATGACGATGCAAGAGGAGTGCTTTACTCAGCTTCCGGCTGTCATCCGTTCCCCTCAACGGCTCCAAGCTTCATCGCCGGTCAATTCAAAGTAAACTCCTTCCGTTTCGGCGGCACTGATATTCAGGAAATTAACGATAGCAATTCTTCCGCAGGAAAGTGGAAATACCTTGCAACCGTTGGCAGTGACGACACAGGCTTTGCACGTAACCACAACGTAGGTCTTGTGCGCGATGAATACGGTCACACAAGCGGAAATCTTCTTACCGTTTTCTATACGGTTTCTGAAGAACTTTCTTCATTCGTTGAAAGAACATACAGAATTCACTCCATGACCTTTGTAAAATAATAACCAAACAACTCCCCGCAGAATTTGCGGGGAGTTGTAATTTTTATAGAATATTTTCAAAAATTAATTTTTTCTCGCCAATAATATTGATATTTTGCAAAATTTATGATATTTTATATTTGTTAATTCATTTTCGAAAGAAGGAACTTTTTATGAAAAAGCTTTATACTGGCAAAACCAAAGATGTTTTCGAGCTTGACAACGGCAACGTAATGCTCAAGTTCAAAGACGATTGCACCGGTAAAGACGGCGTATTTGATCCCGGCGAAAATACCGTTGGACTTACTATTGAGGGCATCGGCAAGGCAAATCTCCGCACCTCCGTTTACTATTTTGACCTTCTTAAAGCAGCCGGCATCAAGACTCACTATGTCAGCGCAAACGTAGATGAAGCAACCATGGAAGTTCTTCCTGCAACCGTTTTCGGTCACGGACTTGAAGTTATCTGCCGCCTCGTTGCAACAGGCAGCTTTATCCGCAGATATGGCGAATACATCGCAGACGGCACTCCTCTTGAAGGCGGCTATGTAGAATGCACATTCAAAAACGACGAAAAAGGCGACCCGCTGGTAACCGGCGAAGGTCTTGCAGCACTCGGCGTTATGTCCCCTGAAATGTTTGAAAGCATGAAAGAACAGACTCTTAAGATTACAAAGATCGTTGCTGACGACCTTAAAACTATCGGTCTTGACCTTTGGGACATCAAGTTTGAGTTTGGCTACAACAACGGTGAGGTTATTCTCATTGACGAAATTGCTTCCGGCAATATGCGCGTTTACAAGGACGGCAAGATTGTTGACCCCGTTGAGCTTACAAAGCTCATTCTCGCAAGATAAATATTTAAAGGCTCGCTTTCGCGAGCCTTTTTGTTACAAAAAGGGTATCCGCTTGGCGGATACCCTTTTATATTATTTTACAAGTTCCTGAAGCGCGTGGAGCACGTCAAGAATTGATGTGAGCGGCTCAATACCGTAGTAGTACTTTTCGCCCATCTTTCTTCCGGAAACAATGCCCTTGAGGAGTGCAACTGCATCACCGAAGTCGCCGGTGTTGCCGTCGCCGTCGAAGTCGAGAACACGACAAACTACGCTGTCAACGCCCTCGCCAACGGTGATGTTAACCGTACCGGTGTTCTGAGTCAAGTCATGTGCAATGGGATCTGCAGTGGAGCCACATGCACTGTGCTCACTGATACCCCAGATGCCCCAACCGTTAACGGTAGCGTTGATAGTACCGGTGAGGTAGTTCATACCGTTGATACCGGTGTAGACTACATTGTTCTTGCCAACAGTTACGCCTTCGCCAACAGTTGCAGTCATTGTGCCGCTATAGATACCGAAAGGAGCAGTGGAAGCGAAACGGCCGTTACCGAATACGAAGTTATAATAGTTACCGCCATTTACAATAACGGTACAGTCTGCATCGGAAGAAGCAGAAGCAACGCTGTCAAATGTAGCAGTAGCAGAAGGTTCAGCCTGAGCAAATACGTTGTGACCTGCATAGAAGTTCCACTTGCCTTCAGTCTTCACGGTATCGGTGATTTCAACATTGTTGTAGCATCCGATGAGGGAAACAGCCTGACTTCCGCTCTTGAGAGTTACATTATCAATCTTAACATCGGTGCCAATCTTAAGGGTATTTGCATCAGGAGTGTAAAGAACTGCATCTTCGCCCTCGCCTACGATTGTAAGCTTGGAGGGAGCCATAGAAAGGTACGCATTGCCGCCTGCCTTTCCACCCTGATCGTCTACAAAGGTAGAAGTACCCATAATGTGGAGTGTAACCTCTGCATCGCGCTTCATAAGGTCAAATGCATACTCGATACTCTTAATCGGGTCATCCTTTGTACCTGTACCGAACTTTGCGTTTTTGCCGCTGTCGGAAACATAGATTTCAGTGAGGTGGTAATCCTCTGCAGGAGCAGTTTTATTTTCAGTCCAAGCCTCATAGCAAGCCTTGCCCATCATATCAAGACCGGGAGCTGCGGGATGAAGATGCTCATGCGCCTTGCCGCTTTCGTCCTGGAAGAGCTTGTCGGAAATCGCAGCGTCAAGGGTAAGACCGTAAAGGTCAACGAATACGTACTTGGAGTTTTCAGCCGCAAGTTTCTTTGCAATCTTTTCCTGCGTAGGACGCATTACCGCAGACGCACGGTGGTCAGCAATGTGGTTTGTTGTGTAACGGTAGATAGCATTGGTGATGAAAACTTTGTCTGCTACCTTACCCATTTCGGTAATGAAATATTCGTACTGCTTTTCAAACTCGAGAAGCGCACCGTTTGTGCCGCCTGCGCCCTGTGCGTCATTTGTACCCATCGCAAAGAATACAATGTCAGCATCGGTCTCGTTTCTTACGATATCCCATGTGAAGAGGTCACCGTAGTAACGGCCGTTTGAAGGGAGAAAGCCGGATGCGGAAACGCCGAAGTTACCAACGATAACTTCTTTGCCTGCCGCTTCGCAGTATGCAAGGAACTTCGCGGGATAGGACTCGGTAAGGCGTTCTACATTTGCCGCAGTAGGAGCATAACCCTCGGTGATGGAGTCGCCAATAAATACTACGCGGGTAGGCTCTGTGTATTCCTGTTCAACATTATTCACCACGTCGAAACGAACGGGTTCAATAGTAACGCCGGAATACTTAAGAGTAGCCTTGTTTTCGCTGCCCTCATAAGCCTTAACCTGAGTTGCGTCAAATACGGTGCCTGCCTTAAAGGTGCCGCCGACAACGGTAACATCAAAGTTACCTCTCATTACCTGAGTATAAGCAGCCTGAGTGTAGTACGCAACCAAGCTTCCGCCGTTGAAGGTACCGCCCTCAATGTTGATAGCAATATCACCGTCGATTGCATAGTATTTAGCATCGGTGGAAAGAATCACGCTATTTTCGGCAGGACCTGCGGGGATAGTACCCATTCTGCCCTGCGCATAAATGGGAGAATTGAAGGTGCCGCCGTAAATATTAAGAGTAGCATCGTCGGCAAGAATGGACATACCCGAAATCGAGAACGTATTGTAATTCTTGTTGTTGGATGTGAGAGTATAGTTGCCTGCAACGCCGAATGTACCGTTATGGATTGTGATGGTAATAGGGGCTGCGATAGAGCCTACATAGTCGGAAATGCCCGAACGAAGGCTACCGCCGCCGAAGCGTGCAAAAGTACCGTTATTAACAGTGATTGAATAAGGAATCTCTGTAACAGCTGCCTTGTCGTCTGCAACTTCGCCGAGGTGAACGCCGCCGAAGAAGTTGATGCTTCCGCCGCCGCTGGAAGTTACAACAAAGTTTTCGGTAAATACAACGTTGTTGAAACCGCCGAATAAGAAACACGCATAGTTTGCGGTTACATCAAGGGGACAGTCAAAGGTAACAACATTGTTATTAGTGCTGTTTGCAAGCTGAAAACGTTGGGAAACGAGCAACTTTGCACCGTTCTGTGCGGTAAAGGTAAGGTCAGCAGACTGTTCGGGAACAGTTGTCTTTACACTTACAGAAGTGTCACCTACCAAGATAACCTGACCGCCCTCGCCGCCAAGTGCTTCAATTGCGCCTGCAATGGTTCCGATTGGAGTTGTTGCGGATGTACCGTCGCCGGTACCGCCGTCTTTGACATAAACATCTTTTGCGCTTACACTGAATGCAAGAAGAGATACGAGCAAAAGTGCCGTCAAAAACAAAAAGATTTTTTTGTTCATATTGTACAACCTTTCTGCCTTTTTCAAGGCTTTTGTATTCTAATTTTAATAATATCATTATATAAAGAATAAATCAAGTAAAAACGTATGAATTTTTTAACATAATGTTTTGATTAAAAAATATTTTTCAAAAAATACTACAAAATCCACCTTGTGTATGTTATAATTAAAAAAATAGGTTTATCGGAGGATACAGATGAAAAACAACAAGTTTATAATCGCTTTGCTGATAATTGCACTGTTTATCCCTGCGTATATCGGCATTGCAAACTATATTTATATAGAGAGCACACCCGTTACGCTTGACACGGCTACCGAAATTCAGATTAAAGATAATATTTCGGGAACTGTTTATGTTGAAAAGCCTGACAGCGAAATTGCAAAGCTCTTCAGCGAAATTGCAAACGGAACAAAATCTGTCAAAATAGACGAGCTTCCCACCGCACTTTCGGGCGAGAACAATTTTATCGTTTCATCGGTTGACGGGGCGCGCAAAACCGACTCGCTTTACTATATTTTGAAAGATTCGGGTACAGGTTACTTCGTAGATTCCAAAGGTGCGGCGTATAAAATTGATGCGGCGCAGGTTGCGGCATTTCTTGAAACAAAATATGCGCAAAGCCTTTACAGCGACGCATACGTCCCCTCTCTCACAAACGGTGAAAACGTAATTCTTCCCACCGACTACACATGGGCATACACAACCGCAAGCGGTGCAAATACCATTGACGCGTCCGTAACGAAAAAGGCTGAAGAAGTTGTCACATACACAAGCAACAATGGCGCTTCTCTCGCTTTTGCACGCCAGCCTGATGTTTTCACCGTGACGGTTAAAGACAAAAACGGCGGCGAGCTTTATAACGGAGACTACTCTGCTCTTACCGGAATCGACACCAAAATCAACTCCGTTATCACCATTGATGCATACGCTGTCTGGAACGAGTCCGAAACGATGCCGCACGGCGAGGCAAGCTACTCTTTTGTTATCGACATCGCAGCGCAGCCGGAGTTTATCATAGCATATAGCGGCGGCGCAAACGAGGATTATGCTAAATTTGAACCCGGCGATATCGCATTGATTACGGCGGTTGGCATAGACAAGCCCGAAAAGATTACATTTACATCATCTCCTGCACTCACTCACGAGGGTAGCGAAATTGTACCCGTGTTCTACGGTGAGGGCAAGAATTGCTACGCATTCCTCCCCACCTCTTACGACACTGCCCCCGGTGACTATGTATTTACATTCAATTATGAGGGTATTGACTATCCTATTAACGTAACACTTGCAAACAAGAAGTTTACAAACGCATCCGAATACAGCATCTCCAAGGAGCGTATTGCAGCAACCTACACCGAAGACACTCTCGCCGCATACGATGAGTTTGTTGCCGCAACGGTAAACGGCAATGACCACTCCACAAAGTATTTCACTTCCGAAAACTTCTCAATAGCCAACAGTGGTTACGCCGGTGGCGGCCTGCGCGGCTATGGCAAGCCCCGTCCGGTTCCCGCACTTAAGGCAAACTACCTCAACGAGGGCATGGAGTTTACCATGTACAGCGGCAGCAAGGTTGTTTCCGTAATGGACGGCAAAGTAATTGCCGTAGGTTACACCGCATTCTCGGGCGATATTATCGTTATCGACCACGGTTACGGACTCTTAAGCTGGTATCACAACCTCGATAAGGACAGCATCACCGTTAAGGTTGGCGACATCGTTAAAAACGGCGATGTTATCTGCTCAAAAATCGGCGACAGCGGCTTTACCAACGGACAAACTCTCCACTTCCGTCTTACCGTTGGAACCGTCCCCGTTTATGCATCCGACTTCTCGTGGGGTAGCGGAATTAAGTTTTAATGCAAATGCATTAAAAACGATGTTGCCCTGACGGGCAAATGATGTGGCTTGCGCCAATGAAGTTTTGCTACGCAAAAACGATGTGGTATGCTATGCATACCAACAAATGATAAAAAGTCGTCTCGTTTTGAGACGACTTTTTCCTTTATCGTTTACGAAGCAAACACATCGTTGCGTTGGCATTGAAGGCAACGCACTTACGCAGTCCTCTATTTTTTATACAAGAAAAACGCTATTTTCTATTTACCAAAGGCTAAATATAATGTACAATATAGTTACATACTTCCCCCAAAAAGGAGAATTTATTATGAAAACCACAAAGAAACTCGTATCACTGCTTTTAGCAGTTATGCTTGCTTTTTCGGCAGTTCCCTCTGCTTTCGCAGCCGAGGCCGAAACCGGTGCTGACGCGGCAAACGCGCTTTACTCGCTCGGTTTGCTTGCAGGCAAAGGTACAAATGCTGACGGCAGTGTAAACTTTGACCTTGGAGGCAGCCTTACCCGTGCAGAATCCATTACACAGGTTGTCCGTTTTCTCGGCGCTGAAAAGAAGGCGACCTCCGAAACAAACGCGCATCCTTTTACCGACCTTGCTGCATGGGCTGTTCCCTATATCAGCTATGCATACGCTAACGGCATTACCGCAGGCGTAAGCGCAACCAAGTTTGACGGAAACGGCGTCATGAGCGACTTTGCTTTTCTCACCGCTATCCTTCGCGTGCTTGGTTACAAGGACGCAGAGGGCGATTTTGTTTGGAACAATCCCTACGCCCTTGCAAAAGCCGTAGGTCTTATCACTTCCGAAACTCCCGATACTAACTTTACAAGAGGTGATGCTTTCGTGATTTGCTTCAATGCTCTCACCGCTACCGTTAAGAGCGGCGACAAAATCTGCGACAGTCTTGTTAAAAACGGCACTGTAAATGCGGATGCAATGAACGCCGTTGTAAGCGCGGCGCAGAGCGGTCTTACCATTGGTAATGCAAAGGTTACAGACTGCAAGGTTGTTGTCGGTGCAAGTGCAAATGCAACCGAAAAACTTGCGGCTAACACCATTATCAATGCTATCAAGGCAACCTACGGTGTAACTCTTGAAACCGTTACAGACGACACCGCGCCTTCTGCGGCAGAAATCGTTGTCGGCAAAACCACAAGAGCCGTTTCAAGCACTCTTGCAACCGTCGGCGGCTACGATGCCGCAATGATAATTGACGGGAATTCCGTAGCAATCGGCGGCGCAAACAACTCTATTCTCCGCAACGCCGCTACTGCTTTCGTCAACGCTTACATTACAAATAAACCCACGGTAACTCTTACCGAAAACGACAACTATATCGGCACACTTATCACCGCTCCCACACGCGCACTGGGTCAGTCCGGTGACCCGTGTATCGTTTACGACAACGAAACCGAATACTACTACGCACTCTACTCCGCTCCCAAGAACGACCGCGTTATTCTCTACCGCGCAAAGACACTTGCCGAGCTTGGAACACTTGACACCGCAGACGGTAAAGAGATTTATGTAGCGGGTGAAAACGCAGAAATCAAACATAAGCTCTACGCTCCCGAGATTAAGAAAATGGACGGCAAGTGGTACATCTATGCAAGCGGCGCAACCTCGATGGAGGACAAAAATGACGGCGCTTCCGCATCCATCCGCCTTTTCTGCCTTGAGGCTGTAAGCGATGACCCGTACGGCGACTACAAGTTCAAAGCGTTCCTCAACCCCGACATCTGGGCGATTGACGCGCATCCTTTCAACTATGAGGGTCAGAACTATATCGCTTTTGCAAGAATCCGTAGCGGTAATATCATTTCAATTGCAAAGCTTTCCAATCCTTGGACTATTGACACCGAGTCAAAGGTATCGGTTATCGCAACTCCGACATATGATTTTGAAACCATAAGCGGCAGCATTAACGAAGGTCCTTTCACTTTTGTTTCGCCCGACGGCAGACTCTTTATGCTCTACAGTGCAAACGGCGTTACCTCCGGCAAATACTGCCTTGGTATCCTTGAGTTTACCGGAAATGATATTCTCTCCAAAACAAGCTGGACAAAGCACAAGGAAGCCGTACTTGAAAGCTCGGATGCTATCAAGTCACCCGGTCACTGCTCGGTATTCATGTCACCCGACGGCACCGAGTACTGGCTTGCATACCACTATCAGTCAAGCGGCAGAAAGCTTGGCGTAAAGCCGTTCACATTCGATGAAACCGGCTTCCCCATATTTGGCGAGCCTCTCGCATCCGGCTCTTATGTATTTGCTCCTTCCGGCGAATAAGCTTTTAAAAATCCCGACCAAGGTCGGGATTTTTTGATTGCGTAGATTAGAGATTACATGATTAAATGGCTACGAACAAACATGTCCCCTAAACTTTAATTTATATTGCTTTTGGAGCAAAAAAATGCTACAATTATAAAGATGACTTTTAGTTAGGAGCGAATGACCTTGAAAAAAATCCTTGAATACATGTCAAAATACAAGCTACTGTCGGTTTTAGCACCGCTTTTCAAGATGCTTGAAGCGACGTTTGAGCTGCTTGTACCGGTTGTCATCATGGACCTTGTTGACGTCGGAATTAAAAACGGCGACAAACCTTATATAATCAGCCGCTCGCTGATTCTTGTGCTTTTCTGCGTACTTGGCTACGCATTTGCGGTAACCGCGCAGTTCTTCTCGGCAAAGGTGGCGGTCGGTGTCGCAAAAGACCTGCGCTGTGACATGTACAAAAAAATACAAAAATTCAACCATGCAGACCTTGACAAGGCGGGCATATCAAATATCCTTACACGTATGACCGGTGACGTAAACCAAGTGCAAACCGGCGTTAACATGACGCTCCGCCTGCTCATGCGCTCCCCTATAGTAGTTTTCGGCGCGGTTATATGCGCGTTTTTGATTGACGTAAAATGCGCGCTGATATTTGCGGTTGCAGTGCCGCTACTCCTTGCAGTTGTCTTTGCAATTATCCTCATCACAATTCCGCTTTTTAAAAAGGTGCAAAAAAGTCTTGAAAAGGTACTGCGCTCCACTCGCCAAAACCTCACTGGCACGCGCGTTATCCGCGCTTTTTGTGCAGAGAACGAAGAAATAGAGGAGTTTGATAAAGACAACGAGGAGCTTTTTGACATTCAAAAGTTCACCTCGCGCATATCGGTGCTTCTCAATCCTCTTACATACCTCATAATCAACTTTGCAATTATCGCGCTAATTTACACGGGTGCCATCCGCATTGAGAGCGGTATTATTACGCAGGGCGCACTGCTTGCACTCTATGACTACATGTCGCAGATACTCATTGAGCTTGTCAAATTTGCAAACTTTATCGTAACAATTACAAAAGCAATGGCTTCTGCCGCAAGAATTGACGATTTCTTTAAAACCGGCTCTCCGATGAATACTATTTCCGCAGAGCGTGACGAAAACGCTCCGTTTATCGTATTTGACAACGTTTCTTTTGCATATCCGAGCGGCGGTAACGTGCTTGAGAATATCTCTTTCACCGTCAATAAAGGAGAGACCGTGGGCATCATCGGCGGTACGGGCAGCGGTAAAAGCTCGCTTGTAAACCTTATTCCGCGCTTTTACGATGTCGCAAGCGGTAAAGTTTTGGTTGACGGCGTTGATGTGCGCGCATACGAGGGCGAAAGCCTAAAAGAACGCATCGGCATTGCTTTGCAGCGTGCAGTGCTTTTCAGCGGCACGATTCGTGACAACATGCGCTGGGGCAAAAACGATGCCACCGATGAAGAAATCATCAATGCAATCGAAATGGCGCAGGGTGGCGACATTCTTAAATCCAAAGGCTCGCTTGATGCACACGTAACAGAGGGCGGCAAAAACTTTTCAGGTGGTCAGCGACAACGACTTACCATAGCACGCGCACTCGTGCGCAATCCCGAAATTCTCATTCTTGACGACAGCGCAAGCGCACTTGACTACGCGACAGACGCGCGTCTGCGCATGGCGATACGCGACCGTGAAAATCCTCCAACCACCTTTATCGTGTCGCAGCGTACCGCATCGGTTATGCACGCTGACAAGATAATCGTGCTTGATGACGGCAAAGCGGTTGGTATTGGCACTCACGAAGAACTGCTTGAAAGCTGCGCAGTTTATAAGGAAATCTACGATTCCCAGTTCAAGGGAGGTGAGCAGTAATGAAAAAGACATTTTCACGCGTGCTCTCCTACATCAAAAAAAGTCTTGGTCTGCTAATCGTAACGCTCGTTTTGGCGCTTGCCATCGTTGCAATGACGCTTTATCTGCCAATCCTCATCGGCGACGCTATCGACCTTTGCATTGACGGAAATGTTGACATGCCCGCCATAATCAATCTGCTTGCAAAAGCCGCCGTAGTCGTCGTGCTTACCGCGCTGTTGCAGTGGATAATGAGCATCATCAACAACAACATCACCTACCGTATTGTGCGCGACATCCGTCATGATGCAATACGCAAAATTCAGCGGCTTCCCCTCTCTTACATCGACTCGCATCAAGCCGGCGAAACGGTCAACCGCGTTATCTCAGATGTAGACACCTTCTCTGACGGACTGCTTATGGGCTTTACACAGTTCTTTACGGGAATTATCACCATAGTAGGCACACTTGTGGTGCTTTTTGTGATAGACTGGCGCATTGCACTGTTTGTGGCTGCACTGACTCCGCTTTCACTCTTTGTGGCAAAGTTTATCGCCGAGCACACGCACGATTTCTTCCTTGCACAGAGTAAAACCAAGGCAGAGCAGACTGCGTTTGTAAACGAAACGATATCCGAGCAGAAGATTTCGATAGCATTTTCTCACGGCGATGAAAACATCGAAAAGTTTGATGACATAAACGAGCGCCTTTCAAAAGCTTCGCTTAAAGCTACGTTCTATTCCTCGCTCACAAACCCATCAACCCGCGTTGTAAATAATCTCGTTTACTTTGGAGTAGCCCTCCTTGGCGGTTTCTTCTGCATAGGCACGGCGCCCTCAATGACGGTCGGCAACCTCGCGGTATGCCTGCGCTATGCCAACCAATATACAAAGCCGTTCAACGAAATTTCGGGCGTTATAACCGAGCTTCAAAACGCGCTTGCATGTGCTTCGCGCATTTTCGAGCTGCTTGATGCAAAAGAAATCGAGCCCGATGCTAAAGATGCAAAATCCCCCGATGAAATCAACGGCAATATCGCATTTGAGAATGTATACTTCTCATATTCCACCGAAAGAAAGCTTATTGAAAACTTTAATTTCGCGGCAAAGCACGGTCAGCGTATCGCAATTGTAGGCCCCACGGGCTGCGGCAAGACCACGCTTATCAATCTGCTTATGCGCTTCTACAATCCGACAAGCGGTAAGATTACGATTGACGGCATATCCACGCGCGACTTAAAACGCTCCACGCTCCGCAAGAATTTTGGCATGGTGCTTCAGGACACATGGCTGCGCGAGGGTACTATCCGCGACAACATAACAATGGGCAAGCCTGACGCCACCGATGAAGAGGTAATCGCGGCGGCAAAGGCGGCACACGCGCACGGATTTATCAAGAATCTGCCAAACGGCTACGATACCTACATCGGCGAGGACGGCGGCGCGCTCTCCGCAGGGCAAAAGCAGCTTCTTTGCATTACGCGAATCATGCTTTGCCTGCCGCCAATGCTTATTCTTGACGAGGCAACCTCGTCAATCGACACGCGTACCGAAATGCGTATTCAAAACGCATTTGCAACGCTGATGAAAGGGCGCACAAGCTTTATCGTTGCCCACCGTCTTTCGACAATTCGCGAAGCCGATGTCATACTCGTTATGAAAGACGGTAATATTATAGAGCAAGGTTCACACAATGAACTGCTTGAAAAAGGCGGTTTCTACGCAGAGCTTTGGAACGCTCAATTTGTAAATTAGGAGAACTAACATGATTGGAATTATTTGTGCTATGAAAATTGAGGCGGATGCGATACGCGCGTCCCTCTCCGATACAAAAGTTGAAACAGTCAGCGGCGTTGAATTTACCCGCGGCACGCTTCACGGAAAAGATGTTGTAATCGCGGTATGCGGTATCGGCAAGGTTTTTGCCGCTATTTGCACCGAAGCGATGATTCTTAAATACGCGCCTGCGCTCATCATCAACAGCGGTGTTGCAGGCACTCTCACCGATGCACTCTCAATCGGCGACATTGCCATTGCAAATACATTGGTTCAGCACGACATGGACACAAGCCCTCTCGGCGACCCCGTCGGTCTTATCTCTGGCATCAACAAGATTCATTTTGAGACTGACAAAAAGGCAGTTTCGGCATTTGAAGCGGCAGTAAGCGAGGTCGGCGCAAACGGAGTTGTAGGCACCATAGCATCGGGCGACCAGTTTATGTCGGACACTGAAAAGAAGCATCTCATCCGCGACCGCTTTAACGCTATCGCATGCGAAATGGAGGGCGCGGCAGTTGCGCATGTTGCATATGTAAACAACGTTCCCTTTGCGGTGCTTCGCGCAATCTCGGACAGTGCAAGCGGCGACGCGCAGATGGAATACCCCAAGTTTGTTGCAATGGCGTCAGAGCGTTCACATAAAATCATTGATACTTTTGTAAAGCTATGGAAATGAAGAAGCTTGGATTTGGGCTGATGCGTCTGCCCTTAACAGATGCAAACGATTCGGGAAGCATCGACATTGAAAAGCTTTGCGAAATGGTGGATGCATTTATCGAGCGCGGCTTTACATACTTTGACACCGCGTGGATGTACTGCGGCGGCAAAAGCGAATGTGCAGTAAACGAGGTGCTGACAAAGCGCCATACTCGCGACACATTTACCGTAACATCAAAGCTTCCCGCATACAAAATCAAATCATTTGAGGACAGAGATTTGATTTTTGCCGAGCAGCTCCGCAAAACCGGACTTGAGTTTTTTGACTACTATCTGTTGCACGATGTAAACTCCGAGTCGGTGCAAACCTTTGAAAAATTCGACTGCTTTAGCTGGATAAAAGAGCAAAAGAAAAACGGACTTACAAACAAAATCGGTTTTTCCTTTCATGACGGCCCTGCACTGCTTGACAAGGTTCTCGCCGCTCACCCCGAATTTGACGTGGTGCAGCTTCAGATAAATTACCTCGACTGGGAAAGTGCGGTTCAGTCGCGTGCCTGCTACGAGGTGGCGAGAAAGCACGGCAAGGATATCATCGTAATGGAGCCGGTCAAGGGCGGCACTCTTGCAAACGTACCGGAAGAGGTTGAAAAGCTCTTTAAAGCGCATGACGATAACATGTCGGTTCCCTCTTGGGCAATTCGCTTTGCGGCAAGCCTTGACGGAGTTTTCATGGTGCTGAGCGGCATGAGCAACATGGAGCAGCTTTTGGACAACATGGAATATATGGCAGACTTCAAGCCGCTCACCGAGAGCGAAATCAACATGGTTCACACGGCGGCTGACATAATCAACGGTGACATCGCCATTAAATGTACAGGGTGCGAATACTGTATTGTAAACTGTCCGCAAAACATCGCTATTCCGAAGTATTTTTCGCTCTACAACAACGACTTAAGCGAAGCAAAGCGCAAAAAGTGGACGGTTGAATCAAGCTACTATGACAACCTTACTCTTTCGTTTGGCAAAGCGTCCGATTGCATCGGGTGCGGTCAGTGTGAAAGTATGTGTCCCCAACACCTGCCGATAATCGAGCACCTAAAAGAAGTTGCAAAGCATTTTGAAATATAATAACGAGAGTGTTCTTACTTAAAAAGAAAGAACCAAAGAAAAACTGCAAAGCATTTATTAAGCAGCCGTGACTACAGACAAATTGTTTTTACAAAAAGGTTTGGAGAGTTTGAGAACCTTTCCGGGGCAGGTTCTCATATATACTTACATAAAAAATCCCACTCTTACGAGTGGGATTTTTTAACGTATAAACTATTTTCCGATAGCTTCGCGGTATTCCATGGAAATTACATCGAGGAGTGCCTGCGCCTGACCTTCAAGGCTTGCATAGCGGGTTGCCCAGTCATTCTTCTGCTCGTTAAGCATATAAATAAGGTGCTTATTGATATGAGCAGGCTGATAGCAATAACCAAGGTCGTATGCACGGGTATCAAAGATAATATCGAGCATTGCAGAGCTTTCTGCGTCACGAACATACTTACCGTTAAGGGTCTTATCATAGTAAGCGGGGATAATCTCCTGCTCGGAGTAGTAGCCGATTGCTTCCATAATTGCGGAAGTGCGCTGATAGTTTTCAACTACGAGCGGAACGCACATGTAGTTCATGTAGAAAGGTGCAACGGTGTTGTGATACTCTGCCTGATTTTCACTGTAAAGGAAGTAAGGAAGAATACCATAGTCGGTATCCATATCACGGAAGTCTGCAAGAGTACCGATAGTGGTGAGGAAGAAGAGTGCCTGATTGCCGCTGAAGATATCAACATATTCCTTTGCAGCGGAGTTGTGCTGATACTTGAGCGAAATGCTCTCATCCATTACCATTTCATAGAAGTCACGGAGAACGTTGATAGTTGTTTCATCGTTTGCGGCAAGGTCGTAGTTGAGAGTTGCCTCGTCAAGTACAACAAGCTGGCGGTCAGCAGCGTTGAGCGCACCGTAAATGGAGTCTACCCAATAGAGGTTACCATATACGTTGTTCTCGGGATTTGCAACGCTCTTTGCAATCTCGTGCATCTTTTCAAGAGTCCACTTGTTGCCCTTTACAAGAGTATAAAGGTCTTCAATGCCGTAATCAGCAGCAAGGTTCTTGTTGAAAGCGATACAGTAGGTCTGATCCATAAGGTTGATACCGTAGTCACCTGCGGTGAAGAAAAGCGAGTCGCCAAAGGTAAAGGTTTCAACCGCCTTTTGGTCATACCAGGAAGCGGAGCCGTCAAAATGAGGAAGCTTGTTAAGGTCGGTAAGATAACCGTTGTAAGCAAGCTCACTTACGTCGTAGCCGGGAATAACGCAAAGGTCATATGTAGCATCGCCTGAGGTAGCCTCACGCATAAGGGTCTGGAAGCCCTCGGGAGAGCGCTGATTTGCAGTAGTATCCTTCCACTGTGTCTTAATCTTTACGTTGTAGAGATTTTCAACCTCAAGGTTACGTGAGTAAATAGCCTGATCAAGAAGATTTGAAGAGTCCTCTTCATAAGCGAAGTCGTCAGTGCAAACTGTGCCGCGACCTACGGAAAGAATGTTGAACTCATACTGACCGAAGTCGTACTCGGGCAAACCGTTTTCGTTAACACTCTGATCACCTGTAACAACGGAAGTTGTTACCTCTGTGTCGCCGCAAGCTACAAGCGAAAGCGCAAGAAGAGCCGCTAGTGCTAAAACAAATAATTTCTTAAACATCATTTTGCCTCCTATTTAATAAGTCCGTCCTGAGGAGTGGTGGTCGGGCCCTTTACAAGGATAACATCGGGCTCACCGTCAACCTCTACAAACTTCATTGCATCGTAGCAAATGTGGCGAGGAGAAATTTCAACGGGGCTGAAGTGCTGATGATAGAACATGATGTAATCGCCGTCTTTGGTTCTGGTATAAACCGAGTCGCCAGTACCGCGGGAGAACTTTGTACCGCGGAGAATGGGGTTATACTTATACTTTACGTAAGGTCCGAGAGGCTTTTCTGCAATTGCAAAGCCTTCACCGTAGTCGCCCTTGTAGTGAGAGCCTGCGTAAATCATGTAGTAAAGTCCTTTGTGCTTAAAGATTACGCCACCCTCGGTGATGCGCGCATAGTCGCACTCCCAAGGCTCGGTGGGAACCATAATCTTAACAAGAGTATCGTCAAGAGCGGTTACAATACCGTCCTCCATCTTGATTTCGTATGCCCAAATTTCGTTGCCGTTGTTAAAGCGCACGCAAGTGAGGTAGCATCTGCCGTCCTCGTCGATAAAGGGATGTCCGCCAATTTCAAGAACATCCTCGTGAATGGGCTTCATGGTCTTTGACTTGAAAGGACCGAGCGGGCTTTCAGATGTAGCAAACGCAATGTGAGGCTCTCTGCGTCCCGTCTTGGGATTGGGCGCTGTATGAGAAGCGTAGAACATATAGAAAAGACCGTCTTTGTAAATAACATTGGGGCTCATGTACTCGTTGTTACCCCAGCCGTCCTTACCCTCAAATACTACGTGTGGCTCGGACCAATGGATAAGGTCTTTTGAGGTATAGCACTGGAAGAGGGACATGTCCTGCGTATCGGTGAAGTAGAGATAATACATACCGTCATAGAACATAATATCGGGGTCTGCACCGTAAACAACGGGATTGAGGAACTGCTTATCGGGGTCAAAAGGCTTTGCTCCCTCAATTTCAGTCAATTCAATACCGCGGAATTCTGCAACGCCGTCGCCGAAGTTAAAGCCGATACCGCCACGTGTAAAGTGCTTGAGTTCAAGGTCGATCTTGGGATAAATAGGAGCAGTTTCATGCTCAAAGTTGTTAAAGTAAATCTTTGCGTATGTACCGCGGATCTCAATGCGAATCTTGTACCACTTGTCCTTGGTGAAAGGATAGCACATATTGCTGAGTACGATATGGTCGCTATCGCCGCCGTTTACCTTCTGAAGTTTTACAGAACAGTCAGCCGCGTTAATGGTGAGGTAGTAACCAACAACCCATCTTGCGCCGTTTTTACCCTGTGAGCGGAAGTAAACGCCCGCTTCACCGTCACGGTTGAGCTTGATTTCGCAGTCAAGTGCAAAATTGAGAGGAGTTTTCTCTACAGAGAACATAGTATTGGGTTCTTTTGTGGGGAAAAGGGTGCTGTTTGTAGAATAAACACCGTCCTTTTCAAAAATCTCAGAACCGAATTTCATCCATTCCATATTTTTTCTCCTTTATAATAAAATACTATACACTTTCATCTTATAACAAATAACTTATATAGTAAATACTAAAAACTATATTTTTTGTATAAAAACTAAACATTGGCATTGAAATAACAAAAAGGCTTCCTTTCGGAAGCCTTTTTATAGCTTAGAACTTGAATACGATAAAGCCCTTTTCTACAGTAAACTCTACTGCATGGAGAGTACCGTTTTCATCCTTAACAACAACCTTAACATTCTTAAGGTCTGCATATTCTGCAGGAAGCGGAATGCTATAAGTGATGTCCGTTACATTGTCGCCGTCAACCTTGTAGGAAACCTTAACCTCGGAACCGTAAGAGGTATCCTGAAGAAGTGCGTTGAGAACTTCCTTTTCTGCGCTTGTAAGCTTGCTGGTTGCAACGTCAAGGTCTGCAAGATTACCGTTTGCATCTGTTGCGATTGCCGTACTGTTGATTGCTCCGCCGTCTGCGTAGATAACCGCAGTTTCAACCTTACCGCAAGAACGGCATGTGCGAGTCTTAACACCGGGCTCGGTTTCAGTGGGCTGAACGGTAACGGTGTACTTACCAAAGTTGTGGTCTGCGCCGGTAACTTCGATAACTTCCTTGCCGCATTCATCGCAGACAATCATTGTACCAACACCGCAACCGGTCTTGATTTCTACAGGTTCGCTCCAGTTTTCATGCTCGCAAAGAGTCTGCTTGTTCTGCATACAACCGGTACAAATATTATTTTCATCATATACATGTTCGCCGGTAGCAGGCTCATCGCCGATGTAATATTCGATATAGCCGCAATCTACACAAACCTTCTTCTCAATTTCAGGATTTGTACATGTAGCAGCAGAAGCGGTTACGCCTTCGCCAAAGTTATGAGGAACTTCATCAAGAGCAACTGAATAGTTATTGCCGCAAACGGTACACTTGTAAATAACGTGTCCCTGTGCGGAGCAGATAGACTCTACTCTCTCAACCTCTGCGCCCTGTACATGCTCACCGTTTGCAGTATCGGGACATACCACATCACTGTTAAGCTTCTTGTAAGTGATTACCTTTGAACTTTCAAGAGCATCAAAGCGAAGCGCGGTTTCCTTTGCGGAACCGTTTGCAGGGTTATAAATGATTGTAAGAGACTCAACCTGTCTTGTAATATCGAATTCCTGAGTCGTATCTTCTCTGTTATCTACAACACCGTAAAGCGATGCACCGATAGGTCTTGCGATGACTGAAGAAGTAGTTGCCTGGAAGTTTTGAGTAGTAATGGAGCCGTTAAGAATCTTAAGGGTTACATCACCAACATCTGCCGCATCGAGTCTGGCAAGATCAAACTTTGCAACACTGTCTTCGGTATACTTAGGATTCTTATTTGCACCTGCGAGGGAGAAATAGTTACCTACGGAAAGATTGCCGTCAAGAACAAAGAGAGCGTCTCCGGAAGTGAATTCAAATCCACCGAAAACAAAGTAGTCACGGAAGGATACATCACCGAGAATTTCAATGATAATATCAGAATCGCTGCAGTTACCGCCTACAGAACCACCGGTAAAGCGATAGAACGAGCCGGAACAGAAGGTTACATGATTCTCACCGCCGCGACACGTCGTAGCATGAGTAGCTGTAGTCTTTGTATAGAGATTATGATAGCAACCGCCGAGAACGATATAAGAACTGGTGATTCTGTTCTGGTTGGTGTTTCTCATAAAGTCGGTAGTAACATTTTCGCCAAAGGTAAGGTGATTATGCTGTGCTGCGAAGTAAGTGAAGTAGTCGGTCTTGCCCGAAGCCATTTCATAATCCCAAGAAGAGAACTCTACGTTTTCAAAAGTGGTGTCACCGTTAAGAGCGTAAATTACTCTCTGTCTGCCGGAACCTGCCGCAGAGAACTTGAAAACGCCGACATTTTTATAACCTGCTATGGTAATGGTTTTACTATGTGTAGGCTCAGCAAATACATAGTGAGAGTTTGAAGCTGTGCAGTTTGAAGGAATGGTTACAGAACCTACGATATAAATGGTAGCATCCTTGCCCGATGCAACTGCCATATCAAACGCCTTTTCAAAGTCGTTGAGCGGATAGTCTGCGGTGAAACCACCGTCAGAGAAGCCGTTATCGGATACATAAAACTCTGTAGCAGTGTTTGCGCGTGTAGCGATAACCTTCTTACAGATGTGGCAGTAATACTCATATGTATTGCCGTTAATGCGCCACTCTGCTTCGTGATACTCACTGCTTGCAGGGAATCTCTCTTCGCCGAGTTTTTCCATACAAACCGAGCAACGTACAACCCAAACACCGTCTGCAACGCAAGTAGGTTCGGAGGCAATGACGGTTTCTCTTACGTGCTCCGCACAAACAGTGGTCTGACAGAATGTACACTCGCCGTCGACCAAATCATGTCCGTCAAGGTAAATGGAGCAGTATTCGGGGAAGGTCATATTCTCATTGGTTTCACCGTAAGAAGAAGCGTTAGTATCTCCTTTAGCGATAAACGCAAGACCGTAATCCTCTGCGCTGGGTCTTGCATTATCGGAAACGCTATAGTAACAGTTTACGTTCTTTTTGTGTGTTTGACCCATCTGGAATTCACCGACAACCATCTTGCCGGAGCCATTGTGGAAGAAATGGTTTACGGTGTAGCAATCATCCGGTCTGGGCTGCATTTCACCACGATATGCAACGATAATAGTACCGCCGTAATAGTGAATGTTTGCAACGGTATCTCCAAGATTAATGCTTGAATTGTAAATAGATATAGGAGCAAGCTGACCGATAACCGCATTTCCTCCAATGGAAATATTAAGCTCGCTGCCGGAAATGGGAAGACCGTCATTGGTACGGCTACCGCCTGTAACTACCCAAAACTCACCGCCGTTGATTACAAGGTCAGCAGTGAAGGTTTTTCCGTTGGCACCTTCGTAAAGGCCACCTGGGTAAAATCCGCCGATGAGGTAAATCTTACATGCTGCAAAATCATAGGAAACATCTTTGGAATAGCCAAAGGTACCTTTTTCCTTAGAGTAAGTAATCTTTGCGTCAGTGCCGGTAAGCGTGCTTTCCATTGTCAAATTTTCGGTTGCTTCAAATCTGAATCCGCGTCCAAAAATTGAAATACTTTCACTGGAACCGCCCGTACCGCCTTTAGCGTTACTGGAAATAATTATATTATCAAAAGTAGTAGGACCGGAGAGATAGTATTGAGATGCAAGTGAAAAATCAAAGTAAAGCGCCGCCTTGCTTACGCCGGGAGCGGTGGTTACGGTAATGTGGGCATCATGGCGATACTCTTCAAAAGACTTTACTACAGTATTGTTGCCGGAAACCTGCAACGAAGGAATGTTGATCGTTTCAACGAGGTAGATAGTCGCATCAACACCTGCAGGAAGTTTACCTAAATCCTCAAACGCCTCTGCATATGTAGTAGCATTCTCGGCAGAAGAACCGTCTTTGGTTCCTTTAGCAACATCCGCAGCATAGCGAACAGTATCTGCAGAAGTAACCGCATACTCTGTCGCGCCGCATTCATCCTTGCGAGAACAATAATAATACTGTGTATCACCATCGGTACGGTCATATACCCAGTCATGACCAAGCGCAGCGATAACAACTGCAGCGGGAACTTCTGTAAGTTCAACTGTACCTGCGGGATTCGAGTAAAGCTTACCATCTATATAATAAGCACCGGAAACTACGCTGGATGCGTTCAATTCGGCAGCAATACCATGACATCTCGTACACCAATAGTAATCGTAACCTTCATCGGTACAGTTAGGCGCAAGGTATACCTGCTCTGTGCAGGAGTGTCCAAGTACAGGCACATCTTCAACAGTAGCTGCATCGTATGCGGTACAACCCTCGGTTGAACAGTACATTGCCTTCTGACCGCCTACATAGCAGGTAGGCACGTGACCTTCAACGTACTTTTCAACAGAAAAGTCGTGAGGAATCACGTTGAGAGTTTCGGCAACATCTTTGCCGCATGCAGAACAGTGATACCATGTGGTACCGGTTGCGATACATGTAGGTGTGCTATTTGCAAGACCCTTGTCTGCAAGCTGCTGCTCGGTAAGAGCAACCTTGCCGGCATGGTCACAACCCGCAACAACGGTTACAGAAACGCTGGTCTGGGTTGCAGAATAAGAAGTGCCGCTTACCTTATAGGTATTATCAAGGGTAATGGTTTCTTCGCCGCCCTCAGCGCCTGCTACTACCTTAAATGTAACCTTTGCAACAGCAGCATTCGGCGCCGTTTCTTCCGAACGAATCATGAAACCGCCTGTAGCAGTAGAACCAAAATCAATAACAAGAGTACCGGTGTTGCTTGCACCCGTACCAAAACCTGTTACGGAAACAGGCGCCTGAATAGCATTCTGGTTGTTGGTACCAAGCTTTGCAAGAAATGCAAGCTTGTAGCCGTCGCCTACAACCCAGTCTTTTGCAAGCTTGTCGGTATCATCCCACTGATAGTATTCAACAGCAGAAACCTCAAGCGACTTGTTATCCCATGCCAAAGTAAACTTTTCATCAGTAAGTTTATTCTTTGCAGCCGTGGGAGCACCGGTAGTAGTGTCCTCGGGCACACGGTAAATATAGTTACTACCAGAAGCAACAGTCATCGGGCTTACAACAATGTAAACGTCGAAAGTCTGTGCCTCTGTAAGAGCGCCGTAATCAACGCCCTCGCCTGCAGTTGCGCGCACAAGAGTTGTTGTTGCACAAACTGCAGTTGTCATCAATGCCGCAACAAGCAACATTGTGAGCAAAGCAAGAAATCTCTTTTTCATAGTTTTTTCCTCTCTGTTCGTCCTACGTATCAAAATACGCTATTCCAAATAGGCATAGTTCTCACACTACCCCTATTGTGGTACTATTATACAATATTTCAAAAATCTTGTCAACTGCTTTCGGCAAGTTTTTCATTTGCAGAAAATTACTTTTTCGGTGTAATATTAAATATTGCAAAATATAATAATATATGGTAGAATATATTATTAGAGAATTCAACGGAGCGTTTTGTATGACAATAATAGGAATCACCGGTCAAAGCGGTTCGGGAAAAGGTTATCTTTCGGCGGCGTTTGAAAAGCTCGGATATGTTCACGCAGATGCGGATAAAATTTATCACGAATTGCTTTTGTCAAATAAAGAAATGCGGCGCGAGCTTGTAGCAGCTTTTGGAAACGACATATTAAAAGACGGAGACATCGACCGCAAGGTACTCGGCAAAAAGGTTTTCGGCAGCAAGAACGCGCGAAAGCTTACAAAACTCAATAAAATCACACACAAATACGTATGTCGCGAGTATGTGAAGCTGATTATATCTTTAAAGGAGCAAAATGCCAAAGGACTTATAATTGACGCCCCTCTCCTTATCGAAGCGCGACTGCACAAGCTCTGCGACTTTACTATCTGCGTATACTGCGAGGAAGAAATACGCGTTGAACGTATAATGAAGCGTGACGGTATCAGCCGCGAAGCAGCTCTGCTCCGCATCCGCTCGCAAAAGCCTTGGTCTTTTTATATAGCGCAGTGTGACACAGCAATCGTAAACAACGGCATCCTTCCCTTAGATGACGATGCAAAAAGCATTGACAACTTACTTCACGGAGAAAACTGACATTGAGCAAATTGATAAAAAACATCTTTGTTTTTCTTATTATCGTTGCCTTATCGATAGGCATCGGATTTTTTGCAGATCATGTAAAAACAAAGCTTGACATAGCTTCGCACCCACGCGGGTTCAGCGAATTTGTAGAAAAGTATTCAGAAAAATACAAGGTGCCCGAAAAAATCTGCTATTCGGTAATCAAGTGCGAAAGCGATTTTGACAGCGCAGCAAAATCGGCAGCGGGCGCAATAGGACTTATGCAGATAATACCGTCGACCTTTGAATATCTCTGCTCTCTTGAGGGCGAGGATTACGAAACGGGTATGCTCTACGACCCTGAAACAAATATCCGCTTCGGCACATACTATCTTTCGATACTTTACGAAAGGTTTGGCGTGTGGGAAACCGCGTTTGCCGCTTACAACGCAGGTCCCTCCCGCGTTGATGGTTGGATAAGCGAAGGGAAAGCCGACGATCTCGGCAGACTTTTGGAAATCCCGATTGAAGAAACAGCCACCTACGTCGAGCGCGTAACAAATGCGGTAAAAATGTATGAAAAATTATATTATCAATAAATTAGGAGAAACAAAAATGGAAAATCTCATTTACAAAAAGCAATCATCTTACGAGAAAGCACCCGAAAAAACCGCGGCTGCTTTTGATTTCGCCAAAGGCTACATGAATTTCCTTGACGATGCAAAAACCGAGCGTGAAGCGGTTGACGCCGCAATCACTCTCGCCAAAGCAAAAGGCTACAAGGAGTACAAAATCGGTGACAAAATCGAAGTTGGCGACAAGTTTTATCTCAACAACCGTGCAAAGAGCCTTTATCTTGTAAAGGTAGGCACAGAGGATATCGCAAACGGCATCCGCATCATGGCGGCACATATCGACGCTCCCAGAATTGACTTAAAGCAGGTTCCCCTCTACGAGGCTGACGGCATGGCATTCCTCAAAACCCACTACTACGGCGGCATCCGCAAGTATCAATGGACCGCAACTCCCCTTGCGCTCCACGGTGTTGTTGTAAAAGCCGACGGTACTACCGTAAATGTTTGCATCGGAGAGGATGACAGCGACCCCATTTTCTATATCAATGACCTTCTCCCCCACCTTGCACAGAATCAGTCAAAAGAACCTCTCGCTACCGCAATCAAGGGTGAAACCCTCAACATTCTCTGCGGCTCGGCTCCGCTTGCAGGTGAGGAAAGCGACGGCATCAAGAAGAATGTTATCAAACTTCTCAACAAAAAGTACGGCATGAGCGAAAGCGACTTTATCAGCGCAGAGCTTTCCCTCGTTCCTGCGGCAAAGGCACGCGACATCGGTCTTGACCGCGCGCTTATCGGCTCATACGGTCACGATGACCGCGTTTGCTCCTACCCAGCGCTCATGGCGCTTCTCGACACCGCTGATGACACCCACACCGTTATGTGCGTGCTTGCAGATAAAGAAGAAACGGGCTCTATCGGCGTAACGGGTATGCAGAGTGAAATTTTCACCGACCTCATGGAAGAAATCGCGCTTAACCTCGGTGCAAATCCGAGAGTTGTACGCGGCAATTCCACCTGCCTCTCTGCAGACGTTACCGCAGGCTATGACCCCAATTTTGCCGAAGTTTACGAAAAGCGTAACAGCGCAATTATCGGCTGCGGCGTTTCAATCTCCAAATACACCGGCGCACGCGGCAAGAGCGGCACCTCTGACGCAAGCGCAGAATTTGTAGGTAAAATCCGAGGCATTCTTGATGCAGCAGGCGTTGTTTGGCAGTCGGCAGAGCTTGGCAAGGTTGACGAGGGCGGCGGAGGAACCGTTGCCGCTTATATCGCAAACCGCAATATCGACACGCTTGATATCGGCGTTCCCGTAATCTCGATGCACGCGCCCTATGAGGTTGTATCTAAAGTAGATGTATACGCTGCATACGAAGCATTTGCGGCATTTTGCAAATAAAAAATACGAAGGTGTCCTTTCTTAAAAAGAAAGGACCAAAGAATAACTGTAAAATATTTTTTAAAAAGGTTTTGAGGTGTCGGAACTTTTCCTTAAAAAGTTCTGACATTCTCCCGTAACATACTTATGATAGATAAACTCAAAAAAGCAGAAGAACGCTTTGAAAAAATCGAAGAAGCGCTTGCAGACCCGGATATTTTTTCAAAGCAGACAGAATACACCGCGCTTATGAAAGAGCGCAAGAACCTCTCTCCCGTTATCGAAAAGTTCCGCGAGTACAAGGAAGCGGAAAGCGCACGCGACGGTGCAAAAGAGCTTCGCGACGACTCCTCGGTTGAAAGCGAGCTTCGCGAAATGGCGGCAGAAGAATACGATACAGAAAACGAGCGTTGCGAAAAGCTGCTCGAAGAACTCAAAATTCTCCTGCTCCCGAAAGACCCCAACGATGACAAAAACGTTATCGTTGAAATCCGTCAGGGTGCAGGCGGCGAAGAAGCTGCACTTTTTGCGGCGGTTCTCTACCGCATGTACACCATGTATGCGGCAAGCGCAGGCTTTAAATGCGAGCTTATGAACGCAAATGAAACCGAACTTGGCGGATTTAAAGAAGTAAGCTTTATGGTTGAGGGTGAGGGCGCATACTCGCGCCTTAAGTTTGAAAGCGGCGTTCACCGCGTTCAGCGAGTACCTGAAACCGAGGCGCAGGGCAGAATTCAGACCTCTACCGCAACCGTTGCGGTTCTCCCCGAGGCGGAGGACGTTGAAATTGAGATAAACCCCGCCGACCTCAAAATCGAAACCTGCAAGTCGAGCGGTGCGGGCGGTCAGCATGACAACAAAACCGAGTCTGCAATCCGCATCATTCACATTCCGACGGGTATCATCGTTGAGTGTCAGGAGGAGCGCAGCCAGTTCAAGAACCGCGACAAGGCGATGAAGATGCTACGCACAAAGCTCTATGACATCGAAATGACAAAGCAGACCGAGGCTATTGCCTCGGCACGTAAGAGTCAGGTAGGTACAGGCGACCGCAGTGAGCGCATCCGCACGTACAACTACCCGCAAGGTCGCATCACCGACCACCGCATCGGACTTACACTTTACTCACTTGAAAACTTCTTGAACGGCAACATCGGCGAAATGATTGACGCACTTATCACCGCCGATACCGCCGAGAAACTTAAAGGTAATGAAGACTGATTTTATATCGCAAAACCAAGTAAATGACACCGCGCTCGCACGCGCAGGAGAAATCCTGCGCCGTGGCGGGCTTGTTGTATTTCCCACCGAAACCGTTTATGGACTCGGTGCAAACGCACTTGACGCCACCGCCGCCGAAAAAATCTACGCGGCAAAGGGCCGCCCGTCCGACAATCCGCTTATCGTACATATTGCCGCGCCGAGCGATGCAAATAAGTACGCTTTTGTCGGCGAGGAGTTTAAAAAAATCTCCGATGCATTTATGCCCGGACCAATTACCGTTATAATGCCGAAGCGCGACTGCATACCTATGACAGTAACAGGCGGACTTGACTCCGTCGGTATACGTTGCCCCGAAAACGAGACCGCGCGCGCACTTATAAAAGCGGCCGGCGTACCCGTTGCCGCACCGAGCGCAAACATCTCGGGCAAGCCCTCTCCTACAAGTGCATTGCACGTCAAGGGCGACCTTGAGGGCAAGGTTGACATGATTATAGACGGCGGCGAATGCACATTCGGACTTGAATCCACCATTGTAAAAATCGAAAACGGCAAAGTTACACTGCTCCGCCCCGGTGCCATAACGCTCGACATGTTAAAAGAGCTTTTTGACGAGGTCGAGGTTGCAGAGGCGGTTACGAACAAGCTGAAAGAGGACGAGCGCCCGCTTTCGCCCGGCATGAAGTACCGCCACTATGCACCAACCGCACCGCTCTATCTGCTTTCAGGCACCGATGAGCGCCGTATCGAATACTGCTCAAAAGCTGACAGTGACACGCTGTTGCTTGTATACGACGAGGAAGCAGAGCTTTTCAAAAATCACAAGATAATCACTATCGGCAGCCGCGAAAGCGAAGTTTCGCAGGCAAAGCGGCTTTTTGCCGCGCTCCGCGAGGCTGACTGCACCAATTGCAAGAAAATTCTCGCGCCGATGCCAAAGCAAAGCGGCATTGCGCTTGCGCTTTACAACCGAATGATACGTGCGGCGGCGCATAATATAATCGAGTTATGAGCCGCTTTGAAAACGCGCTGAAAAGTGCAAAGCAAAACACGGCTTTTGAGGGCAGCATCGGCACGCTTTCCGAAAAGATGACTCACTCGGTGCTCAAATACTACCTTGAACCGTGCGACGATTTTCACGAGGTGGCAGTCGGCAGATACGTTGCCGACATCATGCGTGACGGATGCATCACCGAGATTCAAACGCGCGGCTTTGACCGTTTGCGTGCAAAGCTTGCGGCATTTTTAAAGGAATATCCGGTTACCGTGGTTCTTCCGATAGCAAAAACAAAGCACTACTGTCTTATTGACGAAGAAACGGGCGAAACCTCAAAAATGAGAAAAAGCCCGCGCCATGGCGACATATATGATGCATTCCGCGAGCTTTACAAAATCAAGATGCTGCTTGAGTGCGACAACCTATACTTTCACTTTGTACTGCTTAATATCACAGAATACCGCAAAGCAGTGAAAAAAAGTTATCGCAACCACAAAGGCTATGAGGTTTTCGAGCGCATACCAAACGCGATTGAAGAAGAAATATATATCGACGGCAAAAATGACTTTGCAAAGCTTGTACCAAGCACACTTCCCTCACACTTTACAAGTGCGGATTTTGCAAAAGCGATAAAAAGACAACGCCACGTAGCGCAAACAACGCTTAATATTCTCCTCCACGTCGGCGCGGTAAAGCGTGTCGGCAAGGAAAAAAACAGTTATTTGTACGAAAAAACATAAAGGATAAAAGTGTAATGGCAAGAACAAAAAAGCAACCCATAGTGCAAAACATTCCCGAAGCGGCACCTCGCAAGGAACTCATCACCGATGTAATTGAAACCAATTACATGCCCTATGCGATGAGCGTTATTATTTCGCGAGCCATCCCCGAGATTGACGGCTTTAAACCCGTTCACCGCAAACTGCTGTACACCATGTACACAATGGGACTTATGACCGGCAACCGTACCAAGAGTACAAACATTGTCGGCACTACCATGCGCCTGCATCCCCACGGCGACGCGGCAATCTATGAAACCATGGTGCGACTTACACGCGGCAACGAATCGCTGCTCCACCCGTTTGTTGACTCAAAGGGCAGTTTCGGTAAGCAGTACAGCCGCGACATGGCGTTTGCCGCCGCGCGTTATACCGAAGCAAAGCTTGACCCGTTTTGCACCGAGATTTTCAGCGGCGTTGACAAGGACGCGGTTGACATGGTGCCAAACTACGATAATACCTTGACCGAGCCTGCGCTGCTCCCCACCTCGTTCCCAAACATTCTCGTTTCTCCGAATATGGGTATCGCGGTTGGTATGGCATCGTCAATCTGCTCCTTCAACCTCGGCGAGATATGCGATGCTACAATTGCACTTCTCCGCCACCCGAATACCACTATTGATACACTGCTTGACATTGTAAAAGGCCCCGACTTCCCCGGCGGAGCCTACATTATATATAATAGGGAGTCAATGAAGGCTGTTTATGAAACAGGTCGCGGCCCTATCAAGCTCCGCGCGCGCTACTCATATGATAAGGAAGCAAACTGCATTGACGTAACGCAGATTCCCTATTCGACCTCTATCGAAGCCATTATGGGCAAAATAGGTGACGCTGTTAAAAGCGGTAAAATCAAGGACATCACCGATGTTCGAGATGAAATCGACATTTCGGGCTTTAAGCTCACCATTGACCTGCGCCGCGGCACTGACCCCGACAAGCTGATGGCAAAGCTCTACAAGCTCACTCCGCTTGAGGACAGCTTTGACTGTAACTTCAACGTGCTTATTGACGGCTCACCCCGCCAGCTCGGCATCAAAGGCATCCTCACCGAGTGGATACGCTTCCGCATGAACTGTGTCCGCCGCGAGTTTACCTTTGACCTTGGCAAAAAGCGCGACAAGCTCCACCTACTCCTCGGTCTTGGTAAGATTTTGCTTGACATTGACCGTGCTATT
>JAZNOM010000082.1:0-2312 GCA_045580835.1 Eubacteriales bacterium
CGCGCTCTTCCACCTGATAAAATGCGCCCACACCAAGCTCCTGCAGAAGCAGGGTGATATATGCCTTTTCGCCGAGCTTTTTAAACTTGCCCGCCGTCTTTCGCACGGCATTCACAAGGACTTCTTCTGCCCTCTCGCCGTGCTTTTCCTTCGCCGCCGCATACAGACGGTCTATATTTTCGTAAAAGAATTCGTTTTTCATGGTGTAAGCACCTCCGTGTTGAAATTTTTACGTCCTGTATCTTTTCTTCAGGATAAAATACGCCGCCGTGAGCAGGGCGAGGGAAAACACGATCCAGCCGATATAGGCGGCTGCTGCATAGGAAAGAGGTGCAGCCCCTTCTCCATGTGCATTTGTGATTAGTCCTGCCTGCAGTTCAGCCATAAACTGTGGCGTATCAACATAAATAAATGTGCTGGTGAAGCTAATTAAGCTATTTGGCGGAACCGTAAAGTCGGATCCCTTAAACGCAGTGAACACAGAGCTTGCAAGATAAAGGCCGACATTCCAAACAGCTCCTGTCGACGGAATCTTTGTAACTGCAATAATAAAAACCGGCATGGCAATATAGCATAACAATATTAACGGCATGTGAACCATTTCGTTTGCCATGTACCAACAAATAATTTTATCTAACGGTAACTGAATGCCGATGCTTCCATATTTTTCGGGATAGGAAAATCCCCAAAACCATATCAATTTAGCCGCCAACAGCACCAATCTAGCTATAAGCGTTATAGTTGCAACTGCGCAAAGCTTGGAAATAAAAATGCTCAAATGCGACTTTCGGGAACTGATGATGAGGTCACTGAATCCGTTTTGCAGCTCCGAAAGAATATTCGCAGATATCATCAATCCTACGAACGGAGGAAACAGATGAATACATGACGTGAGGACATGATTCCAAATATCTGCACGCAAAGAGGCCAGCTCTAACTCTCCGTATGTTCCTCCTTTATATAAAGCGATTGCGAGAAGAATCGTCGCCCCAAAGGCCATAAGGACAAGGGGTGTCCGACATATCGATTTCAAAGTAGCTTTATAATTAGTCATAAACATGGCACATCTTCCTTCTGGTCAATTTCAAGCGCACGGTAAAGCTAATGCTTCTGTGTACCGAGCTCATACAGCATCTAAAAAACTTTAAAAAATACAAATGCTGTGCTATCGCATGCAGGTGCCTTTCTAATAGATAGTAAGGAACGTTCGTCATTAACGAGACGGATTAAACGCTTTTTCTCCGCTTAGCTCACCTCACCTTCTTGTCATTATTTCGGAGATCCCGTTAGACAACATAAATTAGTTTAGGCGAAGCCGCATATAACTGCACTTCATAATGCTATCATATTTGCAGACTCCTAACAGATCAACAAACATACCACTTTTTGCTTCAAAATCACTTATAAACTGCGGCTGCAGAAGAATGGCGTTTTCTACATCCTTGAAAGAAGCTACCTTTTCGATTCTCTGGTAGTTCTTGCCAACGAATTTTCCAATGCAGATTTGTTTAGCCATAGATGCATCATAGTCTTCAATAAAGTACAATGTACCGTCCGGTCCCAGGAATAATCCGCGGTTACCGGGGGTGGTCGGGTAAGACGGATATTGCAGCGCTTTGTAGGTCGCAGACACCAGGCTTTCGCCTTCGGAGGATACGACATCCAACGCATATCGAGCACCGCCGTAGCGTCCTTCCCGAACAGTATAGAATATATAAATTTCCCCTTTATCGCCAACAAGCAACGAACCGCCGTCGAATTTTCTTAAAAATGAGTTGTACTCACGCTCGTAAAGAGTCTTGCTGAAGAGTAACTCCTGCGAATTCTCCGAAAGCCTTTTATAGACATACAGATATAAGGTATCCCCGTCGGCATAGCTTGAATTCAAAGCCAAAATGTAGGTGCGATCGTCCTCGAACACAATACCATTCAGGTAAATGGCATTGCTGAGTCCTGCCAGATTCTCCTTGATTTGGTGGAATTCTCTGTCCTTTAAATCAAAAAAAAGGAAATCAACCTGATCAGCACCGTTGCTGCTGACAAAATTAATGCTGTTTCCGACAGCGGAAGCCTGGATATTTGTGGAGGTTCCAAAATCGTTTAGATTCTGTACCGAAACAGTTGCAATCTCTTCCGCTTTTTCTGTATAGGCCGTAAGCGTTTTTTCGAGCACATCATATAAAAATACAATGGGGTTTGATTGCGCATCGCAGAATACAAAATTGCGAACATTGTAAGAAACAGAGTATTTCGAATCAAAGAAACAAAGATTTTCCCAACCTTCGGCTGTCATCCGATAAAGGCCAAATAAT
>JAZNOM010000083.1:0-17521 GCA_045580835.1 Eubacteriales bacterium
GATTCAGGTTGTATTGAGTGGCAACCACAAAAATAATTTAATATGCGGGTATGGCGGAATTGGCAGACGCGCTAGATTCAGGTTCTAGTGAGGGCAACTTCATATGGGTTCAAGTCCCATTACCCGCACCAACAAAAGAGGTACTCTTTCGAGTACCTCTTTTGTTGTATGTGTATCCTTGCGTAGCAAGACGTTGCTACCACGCACCAAAAAAATTAATGGTTATGATGATTATGAAAGGCATTGACATGCCGTAGGGGAGGGGTTTCCCCTCCAATTTGTCGCACAACAATCGTTTTTCAACTTACCAAAAAGCACTCCTTTCGGAGTGCTTTTTGGGCATGTGTAATGTAGCAATAGCAGCATTAGTATCCCAAAGGAGAAAGTGCCTGCTCAAGCCACTCCGCATCTCTGCCAAGGCTGATTCTGAGCCTCTTTAACTCAAAGTTACCTTGTGACCTTGAGGCAATACCGTGTTTAGTGGTTACGGCGCACAAATAGCCCGCGTCCTCTGCCGCACATATTGTCTGTGAATTGTATCGTCCAACAGGGTAGCAAAGCATATCAATATTCTTGCCGACAACATCGGCAAGAGCGCTTTGAGATATCAAGAGTTCGTTTGAAAGCCGTTCTCCTCCAAGTGCGTTAAGTTCTACATGTGAGACAGTATGACTGCCTATTTCCATACCGTTTGCAGCCATTTCCGCAATCATTTCCTCGGTGAGATAGCCGTATTCCCCAAAGGTGCTTGTAATACAGAAAAACGTACCGCTCCAGCCCCGTTCCTTCAACATTGGATAGACGGTGGTGTACATACTAACATAGCCATCGTCAAATGTGAGAACAATTGGCTTTTCGGGCAAAAGCGCATTGCCTGCCCAGTGGTCATAAAGCTGATGAAGGGTAACCGGGGTAATGCCTGCGCGCTCAAAATAGTCGAGGTGCGAGGTAAAATCCGCAACCGAAAGAAAAAGACTGTTTGAACACAAATCGTTTACCTCGTGATACATCAAAATCGGAACTTGTCCATGAAGCACAAAGCCATCGGGCAGATTTGTCGGCAGTGGCGCAATCGGAGCCGCAAAAGATGTTGTCCCCGCCGTTGTGACCTCGACAGTTGTTATTACTTCGGCGGTTGTTGTTACCTCGGCAGTTGTTGTTACCTCGGCGGTTGTTGTTACCTCAGCGGTTGTTGTCACCTCAGCGGTTGTTGTCACCTCAGCTTCAATCATAGGGTACAGCGTTGTACTGCAATAGCCGTATTCTGTTTCTTCCTCTGTGAGTACTTGTGTGTCTCGCGGCAAGTTTACGCTTGCATCTTTTTTAAGCAGATGCGAAACCGCAACCGCACAACCCAATGCAATACATATACCAAGTATGACTGCAATAACCTTGACCGTGATTTTCATTGAAAATACCTCCAAATGCGTTTATATCGACAAATAAAAACAGCAAAGGTTTTATTTTTTCAAATTATAACATATTTTTCCATGAAAGTAAACGGTCGTTTAGTCCAAGCCACAAAATTCTTTTGAATTATTCAGCCAATTTTTTTATTGTTTCTACCTAGTTTTTTGTGTATTATTACTATAGATAAATACCATTATAAGGAGAAAACCATGAAAAAGATTCTATTTTCCCTTTTCACGCTTCTTTTTACAGCAGTAATCGCTCTTACGGCATTTGCGGCAGAAAAGACAGTGTATGTTAAAGACGGCGGCACGGGTGACGGCTCTTCAGCTTCTACGCCCGTTGGCTCTCTTTCGGCGGCTGCTACCGCCCTCGGCAAAAAAGGCGGTACCATCGTGCTTGTAGGCAATACTACCGTTTCTGCAAAAACAACTATTCCCGAGCAGTCCGCAGACCTCACTATCACAGCGCAAAACGGTGCAAAACTGCTAATCAAACACCGTTTGCAGCTTGCAAAAAACACAAACTCAAACACCGTTACCTTTGACGTTCCGTTTGACGTTACCGCAAACTTTGCTTGCTATATGTTTGGCGGATGCAACAATATTGTATTTACCGAAAGCTGTGAAATGACACAGAGCGGCGGCGGAAGCCTTCGCTTCTACGGCGGTCTTCAATCAGCAGAAGCAAGTTCTATAGACGACCTTATTATAACACTCCCCTATTCGATTACCGTTGAAAACGGCAATTTCAACGAGTTTGCAGGCGGTCACTTCCGCAGTGCCGGCGACGTTTATATCGGCACCGTTGCAGCACCCATTTCAATTAATATAAGCGGCGGTACATTCGGCACAGCAGGCGAATACGATGCGCTTGCACACAACAAATCCTTTAATGCTTTCAATATAGGCGGTATGAACTTCCTCGCCGACGATGTTGAACTTGATATCTCCGGCGGTACATTCAACACCCCCATTTATATCTCCGGCAGAATCGGCACAACGCACTCACCTGCGCAAAGCATTTCAAAAAAAGTTGCAACCAACAAGGACTACTACGCGCAGGACGGCAACGTTAACATCACCATTTCGGGCGGTACGTTTAACGGCGGTGCAGTTTGCGACACCTACGTTGACGCAGGCTACTCCCGTCTTATGCGCGGCAACTACACCGTAGAAGTCACCGGCGGCACATTTAAGAGCGGCACCGTATTTGATGCAACTCAGGTTAAAGCTTACGCGGGCGAAAACAAGAAAGCAACCATCACATATCCCGAAAGCCTTGGTATTACCGCAAAGCGTTTCGACGTGGTAAACGGCAAGGAAACCTCATACAAAGAGCCGACTCGCGTTGCCTTTATCGGCGACTCCATCACCGAGGGCCATTCCTCCGGCAATCCCATTTTGTCCGCTTATCCTGCGCAGTATCTTGCACTTGAAACCGCAGCAGGCAACGACGTTATCGTTTCCAACCTCGGCGTAAGCGCGTCGGGCATGCTCCCCTCTACTAAATACTATTACCCCGAAATGCTTCCTGCTCCGCTTGCACTCGGCGAAGTTGATGCGGACATCTACTTCTTTGCGCTCGGTACAAACGACGCTTTTTCAACCGGCAACTCAATCGGCACAGCACAGCATTTCTACGATGAATATAAGACGTTTATCAAAGCATGCGGTGACAATGCCGACACCGACGAGGTTTATATTTCTTCCGCACTCTTCCGCGGACGCGGCGTAGGCCCCTACAGCATGCGCGCAGCGGCGGTAATGCGCCCCTTGCAGCAGAAAATCGCAACCGAGCTTGCCGCAACCAATGCAGAAAAATATCACTTTGTAGACCTCTACGCGCTCACATATGATGACGCAATTGCAGAAAAGCTCTTTTCTTCCGACAACCTCCACCCCCATGCAGACGGCTACGGTATAATGGCGCAGGATGTATATAGCGCAATTCACAACGATGTATACGGCGTTGACAACTTTGCAATGAGCAATGTTTACGTAGCTTCAGACGCTGTTGAATACGGTGCAGGCACCGAAAGTTCCCCTGCAAGCTCGCTCTCCATTGCACTTTCCAAGTGCGCACCGGGTGCGACAATCCATGTTAAGGGTGTTGTTGATTGGAACACCACCGTTGCAATTCCGGAAAACCTCGGAACTATTACCATTAAGGGCGACAGCAGTGATGCGGCAATCAACTTCACCGCTGACGCAACATTCCAGATTGGAAGCAACGTTATATTTGACAATATCAAAATCAGCACCGCAAGCGGCAAATACGTTGCAATGTTTGGCAACTACCACAACGTAACGTTTACCGAGTCGTTTACCACAAGCGGCGATGTGCAGTTCTATGCAGGCTACCGCGTTGTCGATGACAGAGAGCAAATTGATGTATATTCTTCGACATCCTACGACACCGTTGCATCGGCATCGAGCGATAAAGATGTCACCGTAAACGTACTTGGCGGCACATTTGCCGCCCTCACCGCGACCAACCGCCGTTTCACTTCTTACGCGCCTTTCGGCAGTTACAGCGGCAACATGGTATTCAATGTAGGCAAGAATGTGACCGTTACAAACGCAACCAACTCCGGTATCGTGGGTATGAATTACCTTACCGGTACAATAACCGCCAACATTAGCGGTTGGGGCGATGTTGTAATGAAGGACAACATGCGTATCGGCTCAATGCTTGGAAAGATTGCTTATGTAATCGGCAATAATACGGGTAAGCTTACCGTAAATGTCGCAGACGGTGTAACCGTTAATCGCGCCATTACCGGTGACATTGACGAAAACGGCACAGTTAATGTTGCAGACCTGCTCGTAGCTTTACGCGCAGTTTGCAACGATACCAAAATCACCTCCGCAAATCTTTACACCGTTACTTCGCTGAAGCTTATCGACGTACTTCAGTTTGCAAAAATGATTGTTAAATAGGCAAACGAAATGCCCGCCGTAAGGCGGGCATTTTACACAATGAAATAATTTTACGGTAGTAGATAAATTAAAGTGTCATTCTGAGCGTAGCGAAGAATCTGCGAGCGTAGCGAGTCTTAGAAAAACCTTGCTGTGCAAGGTTTTCAGATCCTTCACATTCGTTCAGGATGACAATAAGAAGCTAAACATTATCATAGCAATGAACAAAAAAGGCGCTCTTGCGAGTGCCTTTTTTGTTTTAGAATCTTGCATTTACGAGGTCTGCCTCGTAAATGGTTACATCAGTTTCGCCGACATACATTGTAAGAAGGTTGTTTGTTTCCTTATTTGCAAGTACGGGGATATAAATTGTAACCTTACCGCCGTTTGTGGGAACGATAGGCGTTCTCGACTGCCATGCGCGGTTTACAAGGGTTATCGCCTTATCAAGACCTTGTGCATTGCTTCCGTAGGTAAGCTTGAGCCACGATTCCTTGTCGCTTCCGCCGTCAATCTCAAAGCGGATAAGTCCGTTGTACGCGCCGTTTTCGTCTTTGGCGCCTACTACTGTAACGTCGCCGACCGAGGTTTCGTCAAACGCTGTAAGCATTATGGCATCAATCGCTGCACTGCCACCTGAAACGGTGCCTGCGGGGAGCATAAGTCCGATTTCCATGCTTTCGGCAGTTGCGGTAAACACAAGCTGGCGCTTAACGTATGAGCACATATCATTTTCACCAACGCCTGTGGTAAAGCGTCTTACATAAACGTTTGAATCGTGAACTGTTACATAATCGGTTATATCGGCACCCGTTTCTCTTACAAACATGTGTGCAGTTACGCCGTCGGCGGTGCGAATAAATGCATTTAAGTTATAAGTTTCGCCTACGGTGAGTCCGCTGACTGTCGTATATGCAACACTTTCGCCGCTTTCGGCAGCGGTAAGTTCAAGTGCGTATGAACCCATAAACGGGTCAGCAGGATTTGCCGCACTGCCGCCGCTTACCGTAAATGTGGAAATACCGTTTTCCTCAAAATGCTCGGTGTAAACAGTTTCTACGCTTGTGATAGTCTGTTTGGGAATATAGTAATTGTCGCCAAGTCTAAAGCCGCCGTTTTCGTAGAGAAGATTCTCAAAGTTTGCCTGATAGAGATAAATAAGCTCTCTTATGTTAAATCTCTCTTCAAGACCTGCCATGTGCATCCATGTTCCGTAGGAGCCATCGGGGTCAAGCGGGCGGTTTACGATGGTTCCCTTACCATTCTGCCATACCTTTTCTTCGATAATACCCTTTGAGGTACTGTCAAGGTGCGACCAGCCGCAAACTACGCCGACAACACCGAGCGCGGTAGGTGTGGTAGAGTCGCCGCCGTGACCTGCAAGCGAAATTATCTTACAGGTTTCGTAATAATCGCCGTCGCCGTAAAGGAGACCGAGAATAATGAACGAGCAGTTAATGGAGGTACATCCCATATATCCGCTCACATCGTAGTTATAGCTACGGAAAATCTTATCCGCTTCAAGTATCGCATCTCTCCAGTTGTCGGGATGCTTTTCATAAAGTTCAAAGCACTTGTCGACAACCTCGTAAGGCCACGAGCCTTCGGGCATAGTGGCTCTTTGCGCAGTGCGGATAAGGGTCGGAACATCGCTTTCAAAATAAGCCATTGAGTACATCGCCGCAAACATCTTGAGCCACTCAATCGGGTCACGGTCGGATGTGGTGGCACCGAACTTATATGCAAGGTCAACCGCAAGGTCGGGCATACCGGGGGCAACCATACCGAGCGTTTCATTGCCGATATAAGGCTCGCCGTTTACGTTGAAGTTATTGCACATTTCGGTATTTCCCGCGAAAATCGAGAGATACTGATAGTTCTTCATAAGTCCGTATGCGCCGATATCGCGGTTACCGCCACCCATATCGTAAACATCGTACTTAAGCCAGTCATCGGTGATAACCTTTGTGTTTACCGTTCCGTACTGTGCAAACATATCACGGAGGATATACTGGTCGAGGATGTCAATTGAGAAGTCATCGTCGTTCCAAACCTCCCAGACACCGGTTTCCTCATTATAAAGATGCTTGTCGCCGTGGAGGTTGATTTCCTTTGGGTCTGCATACGCGCCGTTGCACATTTCAAAGTAGCTGTCATCCATTGCGAGCATGGGAAGTTTGGTTACGGGATCGCGTGCAAACTCGTAGCCGGAAAGGAAACCGACTATCTGCGAAAGGAAGCCGAGTTTTGTCTTGTCGAGATATCTTGTTACGGTGATTACATTGTAATCATCGGGGTTAAAGGTTTCGGTGGTTGTACCCTCGCCGTGAACAAGCTCTTTTGCAAGATGCATTACATCTACCAAAGTATATTCGTAGTTTCCGTCAAAATCCGCAGCAGCAAGGTCATATTTTTCTTCTCTGTCACCAAGCACCACGTGGAGCATTGCAGGAATATCCAAAATACTCACCTTGCGGTCGCGGTTTACGTCACCGTAGCTGAAAAAGTCGGTGGCACCGCACACATATGTGCCGTCAAGTGTGAGGTCAAACGCCATAAGGCCGTTGCCGACTGCGTCAGCGTCAACCTTGTCCCAAAAATCGCCGTTGATGCGGTAAACAACACTTTCTGTCGCGCCCTCAGTGGGTACCTTGAGCGAAATCTGTGTCTTTTCACTTGCCGCAGTAAAGCTTACTGCATTGTAATCATCGCCGCGAAGACCGATAAGCGCAGCAGTAGCCTCTTCGGGAGCGTTAGGTATAACGCTTGTGTCCTTATCGGTGACAACAATGTCAAAATTACCTGCTATCGGCTGATAGTACATGGTTGCTGCCGCCTTGTCGGTGACACGAAGCATTGAGTGATCGGTTACGGTAAAGGTGTATGTATCATTGAGCTTCCACTTTAGAGAGCGGAAAGTGCCCGAAAGCCACTCAATTTCAAGTGAATTAAGCGTCATATCCGTCACGCAGCCGTAAAACAGGTGAATGTCGCAGCTATCGGTGAGTGTTATCTTAACATCACCGAGTTCAACAGAGTTATAGGTTGCGCCGGCAACCATTCTGTAAACATCCGCGGTGCCGCCGATGTAAACATTTGCCGTGCCAAGATATGTACCTGCCATATTATGCGAGAATGGCACGATGTAAAGATAATCGCCCGAAAGCACGGTAACATTTACATCTCTGCTATCCTTAAGGTTTGCAACGGCGAAACCCTTTTCATAGCCGCCTATAACGCCAAACGAGTTTGACAGCGAGCTGCCCACAAGTCCGTCGCCGGAAGCGGTAACGCCCTCGCCGATTGTTACCGCCTTGTGCTGACCGACAATACGGTAATAGCCGCCAAGCGAAACAAAATCAATGTTTTCAAAGGTAGTTATGCCATAGCAAGCGAAGCGGCTCGAATTAAACTTCCAGCACGCACCGCTTTCACGGTAGTCTACACCGTCATAAACCGAAGTAAACGTTACGCTTCCGCTGTAAACTGCACCGTGTGCAAAGTCGGCGGACTGCGTAAACTCACCGCAGATAACGACAGTAGCATCGTTTTTGAGATTGAGTGAAATAAACGCTTTGGCAAGCGTGCCGACAGCGCTGTCTGCGCTTGAACCGTCGCCGGTGCCACCGTCCTTAAGGAAAACAACATTATCAGCGGCAGATGCTGCAAAAAGCAGCATCGCCGAGATAACAACTGTTAATAAAACGAACTTTAAAAGCTTTTTCATAAAACCTCTTACCATCTCTCAACAATGTCAACAAGCTCTACACTATAAATGTACATGCTTGCCGTGCCGAGGTTGAGCGTAATATTATATTCAGTATTACCCTTTGCGGAAATAACGGGAATATAGGTCGTGCAAACATCGGTGCTCGCGGTACCTGTCTTTGAGAAAGGAACCGTGCCGTAGATTGCACCGTCAAGGTTTACTGCGGCGGAAACAATCTTGCCCGTGGTGTTTGCAAACGTAACTTTAAGATAGGTTTCGGTCTTGTCGTTTGCGTTTACTGCGATGCCAACTGCACCCTTGTACTCGTTTGTTGCACTTGCATTGGTAATAGTTGCGCTGCCGGTGATGATTTCATCAACCTTGATAACCTCAAACTCGTCCACGGTTGCAAACTTGAACTCGTTTGTACCCTTAGGAAGGCTAAAGCCAACCTCCATAGTGGATGCGGTTGCAGTAAAGGTAAGCTCACGCTTAACAAACTTGGTCTGGTCGTAAACTGTTGCGGTTGCAACTGCAGCCTTGCCTGCTTCTCTTGCGAAAACGGTGAGAGTTGTGCCTGCAGAAGCGTTTGCAAATACGGTTACACGGTAGTCTGCGCCAACTTCAAGACCGGTAAGTGTGGTATAAAGCTCGCTTGCTTCCTTCTCACTGCCGAGTACGCGTGCGGAATAGTCACCCGCGTATGCAAGAGTGGTAATGTCTACATTGCCCTTTGCCTTAAAGCCGTCAAGAGTGTTGCTTTCAAAATCGTTATAGTAAACGGTTTCGGTGAGCTTAAGATTGCTCTTCGGGATATAGTAGTTACCGTTTTCAATCTTGCCGCCGTTTTCAAGAAGAGTCTTTTCAAAGTTATCTTGGTACATATCAAGCAAGTCTGCCATAGAAAGACGCTCGGGAAGACCTACGCAGTACATCCAATATGCCTGCTTTTCGCCGGTGGCAAGATTTGTTACAACGCCCTTGCCGTCCTGCCATACTTTATCGTTGATAATCTTCTTGGAGTTTTCGTCAACGCCCTTCCAGCCGCATGCAACTGCTGCTACAGAAAGACCAACGGGGTTTGTGGAGTCGCCGCCGTGACCTGCGAGACCGATAATCTTACAGGTTTCGTAGAAGTCACCCTCGCCGTAAAGAAGGCCGATAAGAATCATTGCGCAGTTTGTGCCGGTTTCGCCTACGGTGCCGTCGTCAAGGTCAAAGTGCGCCTGATGGCAAAGTCTTTCTGCATGTACCACCGCGCGGCGCCAGTCGTTAGGATATTTTTCGTAAAGCTCAAATGCGATGTCGATTACGCGGTAGGGCTGACAGTCTTTGGGAAGAATTGCCTGCGCCTGACGCATCATAGCGGGGATATCATCCTCAAAGTATGCCATGGAAATAAGTGCTGTGAAATACTTGAGCCAAAGAGTAGGCTCACGGTCGGAGGTAACGGTGCCGAAAATATCCGCCATTTCAACTGCAACATTTGGCATACCTGCCGCGCTGAAGCCGAGGGTTTCGTTACCGATATAGGGCTCGCCGTTTACATTGTACTCATTGCCGAACTCGGTTGCGCCAACATAGCCGGGAAGATAGTTAAATCTTGAGAAGAGACCGTATGCGCCGTATGTGCGGTGACCGCCGCCCATATCCCATACATTGTAGTTAATCCAGCCGTCCTTGATAAGCTTACTTGCAAATGTGCCGTAATTATTATACATGTCGCGGAGGATATACTGGTCGAGAATGTCGATGGAGAAGTCGTCATCGTTCCAAACTTCCCAAATACCGGTTTCGCTGTTAAGGATGTGCTTATCACCATGAACATTGTTCTTGTTGTATTCTGCATAAGGACCGTTTACAAGCTCAAACCAACTATCAGGCATTGCAAGGCGGGGAGTACCGTCGGAGGCTCTTGCAAATTCGTAGCCGGAAAGGAAGCCTACAAACTGCGCCATAAAGCCTGCAAATGTCTTGTCCTTGTATTCTTCGATAGAAATTACATTGTAGCCGCTTTCCTCTACATCTGCGATAGGTGCGCGGTTAATAGCAGCCTTTGCGGTCTGTGCTTCGCTAACTGCCGCGGTGAGTTTATCCTTTGTGATGGTGCCATTTGCTATAAGGTTATCGTATACGCGGTCACCGTTCTTAGCGGTTGCGTAAAGAGTGTCCCAAGAGGTGCGGAACGCGTCGCCGCGACTAAAGATGCTGCCCGTACCGTCTGCTTTGGACATGCGAACCTTATTTGCAAGTGCGTAGGGGTTGTTCCATACAAAATCACCCTTTGCATCCTCATATCCGATTGCACGAAGCATAAAAGTGAGGAACTGCATTTCGTCAACAACGCCGTCGGGGTCAAACTTAGTTGCGCTTCTACCCGATGTGATGTTGTTTGCATACGCATAACCAACATAGTTGTTTGCCCATGCAGGAACATCGGTGAAAGGATGTGTAAAGCTGCCTGCCTTAACCTCTGCCTCTTTGCCGAGGAAACGGATAACCTGAACTACGGTCTGAATACGGGTGATATTGTCGTCAAGACCGAAGTTTGTGCCGGTGGTATCGTAGCCCTGCGCAAGGCCGAGGGTAAAGAGTCCGCGAGCCGCGCCATAGTTGGTTTCGATTACGGGAGCAGCCGCTATAACATAGTTTGTCTTATCTTCGGGAGTGGTTACGATATCAAAATTCTTGGAGATTTCGCCAAAGTTGCCCTGTACCTTTACTGCATCGGATGCCTTGAGCACGGTCTTGTTTGCAACTCTGAAGTCAGCCGAGGGAGTTGCCGAGCAGTTCCACTCGAACTTGCCTATTGTACCGCCGAGCCAGTTGAGTTCAATGGAGTTTACGTTTGTGCCCTGAGTGCAACCGTAAAAGTTTTTAATATTTGCGTTGTCACGAACGGTAAGCTTTACATCGCCAACCGAAACATCGTCGGGATAGGGTGTGCTGCATACCGCACTGCCGTGAAGTACGCCAAGAGATGCATTGCCGCCAACTGTTACATATGCGGTGCCCATGTAGTCGCCGAGCATATCGCGGGAGTACGGAATGATATAAAGATATGAACCGGAAAGTACGGTGATGTGAGTATCTCTGTTATCGACATAAGGATATTCGCCAACGCGGTGCTGATATCCTCCGAGAATAGCAAAGGAGCGGTTAACCGATGCGCCCGAAAGGCTGCCGCCGCTGATAGTAACGCCCTCGGCAACAGTTACGGGGTTATGCTGACCGATAACAAGAAGGTTTGTGCCGGTGCAGACAAAATCCATGTCTTTGAACACGGTTTCGCCAAAGCAAACAAAGCGGCCTGTCTTAAAGCTAACAGAAGCACCTGCCTTGCGGTAGTCAACGCCGCCGTAAACAGAGGTAAACGTTACGCTGCCCTCATAGTCCTTGCCGTAGTTGAAGGTATGAGGAAGGGTATACGCGCCGCAGATTACAACGGTGCAATCCTTTGAAAGGTCAAGGCTTGCAAACGCTGCATCAATTGAGGAAAGTGCCTTATCGGCAGCAGAGCCGTTGCCGTCGCCTGCGTCCTTAAGATAAACCACGGTTGCATTCTTAAGTGCATCGGGGCGAGTTGTAACAACGTCTGCAATATCGTTTACCTTGTCAAAGTTACCTGCTATATTGGCAAAGTTAACGTTATCCTTTACCGTGGGGGTTGCATTGAGTGTAGTTCCGTTTTTAATATCAAGTTTTTTGCCTGCGGTGTTGGGGCATGTCCAATAGAACTCGCCGATATTACCCGATTTCCAGGTAAGCTCTACCGAATTTATAGTGGTATGGCTGGTACAGCCGTAAACCATTTCAACATTAGCATTGCCCTCGACAGTAACCTTTACGTCACCGCCTACTGCGCCGTCGGGGCCTGCAATGGAAAGATGAAGAGTCTTTACGTTTGCATTTTTGCCGATGGCGATGTTTGCGGTACCGGTATAGTTACAGTCAGCCACACTGCGGGAGAACGGTACGATGTAAATAGAGCTGCCTGAAAGCACGGTGATGTTTGTATCCTCATCAGAAGCAGCGGGAGGATTTGACTGACCGCTCTGGTAGCCGCCGAGAATACAAAACGACTTTGCAATCGAGCCGCCGGTCATATCCTTGCCGGTCATGGTAACGCCCTCACCAATAGTTACGGGGTTGCACTGACCTACAACGAGCATGTTTGTGCCGGTGCATACAAAGTCAAGGTTTTCAAATTTCGTTTCGCCGAAGCAAACGAAACGAACCGCCTTAAAGCTGTAGGCAGCGCCTGCGGTCTTGCGGTAGTCAACGCCGTCATAAACCGAGGTGAAAGTTACGCTGCCTTCGTAGTCGCCGCCTTTCCATACCCATGTTACATTTTGGGTATAGGGGCCGCAGATTACTACAGTACAGTCTTTTGAAAGGTCGAGGTTTGAATGTGCTACGGTAAGTGTTCCTGCCGCTGCATCAGGGCTTGAGCCGTCGCCCGTGCCGCCGTCCTTTACATACACAACAGTGCCTAAAGCACCTGCTGCAAATGCAAGCATAAGCGTAAACACAAGAACAAAGCCAAGCATTAAAAGTAACTTTTTCTTCATAAATTTATCCTTCCTTTAAAGGGGGCTAAAGCAGGGGGTAAAACCCCTGCTAAACCTTAATAGTTAATCTTTGCAAATGCATTGTTGATAGTTTCGATATTATTTTGTGCCGCCTGTGCATGTCTTTCGTAAAGCACGGTGATATTTTCACGCGTTCTTGAAAGTGCGGTAAGCTGCTCGCGATACGTGCCGACATTGTAGTAAATACCAACGTCGTAAAGGAGGCTGTCAAAGATAATATCAAGCATCGCTGAGCTTTCGGCGTCGCGCACATACTTACCCTGAAGAGTCTTTTCATAGTATGCAGGGGTAAGCTTCTCTTGACCGAGGTACGCAAGCTTTTCAAGCACATAGCCGGTGCGGTTGACATTTTCGCACATAAGCGGTACGCAAAGGAACTGTGAGTGCCATGCGCTTACAAGGTTTTTGTAGCTCTCTTGTGTTTCGTCATACTTCGGGTAAGGAAGAATACCAAAGTTATTTTCGCACTCGCGAAGATAGTCGATGTAGAACATTGTGTGCGAATAGAAGAGTGCCTGGTTGTTGTCAAGCATTGCAACGCGGTCCTCGGAGGAGGGCTGGGGGCTTATAGCCTGATAGTTGTAAACACTTGAGTTATTGAGAAGGTCGATAAACTTTGTGTAAAGCGACTCAACACGGTCACTGTAAAAAGAAAGCTCAAGTTTTCCGTCTTTAACAGTACAAATTCTCTCATCAGCCGCGGAAAGAATCGCAAGGTTTGTATCTGTGGGAGTCATAAGACCGTACACGTCTTTAGTATCGTAAACACCGTTGAGGTCTGCATCGCTGCCGACACTCTTGGTCATTTCAGAAAACTTTTCAAACGTCCACTGATTGCTCTTAACAAGGTCGTACGGATTTTCAAGACCGAAATCGTCAACCATCTTCTTGCTGAAGAAGAGTGTATATGTAGCACGGTTGTCGGCAACGGAGATATCACCGGTTGTGTAGTACATCTTACCGTTTACGCTAAGGTCTTGGTTTGCCTGCTGGTCCCAATAATCCTTTTCGAGATTAATGTATGGCAGACGGTTCATGTCCCATACAAGGCCTGTGTATGCAACCGTTGCAACGTCGTATGTACCAACCATCGCCGCATCGTACATGCTTGTACCTGACATATACTCGGTGTAAAGCTTTTGAAAGCCGGGGCCCTGCCCCTGCGAGGTGCCGTGTGCAACAACATCCTGCGTAGTAATGGTGATGCCGTGCTCATCCTCCATCTGCTTGTTGCGCTCGTAAATAGCAATTTCAACAAGCTCGGAGGACTCTTCTTCTGCCTCATAGTCGTTCCACGCCCAGTTGCCTGCAACAAGAATGTTAAAGTCGCCCGAAATGTCGCCGATTTCAGCAGCCGACGGTATGTCGGGGGTGGAGGGGTCGTTATTGGTAACTGCCGTAACGTTTTCTGCGTTGCCGGTGGTAACGGCAGGAGTTGTATCACCGCAGGAAACGAGCAAAGGAAGCAAAGTAAGACACGCAAGAAGTAAAGCTAATGCTTTTTTCATAGTCTTTTTCCTTTCTTATTTATTGTACTCTGCCACGTCGAATACGTCAAAACGGAGCGAATCGCCGTCAAGAGTTACGCCGCACGCCTCAACCGCATCATCGGATGCGTTGTAAAGTACGCGAAGCACCTTTGTCTTATCAGCGTTATAGAACTCACCGCGCTTTACATAATAAGGAAGTTTGGATGTGTCGATTACCGTGAAAAGACCGTCGAAATAGAACTCGGAATACTTGTTCATATAGTCGGAGTATTCCTTGACCATTGCACTATAGCCCTCGTCGCAGCCGATATCGCGGCGGCAAACGTAAAGCTCGCAGTCAAGACGGACACCCATGGTTAGTGCCGCTCTCATCTGCTTGGGTGAAGGACCCTCTGCATCGCGGATACCGCGCTCGGTAGTAATAACCTCGGGGAAGGTATAACGGAAAAGTGCCGGGAACTGATTGCTCTTAATCTTAAAGTCAACGTTTACAAGACCGTGGATGAACTGGGTATATGGAGCTGCAACGTCGGTTACTACCTCGCCTGCAAAAACCTTGCCCGCTTCGTCGCAGTACTTAACCGCTTCTTCAAAGAACTTGCGGTGGTAAATCCACTCCTCGTCTACGCGCGCACCATGCTCGTGGCGGTCATTGAAGCAGGGCTGATAGGGACATCCGCAGAAGCAATCTGCAAATACGCAGTCTGCACCAAGGTCACCCATCTGCTTAAGCTGGGAGAGAACCTGATTTCTCCAGCGCTCGGTACCGCTGCAGCAAATCGGGAACTGACGCGAGCCGTAAGTGGCACGGAACTCGCCTCTGCCGGGATATACGAAAGCAGGACGGATTTCGTCGCCGTTAATATTAATAATCTTAACCTCGTCGCCGAATTCCTTATAATAGTCGAGATGTGGGTCAAGGAAGTGACAGTTGCACTCGAGAATGATGTGACCGCCCATGTCCTGAACCTTTTTGATGTTTTCGGAAAGTTCCTTAAACGCGCCCGGATACGGCTCTGTATAAATAGGATAGTTGCGGTCCATGCCTTCCTTCCACCATGCAAAGAGGAAGATGGTGTGAATACCGCGCTTTGCACCCTCTTCATAAATCTTGGGAAGGTCGCTTGCCTTATAGTAGTCCTCGCCATACTGGGAACGCATGATGATTCTCTGCCAACCAACCATGTTCTTAACCCAATCGTGCTTTTTGGTTACCTTGAAGAAGGTCTTGTCAGCCCATGCACGATAGAAGTCTGCGCCTGCTCTCCAGTCGCCGTCGAGAATGCCGAGCACCGTTGAAGGCATCTCAAGCTCTTCACCGGGGCGAGCCATCGGGAAGTGGTCGATACCGACCATAAGATTGAGGGGTTCTGCATGAATGCGCTGCTTCATGGTCATAAAACAGTGGCGAGCCTTTTCGTCATGTCTGCCGACATAGATGAAGTGGCCGTTTGACTCAATACCGAACCAACCCATGGTTGCTCTGGGATAGTGATAATGCCAGAAAATTTCATACTCGTCATGCTGATACCAAACGGAGGTCATATCCTTCATGAACTTCCAAGGATTTTCAACTCTGGTACCAAGACCGTTGGGGAAGTAAACGATATCGTCCTTTTCTTCTCCGTAAAGCTCGTTAAAGTCAGCAAGCGGACAGAAGCACTCGTTGATACGAACGTCTTTAGTGTTGTTCTTTACCGCAGGGGTAAACTTAAGCATGCCGTTTTCAACTTCAACGGTAACGGTAAACTTAACATCATATGTATCGCCGTATTCACTTACGAGCTTATCGTAAGCAATTACAAGCTTGTCGCCAACCATTTTTGCAGTACCTGTCTGTTTGTTAGACATAATCGGAATCTCCGTACGGAGACCGTCGTCTAAAATAAGACGAAAATAGTCGGAGGTGCGGACAGCCGCAGCTTCCTTACCGGTAATAATGAAACCTGCATTCTGGCCGTTTTCATCAATGGCAAAGCTCAAATCTTTTGTTTGAAGTAACATAATATGCACCCTTCCTTGTCAATTTTGTCAAAAAATTTCAGAAACAAATCTATTTTTTGCGAATGTTTTACAACTATATTATAATACAAGCCCCTGCGCACTTCAATACACTATGGTATAAAATTATTTCAAAATATGAAACAAAATCCAATATTTTTATTGCATTTAACTTGCGAATATGTATAATGAAAATATAGGAATTTTTTGGAGGGGAACATGCTATCTTACGATTTTTCAAAGCTGCCCGTCGTTGTTATGACGGGACGCGTTACCGAAAAGGAGGGCTGGAGCCACAGTGGGCGTACCATGCCCGTTAATCTGCTCGTTATTTTTCACGCAGGAAGCTGCCGTTTTAAAATAGGAAATGAGGAATACTACTATAAAAAAGGCGATATTGCCATTGTACCTAAAGGGGTACTTTATTCACCTAATACACAGAGTTTTTGCGAGTACACCTTCTTTCATTTCAACGGCGAGCTTGAGATATGTCATAAATCCCCCGATGAAATAAAGCCGTTTGACGATATTCCGCAGGGTAAGCCGTCATACGGGCTTACCAATATTGCAGAGGACGGTGACCGAGAACTGCTTTTCGACTATAAGATTTCACTTGGCAATCAGGCGCAAAACGTGGAAGTTCTTATCAGAAAATGCGTAAATACGCGACTTAAGTATGAAAGCAAGCAGCAGCTTTTGCTAGCGATACAGTTTTCTGAAATCATGTTTCATATTTCACAAGCTTTTTGTGAAAAATTCCGCACAGACGGCAATCTTCCCTCGCAGGTAAACAAAATTCTTACATACGTTAAAGAAAACTATACTTCTCCAATAACACTTGAGGATATATGCAAGCAGATGAACATGTCAAAGCAGTATTGTATGCGCATCTTCAAAAAGCATATGAATACCACAATTAACGACTACATCCTTGACCTTCGCATGCGCCACGCGGCGTACCTGCTTTCGAGTACGTATATGAACGTCAGCCAAACCGCCGATTATCTCGGCTTTTCGGGAACAAGCTATTTTTCACGCGTGTTCAAAAAATACTACGGAATTGCACCGTCGGATTATTGTGAATAAAAAGAGTCTGCTTTCGCAGACTCTTAGCCTGATGACAAAGTCATCAGGCTGACCAGAGGATGAGAAACGCAGGCAGATTTTTGGATTTTTGTTTCGTCGGCGTACATGTGTACGGTAGAGACAAAAACCCAAAAAAGCAAGTAACGGCAAGGGCTTAAAAAGCCCTTGCCCCATTTTGTTTTTAACACAAAGAGAAAGATTATTTCTATTTGTTCGCTTCGCTTTTATTTTTTACTTGCGCTCTGACGTGTTTGTCAGTACTCTGAGAGTCTGCTTTCGCAGACTCTTTTTATTCTATTACTATCATTCGTA
>JAZNOM010000084.1:0-14154 GCA_045580835.1 Eubacteriales bacterium
AATCCTCGTAAAAAAGACGGACATGCGCCGGCTTTTTTACTCCTTAAAAACCGCGTGCGGTCGAGCACGGCGCGAGCGAACGGTTTTGCTCCACTTCAAAATGCTTGCATTTTGAAGTGATTAGATAAACTTTAATTTACCTCACTAAACAAAAAAGAGCCTTTCGGCTCTTTTTATTTTGCAATTGCTGCTTCTTTTTCGCTCGGTGCTGCAAAACGCACCGCTCCTTCTACCACCTCGGCACAAAGCGAAGTCGTTTCAAAGCACTCGCCGTCAAGCGCGATCGGAAAAGGCTTGTCAGCCTTGACCTCAAGTTTTTTAACGCGGCGATACACAAGATATTTCTGAAATCTCTTATCGTCAAGATGCTCACCCTTTTTATACACTCCGATAAGACGTGCCAGCGTGATAATCGAAACAGGCTTTATCATGCAGACCTCTAGATAACCGTCATTTACCGATGCGCGAGGCGCGCATTTATATCCGCCGCCGACAAACGAGCCGTTTGCCGCGGTGCACAGAATAAACGTACCCTTGGGATTGAGCAGCTCGCCGTCAGCATAAATCTTGCCGCGGTTTTTCATTGCCTTGAAAATTGCGCCGACAACACCGGAGGTGTATGAGTTTCTGCCGCCGATAAGCGGCTTTCTGCGAACCTTGTCCATTATGCTTGCCGCGCACGCTTCAAAGCCAAAGTTTGCAACATTGATAGATGACTCTACGCTGCCGTCTGCCAGCGTAACCTTTGTCATATCTGTTACAAATTCCTCTGCTGAGGTGATTGCTTTAAGGTCGAGAAATTTTTCAGCACCGCCGAAATACCTTACAAAATCGTTGCCGCTACCAATCGGGTAGACCGACATTGAAGCATTGGTAAAGCCTGCAATACCGTCTGCAACCTCTTTAATTGTACCGTCACCGCCGCAAGCGTAAAAACGCACCGCGTCCGTATACTTTTCGCAGTACGCACGCACAAATTCGGTTGCATCGAGGTGTCCTGTTGTTTCATGCACCTCGTAGTCGCAGTCAAGAGAGGCAAGTCCGCTCTTAAGTTTTTCGGCGCCGTCACCCTTGCCCGATGCGGGATTTAGTATAAAAACATGCTTCATATGTGTTCTCCCATACAGTGTTATACACATGCATTATAGCATAAATTTAAAATTTTGTCGCGTTTTTTAAAAAAACTATTGCATTTGTCGAAAAATGGTTGTATAATGACGATAATTTAATAATTCCGTATGACACTTGCAGAAGTTTTTTACAACTGTGAGCCGACGGAACTTTGGAGAATCCCATTAAGTTGGGTGCCGAAGGGGCAAAGCGTTAAACGCCAATCTCTCAGGCAAAAGGACAAAGCTGATTTTTACAACTTCTTTGTATTTTTGTTTACCGGATTGCGTTTCGCAGTCCGGTTTTATTATTTTGTAAAATTTTTTAAAGGAGAGGTCATATTATGATTCTTGAAAAGATTGCCGAAATAAACGGTAGTATCAATGGCGTGGTATGGGGCATTTTCGGTCTTGCACTTCTCATAGGCACCGGAATAATCGTTACCTGCTGCACCAAGTTCTTCCAGGTATCCCACTTCACTCTTTGGTGGAAAAACACACTCGGAAGCTTGTTTACGAAAGATGTTCTGAAGCATCGCAAGGAAAAGGGTGTTATTTCTCCCTTCCAGGCTCTTTGTACCGCACTTGCGGCTACGGTAGGTACCGGTAACATCGCAGGTGTTGCGGCGGCTATCTGTATCGGCGGTGCAGGCGCTGTTTTCTGGATGTGGGTTGCTGCATTCTTCGGTATGATGACAAACTTCGCAGAAAACGTTCTCGGTATTTATTTCAGACGCAAAAACAGCGAAGGCGAATGGTCCGGCGGTGCTATGTACTACCTCCAAGACGGTCTTGGCGGCTACAAGTACGAGGACAAGCACGGCTCGGCAAGCTTTAAGAATCTCGGCAAGATTCTTGCAGTTCTTTTCTGTATCTTTACAATGCTCGCTTCGTTTGGTATCGGCAGCATGGGCCAGGTAAACAAAATCGTTGCAAACGTTGCGGCGGCTTTTGACGTAAGTGCGCTTTCTTCCATTACCGTTTTTGAGGGCGTTTCCCTTTATAACATCCTTCTCGGCGTATTTATTATGATTCTTACCGCTGTTATTACCCTCGGCGGTGTTAAGAGAATTGCAAACGTTGCAGAAAAGATAGTTCCTTTCATGGTTGTTCTTTTCGTTGCAGGAAGCCTTGTAATCATCGGTATAAACTATAAGGCAATTATCCCTGCGTTCAAGGCTATCTTTGTTAACGCGTTTGCTCCCGAGGCATTTGTCGGCGGCGGTATCGGCGGAGTTATCGTTGCTATGACCAACGGTTTCAAGCGCGGCGTATTCTCTAACGAGGCAGGCCTTGGTTCTTCTGTAATGGTTCACTCAAACTCCAGCGTTAAAGAACCTGTTAAGCAGGGTATGTGGGGTATCTTTGAAGTATTTGCAGATACTATGATCGTTTGCACAATGACAGCTTTGGTCGTTCTTACTTCCGGCGGTCTTAACGGCGGCGTTTTCAATGCCACAACGGGCGAAATCGCCGCAGGCTATAACGATGCTACTCTCGTAGGCGGCGCATTTAATGAAGTGTTTGCTTGGGGTAATATCGGTCAGAAGTTTATCGCTATTGCAATGTTCCTCTTTGCATTTACCACCGTTCTCGGCTGGTCCCACTACGGCTCCAAGGCTTGGGAATACCTCTTTGGCGCAAAGACGACTGTTATCTTTAGAATTATCCACGTTTGCACCATTATCTTCGGTGCGGTTCTTACGTCTTCTCTCGCATGGGACATCTCCGACACCTTCAACGGTCTTATGATGATACCCAACCTTATCGGCGTACTCTTTATGATTCCGATTGTAGTCAAGATTACAAAGAACTATATCGACCGCAAGGTTCGCGGCAAAGACGTAGCGCCTATCCTCTCGTACGATGAAAAAATCAACGCAGAAGCGGCAGCTAATCTCGACAAAGAATAATTTTACACAAAAAAACGGTATCGCGTTTGCGATACCGTTTTTTTATGTAATTATTTTACTATTGTTTTAAGAAGCTGCAACACATCCATGAGATTGATCACGCCGTCTTGGTTCATGTCGCCTGTTTTTGCATTGTCGTTTAAAATATTCTTAATCAGCATCATGACATCGCATATATCCACAACTTCATCGCCGTTGATATCGCCGGTGGGTACTTCAACATAGGTAAGCTTGATGCAGTCAAGTCTTGCAAAAGAGTCTTCAAGCGCATCATTATACATAAATGTAATAGTGCTTGCACCTGCACCGAGAGCTAAACGTACCGTCTGCTTTTCCCAATTTGCCCAACCGCTGAGTTTTTCATACTTTACAGTCGTTACATACTCATCGTTTACTAAAATCTTATTTGAAGCATTGGGATAAGCGTTGCCGTCGCCCGAATAGGTAATCTCAACATCGTAAAGGCCTGCCTTTGCCATATTGATATCCATTTTTACACCAGACTCTGCATCATCAACTGCGTGAACAAATCCGTTTGCGCTTGACAGAGGAGAAGAAATCTTAAAGCGCTTCTGCGCAACGCCGAGCGTGGTACCGTTTTCTGCCTCGTAAATCTTGGGGAGAACAACTGCCTTGCTTGCAATTTCACCGTCAAGACGCCACTCAACAATACCGGGCTGCGCCACTTTAGAGGTCATTTTGGCGTTCTTTGGAAGAAGTCTTATCTTTGTAGTGGTTATCTCGTCAAAACCGTAGTAGCTTTCACCGCTTAAGTTGTGACTTTCGGCAGTCCAACCCTTGTTGATTTTAAAGGTGTCGGTGCCGGTAAGATTTTCTACATCCTGCCATGCTGTACCGTTCCAATATACGATATAAAGATCGTCAGGCACCTGAACTCCGCCGCCGTCATGATACCATGTTACCCATGTACCGCGGAGAGTTACCTCACCGTCAAATGCATACTCGATGTAGTTTTCGGTAGTGGACGAGCCGTACGCAGTCCAACGGGTAGAAGCGAGGAATGAGCCGTCATTCAGTGCGCCGAGTGAGTCAGTCGAGCATGTATGGGAAGCACTGGGCGTTGCATAATACTCAAGCGGCTTATCACACTCTGCATTAGAAGCCTCTGTGAGGAATAGCGTCATGTCCGAATAACCGCGGTTATTCCACGTATAGTAAGGAATAAGCGTAACGGTGGCTTGTTGCTCGCCGTCAAAGAGCGTATTGTATTTCGCTGAATAGCTGATGGTACGAATATTTTCGATATTGTAGGGGTCGCTGCTGTCACGACCGGGAAGCTTGGTCATTTCGCTTACGGTAAATTCAGCATCCTTGGGAAGAACCGCCGAAAGAACGTTTACATCGTTGTCGGGCGACTCTGCACAGTAAATGATAGGACCGCGGCGTACCGAAACAAGACCTTGGTTTGCAGTGATGTTTTCGTTTGTGTAAATGCGCTCGGCTTCCATCGGGAAATCAAGAACAACCTTGTCACCCTCTGCCCAAATTCGGTCGATTACAACGTAGCCGTCATCGTCGGTGGCAAGCGATACGTTTTCGCCGTTAAGAGTGATTACATTTTCACCCTTTGCCCATTCGGGCACGCGGAAACGGATTGCAAATGCCGCTTTTGCGGTTTTGTTTACGGTAAGAGTTGCGTTACCGTCCCACGGGAAGGAGCCTTCCATGGTAACGTTTACACTTTCGCCGCCAACATTCATTTCGGCAGTGTTGCCTATGTACTGGTTAACGGTGATATTTCCCTCGCCGTCCTGCGTGTAAATGTAACCGCCGATTGAAGCAACCGTGCGGAGTAGGTTAGGCGGGCAGCATGCAGTGCCGAACCATACCGAACGCGCAAAGTCGCTGTTGCTTGTAACATGGTTCTGGTAGAAGAAGCGGTCACCGTCAAGGTTTACGCAGGAAACTACCGAGTTGTAAAGTGTCCACTCCATAAGGTCGACATATTTTGAATCGCCGTAGAGAAGATTCATGCGCTGATTCCACATCACGTTTGAAATCTGTGCGCAGGTTTCGCAGTATGCGTTATCATTTGGAAGTGCATATGACTCACTGTAAGACTCGCCGGCGGGGATACCGATACCGCCGTGTACATACATCTTGGTGAGCATATCGTTCCAGATGCTATTAAGCGCAGTGTCATATGGGTTTTCACCGCCGTTTGCGATAGTCAAAAGTGCAACGTCTGCCATAGCGGTGTACATATAGTTTGCACGTACGCAATGACCGTGAGCGGTAGTCTGCTCTGCTACGGGCATATCATTCTGATAATATATGAGGTTGTTGCCAAGGGGCTTGTGATACTCGCTGTTGTTTCCTCTCTCATCAAGGAAGAACTTTGCAACAGCAATATAACTATCCGCCTTTGCCGCGTAATCTGTGCCGTTAGCGGTACCGATTTCTACGCAGAGGTTTGCAAGCTTGATAAGTGCAAGCTCGATTTCCTGATGCCCCGGAACGACATACGCCTGACCTTCGCCCTTGCCGCATGTGCGTGCAACGAGGTCGGCATTCTTCACTGCAACGTCAAGAAGTCTGAAGTCACCGGTTGCTCTGTAATGTGCAACAGCCGCTTCGTAAAAGTGTCCTGCGCAGTAAAGCTCATGATTATCCATGTTTACTCTGGATGCATAATCAGCCGTGCCAACGGTATCATAAAGGGAGCCGTCGGTGTGAACAGGCATATCGTCTGTACGGCCGGTAAAACGCATATCCGCAGTTCTTGTTGTGCTAACATAAGTAAGTGTATAGGGGGTATAGAGATAGCCATCAGCTTCTTGTGAGCCGACAATCCAGGGAATCCACTTTTCAAGTTCCGTCTTGATTGCCGCCTGACCTGCAAGCATCTCTTCATCGCCCTTGGCATCGAGGGTGAGCGCATAGCACATAGCCTCAATTACCTTGTAGTCGTCAGAGTCTACGTAAATCGCACCTCCATGACCGGGAGCGTCAGTGGTAGTGTAGTTGCCGCTCTTGGTTGCGAGATATTCGGATGCGATGCGGAAGTTTTCCATACCGCCGGTCTTTGTGCTGATATTGGAAATCGCAACGGGGATAACCTTGCAAACAAACTGCTTTTGGAGGTTTGACCAATAAGAGTCCTCAACGGTTACCTGCGAAAAAGGAACAGAGTGAGTATAATCAACCTCTGCAGGAGTATCCTTTACGGTTACCGTTGCCTTGGCAGTGAGATTGCCCGGATTACCGTACGCACTCTCACCGAGTGTTCCAACAAACTCATATCTGCCAGCGACATTGCCGTCATAGTTTGCACATGTCCAATTTGCAACCGGAATACTTACTTTCGCAGTTCTGGTAATGCCGACAGCTGCAAGATGCTCGTCCGTGAGTTGGCTTATCGAGAAATTATCAACGCTGAACGCCTGATTATAGGCGCGAAGACCTACGTTACCAGCCGCGTAGGAGTTCTGGGTGCCTGTGTAAACGAAGGTGTAATCGTCAGTGCCTGCTTCTTTGATAAGCACATAATACTTCTCGCCCCATACAATCACGCGAAGGCTATATGCAGTGTCAACCTCAATAGCATGAACAAAGGTGGAACTCTGATGCCATCTGCCGTCGGCGTATCCGATTGTAAAGCCGGTGGAAGTGCCGAGTTTACCAATACCTACATAGTATCCGTTGTAGGAATCGGCGCCGGTATTCGTAGCATTTGTATTGCGGAAGATAAGTCCTGCATTTGAAGTAATTTCGCCGTCAAGAGTGATGTCAAAATCCACAACATAGTCGGTCATTGTTTCATCACCAACTACGGCCTTAACGTTTGTACCCTTGGCAAGCTGCATCTTGCCGTCAACTCCCGTGATAGAGGCGGAAAGCAGATTCCAGTCGCTTTCGATGCCACTGTCAAAGGTGTAGCTTACTTCATCTACTGTGTCAATGGGCGTGGGGTCAAGCACGGTTGCCGCCACGTTTTTAGGAAGTGATGAAACCGCATCCTCAAGCGAGGTGCCGTGCGCAACGGCTGCCACATAGTTTTGTTCAACACTGTAAAGCTCCATGTTGCTTTCTGCCGCACCGGTAAGCATTACAAGACTTGAAAAAAACATACATGCCGCCAAAAATACCGACAGAATTTTTTTCATATCATTTTCCTCCAATATATATTATTTTATATATTATTTTTCCAATAACCAAACGTTCATTTCGCTTGTGCCGCGATTGGCAAAAGCATAGTAAGGAATAAGCGTAAGCGGCATCTCTGCCCAAGTATCCTCTGCCGCAAAATAAAGCTCATCACTCTCGGGGAGCTGATATGCGGTCGTATGTATCGTCGGAAGAAGGAACTCGGAGTCCTTTATCTCAAAATTACCATTTTTGTCGATGCGGATGTTGCGCGTGTCCTTGCCATTGTCAACACCCTCTGCGCAGTAAACGATGGGACCGCGCATTACCGCAACACGACCTGCATTGTCATGAACGCGGCGGTTTGCACGAATAACGGTTACGGGCATATCAAAGTCGATATTCACCGTGCCGCAACCCTTGGAAATAACGGCGTAACCGTTTTCCATAACGTACTCGCAGTCAATATCAAATTTGCGGCACCAACCGGGAATACGAAGCGCAAGCTTTCTGCCGTTTGTATTGAACTTTATCTTAACGCTTCCGTTTTTCGGATACTCGGTAGTCTGTTCAACGGAAATTCCGTTTTCGTTTGCAACGGAGTTTACGTAATGGTGTACGTACAAAACCTCATCGTCATAACTGTAAAGGTAATTTCCGATGCTTGAAATAAGTCTGATGATATTGGGCGGACAGCATGAGCAACTGAACACTTCTTTTCTCTCTGTTGAGGCAAAGCGTTCACTGCGCTTTGCTGCGCTGTATACGTTGTTGAAATCGGGATCCATCTCAAGCGGATTATCATAGAAAAACGCTTTGCCGTCCATGGATACGCCCGATAAAAATCCGTTATACAAAACTCGTTCTACCGCATCCGCGTATTTTGAGTTTTTATCAAGCTTGAACATTCTCTTGCCGAAAAGCGCAAGCGCATACGAAGCGCAGGTCTCGGCATAGGCGGTGCGGTTTGGCAGATGATAGTCGGCTGTATATGCCTCGCCAATGTGAGTGGAGCCGGATGCACCGGTTATATACATTCTCTTGTTTACAAGATTGTCAAAAACTCGCTTGCATGCATCGGCAAGCTCCTTGTCGCCGCGCAACGCGGCAACATCTGCGGCCGCGGAATAGAGATAGAGGGCACGCACACTGTGACCGTCAATTGTAGTGCGGTCCTTAAGCGGCATATCGTCCTGATTGTACTTTGGTGCGGTAGTTTCTCCTACATTCTCGGAATACTTTCCGTGCTCATCAATAAAATACTCGGCAAGCTCGAAATAGCGTTTTTCGCCGGTTGCGGCATAAAGCTTTACAAGCGCAAGCTCAATTTCGGGATGGCCGGGGGTTATAAACGCCGCACTTTTTTCGATTTTAAACACCTTTTCAATATAGTCGGCGTACTTACACATAGCTTTAAGAAATCTGTCGTTGCCTGTGGCATCGCGGTGTGCAATAGCCGCTTCAATAAGGTGTCCCGCGCAATAAAGCTCGTGCTGACTGCGAATTTTAAACCGTTTTTCCTGCTCGGTCACGAGAAAATGCGAGTTAAAATATCCGTTTTCATCGGCATTTGAAATTATATCGTCAACAGCAGCTTCAACCTTTTTCAAAAGTTCGTTGTTCTTCTCTTTTTGGAGGATGTACGCCGCGCCCTCAAGCCATTTTGCGACATCCGAATCCCAGAAAATATGAGGGGTATATTCTTCGGTCAAAGGCTTGCATTTAAGCGCGTCAAAACGGTGTGTATCTCTAAAGCGGTCGTAAACCGCATCAACAGTTACGTTTTTCACCATATCCTGCTTTGTTTTCCAAAATCCGCTGTTTATATTAACATGCGAAAATCCTATATTTTTCATAATGCATCTCCTGTTGCCCGAAGTACTTGAATTTTGAGCTATTTTGTAATATAATTATTGTATAAAATATCAAATTTATATAACTTTTCAATACAATTATAGTATTTTTACACATTTCATTCAATACTAAAAACTGATAAATACGGAGAAAATCAGACATGTTAACTTTCGACAATACGAATTTTTCTTTCCTTTCCGTCGGCGAACTTTCTACTGACAAGCCGTATATCCACATGAAAAGAGTTATGAAAAGTTTTGAGGTTGTTTTTGTGACAAACGGTATTCTTTATATGGAAGAGGACGGGATTCAGTATGAGCTTACGCCAAATCAGATTCTTGTTTTAGAGCCGGACAAACTTCACCGCGGATATAAAATCCACGAAGGCGGCACGGCTTTTTATTGGTTTCACTACAAAACCGACAGCCTACCCATTCCGTTTAAAACTTATACCGGCAATGAATATCACGAAGCAAAGCTTCTTTTAAAAAAGCTTTTGCATGTCTCAAATACTCCGTCATATTCGGTCTACGCACGCGATGCTCTTGCGCTCAGTGTCTACGAGGAACTGAAAAAAATCATGAAAGAAGATGCTTTTTTCAAGCCGGCAATCAAGAAGATTACCGAATATGTCAGAGGCAATATCAAAAGCAACATTACTGTGGCATCGGTTGCGGCGACACTTGGCTACAACCCCGACTATCTCAGCAAAGCGTTTTGCAAAGCGACCGGTATTACTCTGAAAAAATATATCATAGATGCGCGGCTCAACGCAGCAAAAGACTATCTGCACACCTCAAATCTTTCGGTAAAGCAGATTGCATACGAGCTTGGGTTTGATGACGAAACTCTGTTTATAAAATTTTTTACATATCACGAAAAGCTCAGCCCCACTGCGTACAGAAACAAGTATTTCAATACGTACATACTTAACAAGTAACTGGATTGACAAAACGCGGCTTTGGGAGTACAATATATAAAGAACATTTTGCGAGGTAAACCATGAGTTTCAAAGGCGCGTTAGGACATTTTAAAACTATTACAAAGCACCGCCACGCGGTCATCAGGCACTGTGCAAAGGCGGGCATACTCCGGCAGGGGCTTTTTCACGATATGTCAAAGTATTCGCCGACTGAATTTATACCGGGCGCACGCTTTTATGTAGGCACGCGCAGCCCTAACGAGCTTGAGCGAGAAAAGCAGGGCTATTCCCTTGCGTGGATTCACCATAAAGGACGCAATCGCCATCATTTTGAATACTGGACCGACTACAACCCAAAAACAAAAACGATGGAGCCTGTAAAAATGCCGCTGCGCTTTGTTATGGAAATGGTTTGCGACCGTATTGCCGCAAGCAAAATCTATCAAGGCGAAAACTATACCGACTCTCATCCGCTTGAATACTTCATGCGCGGCAAAGGTACAAGAAAACTTCATCCCGAGACCTCCGACCTTGTAGAAAAACTGCTCACGCTCCTTGCAGAGCACGGCGAAGAGGTCACCTTTGCTTGTATGAAAGAATTACTTAAAGAAAAAAACTATTAAAAAAGACGGCTTACGCCGTCTTTTTGTTAATAAAATAAATTATTGTTTATGAGCAATAAGCGAAAATGATTATCAACACTGTAGGGGCGATTATTAATCGCCCGAAAAGCCGCCATTAGATGTTTTACAAACGGGCGAATGATATTCGCCCCTACGGATTTGTGCGTTCCAATTTACTCCGCTAAACATCAATTTATCGCAGATTCGCCATTTGCTCGACCGCATTTTCGCAAATCTTTTTTGTATGCTCCGAAAGATAAGCCGCGCAGTAGTCAAGCCTTGTACCAAGCTCGTCAAGATACACAACGCCGCCCTCGGTACAAAGCACAAGATAAAACCGCCCGTCATCTCCTGCAAAAAGGCGGCTTTCGCCTCTAAAAGCACAGTTGCGTATCCGCGCGCACGCGCGTATCAGCATGTCGCCGCTGTCAAATCTGTATAAAACGGGTTCCTTGCCCTTTTGCGACTCCTCACGCGAAACAAAAAGCTCGCATCCGCCCGACATGCACCGAAACGCCCTTATGTAAAGATTTTCGCGCACTGCCTCAAACCCAAGCGTTCGCTTTGCCTCGTCAAGTATAGTCCATATAACACGCCGCGTTTGCGCATTGGAGTAGTCAAACTCGTCAAATTCGATATCAAAAAACTCCATGTCCTCTCGCGTAAGGCAGACCTTTAGGGCGCCTTCAGAAATCTTCAAAAGTTCCATAGTTGCGACCAATCCTTTCTGTTTCGGTTCGTACTAATAACCATTATATTTAAAAGAAGCAAAAATGTAACCCCTAACATTTTTGCAAATGTGGAAGAAACCTCCGCGAGTAGCTTTTTTGCGTTGCAAATTGAATATATTTGGTACACATGGAAAAAATATTTCTAAAGGAGATGATGAAATGCGCGGGTGCGAAAGACGAATTATTATGCTAAAAGGCACCGACTCGGAGATTTTTGACGAGGCGTACTTTCTTTTGCGCAGAGATTTTAAAAACCAGGAAAGCGAAGCGGAAATTGTTGACGAGGCGCACAGAATAGTATCGCTGAACACCACCAAGCGGCGAAAACGGGCGTTTTTAAAAAAAGAAATGCTGCTTTTTGCCGCAGGAATAGCCCTCGGTGCGGCGACAGCGATAATTCTTGCAATAATTTTTTAGCTATTGCAAAATAACTTGCGACAGTGTATAATATATTTAACTTGTGTGTGCGTTACAATTCTGCAAAAAGCCCGCCTGTGCGTTCCGCGGTAAACTTTGAGCAGATTTATACCTTATAACTGCCCTAGGACAGTTTTATTTTCATGCAAAAAGGAGAGTTTATGGCAGAAAATCAGAAAAAAGAATATAAAGCCCCCTCTGCAAAGCCAAATAAGCGTAAGAAAAAGGTGCTTCCAAAGGCAGATGCGGCTCCTGCACCGAAGGCAGAAGCGCCAAAGCCAAAGCGCCGTTATTATAAAAAGAAGAAAAAGGCCGCGCCCGAAATCAATTCAAAAATTCGTATCGCCTCGCTTGGCGGACTTCACGAAATCGGCAAGAATATGACGATGATTGAGTACGAGGACGACATTATCGTTATCGACTGCGGCATCGCCTTTCCCGATGAGGATATGCTCGGCATCGACCTCGTCACCCCCGATATCTCATACCTTGAGAAAAACGCGGATAAGGTTCGCGCGATTCTCCTCACTCACGGACACGAGGACCATATCGGCTCGCTGCCGTACGTGCTTCGCACCATCAACCCCGACATTTACGGCACAAAGCTCACTGTCGGAATCGTTGAGCGCAAGCTTGAGGAGCATCGCCTGCCCGAAAAGCCGAAGCTTCACGCCGTAGAAGCGGGTGACACGATAAAGGTCGGAAATCTCACCGCCGAGTTTGTGAGAGTTAACCACTCAATCGCAGATGCCTGCGCAATTGCAATCCGCACGCCGCTCGGCACGCTTTTCCACACGGGCGACTTCAAGCTTGACATGACACCAATCGACGGCAAGATGATGGACATTACACGCATCGGCGAGATTGGCAACGAGGGAGTTTTGCTACTCATGTGCGAGTCAACAAACGCAGAACGCCCAGGATTTACGCCGTCGGAAAAAATCGTTGGCAAGTCACTTCGCGATATTTTCTTTAAAAACGACGACAAGCGCATAGTTATCGCAACATTTTCGTCAAACGTGCATCGCGTGCAGCAGATAATTTCGCTTTCGGCGGAGCATGGGCGCAAAGTAGCCGTGCTTGGTCGAAGCATGGTTAATATTATCGAGGCTGCAAGCGCGCTTGGATATATGAAAGTACCCGAGGGTATTCTGATTGACATTAAAGACGTCAACCGCTATCCCGAAAACAAGGTGACGCTTGTTACTACGGGCAGTCAGGGCGAGCCGATGAGCGCACTTTATCGCCTTGCCTTCGGTGCGCATGACCGCATTACGCTTGGTCAGCGCGACCTCGTCGTTATCAGCGCAACCGCCATCCCCGGCAACGAAAAATCCGTCGGCAAGATTATAAATGCACTTATTGCCAACAATGTTTCGGTTATGCACGACCCCGAAACCGACGTGCATGTTTCAGGTCACGCCTGCCGCGAGGAGCTTAAGCTTATGCACGCGCTGACAAAGCCAAAATATTTTATGCCCGTTCACGGCGAACTGCGACACCTTGACGCACACCGTCACCTCGCGCTTGAAATGGGTACGCCGGACGAAAACATCTTCGTTTCGGACATCGGCAAGGTGCTTGAAATCGACCGCCACGGCGCGCGCTTTAACGGCAGCGTTCCGTCGGGCAAGGTGCTGATTGACGGCATCGGCGTCGGCGACGTCGGAAACATTGTGCTACGCGACCGCAAGCACCTCTCGCAGGACGGTCTTATCGTGGTTGTTGCCGCGGTTGATATGACCGATGGCTTTGTGGTTTCGGGTCCCGACATTATCTCGCGCGGATTTGTCTATGTGCGCGAAAGCGAAGAGCTGATGGAAGAAATGAAGAAAATTTCGCTTGACGCTATTGAAAAATGCATTACCTCGCGCCGCACCGATTGGATGGAGATTAAAAACACGGTGCGCGACAGCCTCGCCAGATTTATTTATCAAAAAACACATCGCAAGCCTATGATTTTGCCTGTGATAATGAACATTTAGACATCAAAGGAGAACAAAAATGGTTAGACACGTACTTATTTGGCAGTTTAAGGACGAAATGACAGCGGACGAAAAGGCTGCTGCCGCAAAGAAAATCAAGAGTGAGCTTGAGGCGCTTGTAGGCGTTGTTCCCGGACTCAAGTCGCTTACCGTTGCGATAAATCCCATGGCATCCAGCAACGCTGACCTCTATCTTGACAGCGTTATGGAAACCCCTGCGGACTACGACGTTTACAAGGACCACCCTGCACACGTTGCAGCCGCAACCTATGTAAGAAGCGTAGTAAAGTCACGCGTTTGCATGGACTATGAGTTTTAAATAAAAAAGGAGCCGTAAGGCTCCTTTTTGTATGGTAAATTAAAGTTTAGCGGAGTAAATTGGAACGCACAAATCCGTAGGGGCGAATATCATTCGCCCGTTTGTAAAACATCTAATGGCGGCTTTTCGGGCGATTAATAATCGCCCCTACAGGTTTGATAATCATTTTCGCTT
>JAZNOM010000085.1:0-33047 GCA_045580835.1 Eubacteriales bacterium
AAACCTATGCGGAGCTTTTACCTGCCGATAAGGCTGAAATCCTTGAAAAAATCAAGGGTGAAAAATGCGCAGTATATGTCGGCGACGGCATAAACGACGCGCCCGTGCTTGCAATGGCGGATGTCGGCGTTGCTATGGGTGGTATTGGCTCGGCTGCAGCACTTGAAGCGGCTGATGCGGTTATAATGGGTGACAGTTTGACAAAGCTTCCTTTAGCTATTCGCACCTCGCGCCGCACCATGCGGATAGTGCGTCAAAACATAGTTTTTTCGCTTGCGGTTAAGTTTGCAATAGTTCTGCTTGCGGCGGTAGGGTATGCAAACCTTTGGGTAGCCGTCTTCGGTGACGTGGGCGTTTGCCTTATCGCCGTACTTAATTCGCTCCGTGTACTAGAAAAATAAGAGGAGCGATGCTCCTCTTATTTTTCTACATACATATATGTTACAAAATCGCGTGTTTCGCCGGGCTTTATGCCGATGATATTTACATCGCCCATCTTTGCAGGTGCCTGCGGCGCACTGTTTATCCACGTTTGCGGTTCAACGCAGAGAAAATCTGCATTGCCGCCGTTGTAAACCATCCAATACTTGAACGAGTCATCAGCATCGTAAACCACGCTGTATCCGCTTTCGGTGTCGGTAAGGCGAAGCTTTGCACCGGCAGGACGCGAGAAGTGGCGGCTGATAAACTGCTCGGCAGGAGTAATCTCACCGTTTGCGAGCTTTTCGTGGAATTCTTTATCATCAACAGTTTCCCAAGTCATTGAAAAATCGCTCATGTCGCGGTCATATTCCTCGCCAACAGGGAGTGTCATTTTGATGTTTTCCACGTTGCCGCCTTTTATAAAAGGCATTGCAAATGTAGTGTGGAACGCAAGCCCTATTGGCATGGTTTGCCCTGAGTTATTTGTAACAGAAACGGTCTGCTTGAGTCCCTTTTCGCAAAGTTCATATTTTACAACAAGTTCAAATGCGTGCGGATATGTAAGGTATGGAGTGCTTTCTGTTGCCTCGTAGCGACAAACCACAGAGTTTTCTGTCGTTTCCACAACCTCGAACGGCGTTTCGTGAAGTGTTCCGTGGAGAAAGCAGCCGGTTGCTTCTTCGTTTATCGGCAGGCTGTACTCTCTGCCTTCAAAAGTGAACTTGCCGCCCTTGATACGGTTTGGCGGAAAGAGCAGGGGAGTGCCGTAGAGAAATGCGTTGTCAAGTTCGGTTATTTCGTCAGGATCGTATGTGCGAAGCGCACTGATTTTTGACGGGAGATGCTCGAAACGTAAGCAGTTAGCGCCTCTATCGGGCTGGATTTTAACTTCGTATGCTCCGTCGGGAGAGCGAAGAGTGATAAGTGATGACATGTTATGCATCCTCCTTGTTTGATTTTGCTTTTAGCTTGCGCACTTCTTCTTCAAGCCAGAATGCGCGTTCTTCCAGCTTTTCTATTTTGCCGATAAGCTCGCCCATAATAAGACATCCGCCGCTTAACGCAAGCACTGTACCAAACGCTACCGGGAAAAGCACCTGGTCAAGGTCAACCTTCTCGTTTTGTGAAAGCATAAAAATGATAAGCGCCACTAAAAACAGAGTAAGACCAAGAATTTTAAAAATGTTTTTAAGTTTCATATTGTCCATCCTTAAACTGCAAATGCTGCGCCTATTATACCTGCATCGTTTCCGCAAATTGCAGTGCAAAGGCGGGTACGCTTTTGGGCATTGCGGGCAAAGTCCTCTTCGTCAACCTTCGGTTGAAGCAGGTCGATAAGAAACTGCTTTTCGCCTGAAATTCCTCCGCCGATGATGAACACGTCGGGTTGGAAGATGTTGATAAGAGAGGAAATGCCGTTTGCAAGATAAGTGATGTATTTTTCAATGACTCTTGCTGCCGCAGCATCCCCTGCTTTGTATGCATCAAATGAGGTGCGCGCGCTGATTTTTGAGTTTTCTGCCATGAGAGTGGGCTCTCCTGACATAAAGCATTTGTTAAGCTCTTCTTTTGTCATGCGGATAAGTGCAGTTGCAGAGCCGTAGGCTTCAAAGCAGCCGCGTCTGCCGCAGCCGCATTTCTCGCCGCCGACTTCGATAACAAAATGACCGATTTCGGCTGCAAGACCGTTTGAGCCGCTGTAGATTTTTTTATCAATTACGATACCGCCGCCGACTCCTGTGCCGAGCGTTATCATAACCGCGTTGTCTGCTCCTTTTGCCGCACCGCACATAACTTCGGCGAGTGTTGCGGCGTTTGCATCATTTGCAACTCCAACCTTTTTTCCGTCAAGCTTTGCGGAAAGAATGTCGCAGATGTTGATGCCGGAAAACGGGATGTTGGGGGTGAAAAGGATTTCGCCGCTCTTTTCGTCAACACCGCCCGGCACTGCGATGCCTACGGAGTCGATGTCGGAGAAAGGAATGTTGGCATCGCTTGCAAGTGAGCGGCAAAGCGATGCGATATCGTCAATAATTTCTTCTTTTGGGCGGGATGCACACGTTGGCACGGATTTTTTATAAAGAATGGTTCCGCATTCGTCTACAATGCCTGCGGCGATGTTTGTACCGCCGAGGTCAATACCGATTTTGCGCATTTAAAATACTCCTTTTTGGACACAGTAGTATTATTATTTCTTTAAACAGTATAAAATATAAACAAAGAAAAGTCAATAAAAGCGTCAAAAACTGAAAAATATTGAAAATCTTTAAATATCGCTTGCAATTCATTTAAAGACAGTATAAAATATAATGATGGAATGATATTAGTGCAAGAGAAAGCACGAGGAGAATACAATTAATGAAAAGATTTGTTTATGCCGATAACGCGGCTACTACGCCGGTTTCGCGCGAGGTTTTAGATGCAATGATGCCTTACCTCACCGAGAAGTGGGGCAATCCTTCAAGCCTTCATGCAAAGGGCCGCGAAGCGGCTATGGCACTCGAAGATGCGAGAAGCAGAATTGCAGCTTGCCTTGGCGCTGACTCAAAGGAGATCTTCTTTACCTCCTGCGGCAGCGAAGCGGATAACTGGGCGATAAAGGGCGCAGCTTATGCCGGCAGAAAAAAGGGTAAAACCCATATAATTACAAGTAAAATCGAGCATCACGCGGCACTTCATGCCTGCGCGGCGCTTGAAAAGGACGGCTTTACCGTAACATATCTCGGCGTTGACGAAAATGGCGTTGTATCTGTTGATGAGCTGAAAGCGGCCATCAATGATAAAACCGCGCTCGTTTCGGTAATGCTTGCAAATAACGAAATCGGAACTATTGAGCCTATTGCAGAAATTGCAAAGATTGCGCACGAACACGGCGCACTTATGTTCACAGATGCCGTTCAGGCTATCGGCAACATCCCCGTTAACGTTAAGGAACTCGGCGTGGACATGCTCGCACTTTCCGGACATAAGATTCACGCCCCCAAGGGTATCGGCGCACTATATGTAAAGAAAGGCGTGCGTATAGATAACCTTATTGACGGTGGTGGTCAGGAACGTTCAAAACGCGGCGGTACTGAAAATATGCCTTATATCATCGGTCTTGCAACCGCTATGGAAAACGCGATAAATCGCTTGCCTGAAATGGAAAAGGTTGCAGCTCTTCGCGATTATCTTATGGACGAAATTCTTAAGAAGGTACCCTACAGTACTCTTAACGGTCCGCGCGGAGATGCAAGACTCCCCGGAAACCTAAATATCGGCTTTGAGTTTATTGAGGGCGAAAGCATGTTGCTTCTCCTCGACTTTGAGGGGATTGCATGCTCTACCGGCTCTGCATGCTCGTCGGCTTCGCTTGACCCGTCGCATGTATTGCTTTCAATCGGTGTTCCCCACGAGAGGGCGCACGGTTCACTCCGTCTTTCAATTTCAAACGAAACAACAAAAGAGGATGCTGATTACATTCTTGAAAAGCTGCCTCCGATTATTCAGAGACTGCGCGACATGAGCCCGCTTTATGAAGAAGTGGCTAAAAAGGCAAAGGTATAAGGAGATATAAAACTATGAGTATGCTTTACAGTGAAGAGGTAATGGACCACTTTGCAAATCCTCGTAATGTGGGTATTATAGAGGATGCCGACGGTATCGGCGAAATCGGCAATGCTAAATGCGGCGACATTATGAAGATGTATCTTAAAATTGAAAACAACATTATCGTTGATGTCAAGTTCAAGACCTTCGGTTGCGGCGCGGCGGTTGCTACTTCCTCTATGGCGACAGAAATGATTAAGGGCAAGAGCATTGACGATGCACTTGCACTTACAAACAAGGCGGTTATTGATGCGCTTGGCGGACTTCCGGCGGTAAAGGTGCATTGCTCTGTGCTTGCTGAAGAAGCGGTTAAGTGTGCGCTTGCCGATTACTATAAGAAGCAGGGAATTGACCATCCCGTTATCAAAGAGGCGGAGGAAATCATGGGTCATGATGAAGATCATGAACATGAGATTCCCGAAGAATAAGCTAAAGAAAAACGAAATCCTATTTTTGGGAACGCTCCAAAAATAGGATTTTATTTTTTTGCAAATTTTATAATAAATCGTTTGAATATTAGAGAAAATGGAAGCGTTTTTGAAAACTTTGAAAAACGCGCGACTGTGCTTTTGTGCATACTGTGCAATTTGTACATTTGTAGAAAAGAAGGCGAAGATTTTGTGACAAATGCACAAAAACGATTTAGTGCGCAAAAGCGCGCAAAAGATGTGGATTCTTCTAAACTAATGTTTAATAAAATTAAACACAATGGGCAAACCGATTGTAAAACTGATAAAAAATATTAAAAATTAGAGCAAAATGCCACAAAATGATAATACAATTAACTTTTTTGAATGGCAAACCGGTTTGAAACACGATGCATTTGTTTCTCTTTTTGAAAAAACAAGATAATATAAATAATTAGTGAAGAAAAAAACGCAAAGAAATATCGGGCTTTGAAAAAGTGGCTTGATTTGTCACTCTTGACAATATTGGGTTCGCGTGGTAAAATAACAAGTACAAATATAGGTAATATTGCACATACTGTGCGCGCACCGTGTCGAAAACGGGGCGAGAGCATGAACTTTATGTGCAGTTTGCTTAAGGAATTGCCACGTGCAATTCCGTAATTTCTTTCGTGCGCGCGTGCGCGTACGTAATAGCACTTATCTTAGGGAGGACAAGATTTATGATGAGAACAAAGCTGTCAAAAGCGCTGGCTCTCTTCCTCGCTTTGGTTATGGCTGTAAGCTGCCTTTCTTTACCGGCGTTTGCTACAAACTCCGCCGAAGAAACAAGCGAAGGCCGTACCATGGCAGAGTGGAACGAGATCCTGAACACCAGCGAGTATGATGCATATCTTGAAGATTATGCGACTCTCGCACCCACAACCGAAACGTATTCGTTCAGTGCGGTAGAGTGCCTTAACAAAGAGCAGTCTACTTCGAAAGCACAGGTTATGGATGACAACTCCGTTTACACTCCTGACAGCGGCAAGGTTACATGGACGATAAATGTTCCCGTAGAAGGACTTTATGTTGTCGACTTTGACTGCTTTCCGGGCAATGTGATGCTCGGTGAGGGCGAAACGGAAATGTCTACCGACGTTGAACGTATTTTCTATGTTAACGGCAAGGTTCCTTATTCCGAGGCGCGCTCAATTTCAATTACAAAGCGTTGGGCGGCACAGTATGAGGAAAACGGTCGCTTCAGAACCGACGTTTCCGGCAACGACCTTCGTCCTGATAACGAGGCTGCTATCGCCTGGACAACTTACACAGTTAAGGATTCGTCCGGCTACTATGCAGAGCCTCTTCAGTTCTATTTTAAGGCAGGCGAGAACACCGTTGCACTCGAAGCTACCCGTGAGCCTATGAGTGTCAGAAGCATCGTTCTCCGTCCTTATACGGAACTTCCTACATACGAAGAGTATCTTGCGGCAAACGAGGGCAAGGCGCAGGCTAATGCGACTGTTGCTCCTGTAATTTTTGAAGCTGAAACGCCCAAGTATCAGTCGGATGAGTCGATTTATCCTCTTACCGACCGTACGAGTGCTATCACTTCTCCTCAGGACCCTAAACTCCAGATTCTTAACTTTATGGGCGGTACTGAAAACTTCAAGACCGTTGGCCAGTGGGTTGAGTATGAGTTCGAGGTAGAGGCGGACGGCTTCTACACTATCGGAATGCGTTCCAAGCAGAACGATATGTCCGGTATGTTTGCTTCAAGAACGCTTTATATTGACGGCGAACTTCCTTTCTCTGAATGTAACTCGCTCCGCTTTGACTATTCAAAGGACTGGAAGTGCGAGAGCATTACAGACGGCACAACCGATTTTAAGTTCTACCTCACCAAGGGTACACACACCCTTCGCTTTGAGGTAAGCCTTGGACAGCTTGCTGAAGTTATCAGCACTGTTGAATCCTCCCTTACAAAAATTAATAACTGCTATCTCGACATCATGAAACTCACCGGTGCAGACCCTGATGAATACCGTGACTACGGTTTCTCAAGACTCATGCCCGAGACTATCACAACGATGCTTGAGGAATCCATTACACTTTACGGTGTTTCCGAGCTGCTTACAACTCTCTGCGGAGAGAAGGGCTCGCAGACCGCAACACTCGATAAGGTTGCATTCCTCCTCGATAAGATGGGCAGAGATGAAGACGAGATCGCTCCCAATCTTGACAACCTCAAGACCTACATCGGTACTCTCGGCACATGGCTTAACAGTGTAAGAAGTCAGCCTGTACGCATGGACTACTTCATCATTCAGCCTACCGATGCCGAAATGCCCAGAGCAAACGCTTCGTTTGGCGACGCTATCATGTTTGAGCTTCGTGCATTTATCGCAAGCTTCTTTACCGACTACAGCCACATGGGTGCTGTGGATAGCGGCGAAACCGCAACAAGTATTGAGGTTTGGACAACTGAAGGCCGTGACCAGGCGAAGATTCTTAAGAGCCTTGTTGCAGCAGAGTTTACGCCTAACTCCAACACCGGCGTAGACGTTAAGCTCGTAGCAGCAGGTACGCTTCTTCCTTCGGTACTTTCCGGTCAGGGTCCCGACGCCTTCCTCGGCGCAGCCGGCGTTGATGTAATCAACTACGCTATCCGCGGTGCGGTAATGCCTCTTAACGATTATGAAGGCTTTGAAGACCTTATGAAGCAGTTCAACGATGCAACTAAAAAGCCGGTTACCCTTTACGGTACCACCTACGGTGCTCCTGAACGCGCAGGCTTCTATATGATGTTTGTACGCATGGATATCCTCGCTGAACTCGGTCTTGAAATCCCCAAGACTTGGGATGATGTGCTTGCAATGCTCCCCGAACTTCAGGCAAACAACATGTCAATCGGTCTTAATAAAGAATATGATATCTTCCTCTATCAGATGGGCGGCGACCGCTTCGATGAATACGGTACTCGCTGCGACCTCGATTCGAACGTAGCTCTTGAAGCTTTCGAGATGTATACCAGATTCTTTACCGACTATTCATTCCCCTACACATTTGACGGACCTAACCGTTTCAGAACCGGTGAAATGCCGATTCTCATTGCGGATTACTCCACCACTTACAACCAGCTCACAGTATTCGCAACTGAAATCAGCGGTCTTTGGGAAATGCATCCGCTGCCCGGTATCTACCGCGATGCAGACGGTGACGGTGTAGAGGAACTTCACAACGAGGCGTTCAATACCGTTGCTGCAACAATCATGCTTCACGGTACTGAAAATCCTGAGGCGACTTGGGACTTTATGAAGTGGTACTGCGGCTCTGATGCACAGGGTAAGTACGGTAGCGACCTTGTAACAACAATCGGTCAGGCTGCAAAGTACAACACCGCAAACAGAGAAGCAATTGCTTCAATGCCTTGGACTACAAGCGAGAAAGCCGCTCTGCTTGCGCAGTTCGACAATCTCTCCGCTGTTACAAACTTCCCCGGCGCTTACATCTTTGCGCGTTACCTTAACTTCGCACTCCTTTCTGTTGTAAACGAAGGACAGGACCCCGTTGTTGAACTTCAGGGTTATGTAAATACAATCAATAAGGAAATCACAAGAAAACGTGAGGAGTTCGACCTTCCCGTACTTGAAAACGGTAAGCGAATGGAAAACTCCCCCGAAGTTGAAGCGGCTATGAAAGCATGGCTTGCTGAAAACGGCAGATAAGTGAGCGTAGGCTTGCAGATTTACCTAATATATAATTAAAGGAGAGAAAATCATGTCAAACACTGCGGCAAAAGCAAAGCCTGCTTCGAAAAAAGACATGAGTAAGTTCCAGTGGACGATAAAAGAAATGAAGAAAAATAAGACAGCATACATAATGCTTGCTCCGTTTATGCTTCTTTTCTTCATCTTCACTGTATGGCCCGTCTTTTTGTCGATTGCTCTCAGCTTTACTGACTTTAACCTCTTGGAAATGCCTAATTTCCTTGGTCTTGATAACTACATCAGACTTTTCCTTGACGACGATGTATTTATTCTTGCAGCACAGAACACGCTCATCTTTGCGTGCATTACCGGACCCGTTTCCTACATTCTGTCGTTGCTTATCGCGTGGTTCATCAACGAACTTGGTCCAAAGCTTCGTTCGGTAGTAACCCTCATCTTCTATGCACCTTCAATTTCCGGCTCGGTTTACCTCGTATGGCAGACACTTTTCAGCTCTGACTCTTACGGTTGGGTAAACGGTACACTTCTCAACCTCGGTCTTATTGATGACGCAATTCTCTGGTTCCAGGATGCGGACTATGTAATGGGACTTTGTATCGTAGTTGCTCTTTGGACATCGCTCGGTACTGCGTTCCTTTCGTTCATCGCAGGTCTTCAGAACGTTCCGCGTCATCTCTATGAAGCAGGCGCGGTTGACGGCGTTAAGAACCGTTGGCAGGAATTCTGGTATATCACCCTTCCTTACATGCGTCCTCAGCTTATGTTCGGTGCGGTGCTCTCCATCACCCAGTCCTTCGGTTTCGGTGCAATCGTTACCGCTCTCTGTGGCTTCCCCTCGGTTGACTACGCAGCGCACACTATCATGCATCACCTTGATGACTACGGACATCAGCGCTATGAAATGGGTTATGCATCTGCAATCGCGGTTATACTCTTCGTTGTAATGATTACCGCAAACACATTAATAAAGAAAGGATTATCGAAGATAGGACAGTAATATGGCTAAGAAATTAAGAACTCGTAAACATAAAGTTGTCCTCAGCCGTAGCGCAGGCGGAGACTTCGGCATTAATCTTTTCCTTGTACTTATGGGAGCGTTCATGTTCCTTCCTATGTACTATGTAATTGCACAGTCGCTGAAGCCGCTTGACGAGCTTTGGATGTTCCCTCCGAGATTCTATGTTGAAAGCCCCACGCTTTCAAACTTCGGAGACCTGTTCACCCTTATGAGTGAAAACTATGTACCTTTCTCAAGATACATCTTTAACACCGTATTCATTTCGGTTACCGGTACGTTTGGTAACTTGCTGCTTTCTTCTATGGCAGCATACTCACTTGCAAAGCTTAAGTTCCCCGGAAGAAAGTTCTTCTTCAAACTGGTTGTAACATCTCTTATGTTCCACCAGACGGTTACAGCTATTGCAAACTTCCTTACCATGAGTACACTTCAGTGGCTTGATACATATTTCTCAATCATCATTCCCGCATTCTGTACTTCAATGGGTCTTTACCTCATGAAGCAGTTCATGGAAACAGGCGTATCAAACGAAGTTCTTGAGAGTGCAAGACTTGACGGCGCAAGCGAGTTCAAGACCTTCTGGGTTATCGCAATGCCGATGGTTAAGCCTGCGTGGCTCACCCTTATGATTGAGTCTTTCAAGGGACTTTGGAACTCGGGTAGCTCAATTTACATCTATTCCGAGCAGCTCAAGTCTTTCAACTATGCAATCAACCAGATTGTAACCGGCGGTATCGCGCGTGCAGGTGTAGGCGCAGCCGCAACCGTAGTTATGATGATAGTTCCTATCACCGTATTCGTAATTTGTCAGAGTAATGTCATCGAGACCATGGGCTCGAGTGGTATGAAGGATTAAGGAGGAGATATTATGAAGAATTTAACAAGAATACTCCTTCTGTCATTGGCGCTTATTATGGCGCTCACTCCTCTTGCAGGCGCAATTGAGCCGTATACCACTTATACCTATGCAAAAGACGGTACTCCCCGTCAGTCGCCTACGGTGTATTCTCCCGTAACCAACGTAGACTCCGCGTATATGGGACTTGATGTTGCACTCAAGGACCCCCGCGATATCTGTGTTGACAATGACGGTAACGTTTATATCGTTGACATGGGTAACAACCGTGTAGTAGTTCTCGACCAGAACTACTCGGTAAAGTTTATAATTTCCGACTTTATCAACGGTCACGGCGTTCCGGACGGATTTTCCAATCCTCAGGGTATTTTCGTAAACGATAAGTACATTTATGTTTGCGATACCGACGCAAACCGCCTCGTGCTTTTCGACCGTGAAGGTAATTTCGTTAGAATTTTGGGTAGACCTACAAGTGCTTTGTTTGGTGAATCCTCGATTTACAAGCCCGTAGCAGTTGCGGTTGACCAGTACGACAGAATTTTCGTAATTTCTGCTACAAACTATCAGGGCGTTATCGTACTTACAAGTGACGGTCAGTTCACCGGCTTTATCGGTGCGCAGGCAGTTACATACGATGCTTGGGATATCATCTGGAGAGCTTTCCAGACCGAGGAGCAGAAGAAGAATTCTGCACAGAACATCCCTACAGAGTACAACAACATCACTGTTGACGATGACGGATTTATCTATGTAACTTCCGATAACATTGCAGCGGCAAATCAGTATGCACAGCTCCGCTCAAAGTCGGATAAGTATTCTCCCGTAAGAAAACTTAACGCAGCGGGCGACGAAATCATGAACCGTCTCGGCTACTTCTCCCCCTCGGGTGAAGTAAACGTAACTCGCGAAAACCTTTCGAGAATCATCGACGTTGCCGTAGGTCCCGAGCTTACATGGTCGATTATCGACGAAAAGCGTCAGAAGGTTTACACCTATGATGACAACGGTAACCTCCTCTTCGTTTTCGGTGACAAGGGCGGTCAGCTCGGTAACCTTACAAGTGTTGAGGCTATTACTTATCAGAAGGTGGTTACCGATGAAACCGAAACGGTTATGATTGGTAACGAAACCGTCGAGGTTCCCGTTTACGAGTACTACTTGCTCCTTCTTGACAAGAGCGATAATCTCTTCACTGTTTATAAGCGTACCGAATACGGCGACAGACTTATCGGGGCTCTCGCACTTGAGAATGACCGTAAGTTTGACGAAGCTATCGAGCAGTGGGAAGACGTTCTCATGAGAAACTCCAACTTTGACCTTGCATACATCGGTATCGGTCGTTCGCACTACAACGCCGGTGAATATGAGGAAGCAATGGAGTATTATAAGGCAGCATACGATACTGCAAACTATTCCACCGCGTTCAAGGAAGTTCGTAAACAGTGGATTGAGGACTACTTCATCGTAATTCCGATTGTTATTATTGCATTTGTTCTTCTTTGGGGCAGATTCTCCAAGTATTATAAGAAGAAGAACAAGGATACAGCCCTCAAGGTTGGCAGAAAGACATATTGGGAAGAGCTTCTCTATGCTTTCCACCTTATCTTCCATCCGTTTGACGGTTTCTGGGATTTGAAGCATGAAAAGCGCGGCTCGGTTCGTGCAGCTACTACTATCCTCGGTATCACGATCCTTGCATTCTATTACAACTCTATCGGCCGCGGTTACATCGTAAACCCGACCAACCAGTATTCAACCATTTTTGCTCAGGCAGGCTCGGTTCTTCTTCCCCTTGCACTTTGGGTAGTTGCTAACTGGTGCCTTACTACTCTGTTTGAGGGCGAAGGCAGCCTCAAGGATGTGTATGTAGCAACCTGCTACGCACTTTTCCCGCTCGTGCTTACTCTTATCCCCTCAACCCTCTTCTCGAACATTGTTCTTGCAGAGGAAACAGGCATCATCAACCTGCTTGTATCAATTGGTTATATCTGGACGTTTATCCTTATTTTCTTTGGCGCACAGACCACACACGACTATACCATGGGCAAGAATATTATTATGACTATTGCCACCATCCTCGGCATGGCTATTGTAATGTTTATCGGTATTCTCTTTACCAGCCTTATCAGCAACATGGTATCCTTTGTAACCAACATCATAGTTGAGTTGCAATACAGAATGTAAGAAAGGAGTGTTGATTTTAATATGAAAAAGATAATATCGTTAATATTCGCACTCCTGCTTTGTGCGACCATGGTGTTCAGCATGAGTACTGCTGTGTTTGCAGCAGAGGAAACTGCGGTAGATGAATACATTACAACCGCATATGACACACCTGAAGAGAAGATTGCGACCATGAACCTCATGCTCGAGATGCACGGCTACAAGCTTTATGTGCATCCCGTAACTGCAGAAATCGCAGTAGTGCATGATGCAACCGGTCAGACACTCTTCTCAAACCCCTTTGATATTGCAAAATCCAAGGGTACAAACTCCACCAAAGAGAAGCTTCTTTCTCAAATTATTATAAGCTATATTGATAACGGTGTTGCTAAAGAGTATAACTCATACACCGACGCGGTTAAGAACAATCAGGTAGTTATTGAGCCTATCAAGAACGGTGTTCGTGTTGAATACACAATCGGCCGTGCAGACTCCAATTACCTCGTTCCCCGTCTTATCGAAAAGAGCAGACTTGAAAGTCAGATTCTGAGCAAGTTTGACCTTGAAGATCCTTATGCAAACTTTGCTCATAAGCAGCTTTCCGCATTCTATGCGCTTCAGGACCCTAACGACACCACAAAGAGTGAAGCGGTTATTAAGAGAATGCACAGCCTTTACCCCGTAACCAAGACCGGTATGGCAGTTTATGCACTTACCGACACGGTTACCCGTGAGTTCAGAGTTCTTGAAGGCTACATCAAAGAGTACGCCCCCGACTATTCTTACGATGAAATGGAATATGACCATACTCTTACCCAGTATGTAGACCAGACACTCAGCACTCCCGTATTCCGTCTTGCAATTGAGTATACTCTTACCGAGGACGGTCTTGAGGCAACTCTCCCTGCAAACGGTATCCGTTTTGACGAAACACTTTACAAGCTTGAAAGCATTACCATGCTTCCTTACATGGGTGCAGGTAACTACAATAACGAAGGTTATACCTTTGTTCCTGACGGTAGCGGCGCTTTGATGGATTTCGGCGACTTCACAAGTAAAAACACCTCCATTGCCGGTACCGTATACGGTATGGACTTTGCTTATCAGACTCTTGAAGGTTCCGCAAACCAGGACGTAATGCGTATGCCCGTATTCGGTCAGCGTGAAACCGTAGAACGCGGTGTATACGAAATGGTTACCGAAACTTACTATGAGGAAGTAGCCCTCAAGGACGAGGAAGGTAACGAAATCGTTGATGAGGAAACCGGCGAGGTTGTAACCGAGCTTGTTGAAAAGCAGAAAGAAGTTAAAAAGCAGGTTGACAGCTATACCGAAAACCGCGGCTTCTTTGCAATCATCAAGGAAGGTGACGCACTTTCCAAGATTACTGCAAAGCATGAAAACCAGCTCCACCAGTACAATGCAGTTCAGATTTCTTTCAATCCGAGACCTAAAGACTCCTACTCGCTTGAATCGCTTTCTGTAGGCGGTACAAGCAAGATTGAAGTAGTTTCTGACCGTAAGTATGTAGGTAACTACACACTCAAGTACTACATGCTTCTCGATGACGAGATGGCTGCAGCAAACGGTGTTGAGGACTACTACGAAACCACTTGGATGGGCATGGCAGTTGCTTACCGCGACTACCTCACCGAGACCGGCGTTCTCACTCCTCTTACCGATGCTGATGTTAAGGACAACATTCCGCTTTACATCGAAACTTTCGGTGCTACACAGACTGTTGAAAAGGTACTCTCCGTACCTACAACCGTAAGCAAGTCAATTACATCCTTTGAGGATATTAAGACTATGTATGACGAGCTTGCAGCAGCAGGCATCACCAACGTAAACTTCAAGCTTACCGGTTATGCAAACGGCGGTATGTACGCTACGATTCCTTACAAACTTAAGTGGGAAAAGGCAGTAGGCGGCGTTGATGGCTACGCAGCACTTCTTAATTACGCTGCTGAAAAAGACTTTGGCGTTTACCCCGATTTTGACTTTGCATATGTAAACAATCATAAGAATTTCGACGGTCTCAAGTTTGACAGAGATATTCTTAAGACTATTGACAACCGTTATTCAAGCCTTCGTGAGTATGATGCATCTCTTCAGGAGTTTGTTTCTTACTTCACACTCTGCGTATCCCCCTCGGCTTACCAGACCTTCTATGAAAAGTTTGCACCCAAGTATCTTACCTATGGCAATGACAGCATTTCGCTTTCTACCATCGGTAGTGCGCTCAACTCCGACTTCGATGAGGACGATCCGTACAACCGTAACGATGCAAAGAATCTTACCGTTGATTTCCTCGAAACCGTCGATGCGGATTTGGCAAATGTAATGAGCGAACAGGGTAATGTTTACACATGGAAGTATGTTGACAAGATGCTCAACGTATCTCTCCAGAGTAGCCGTTCACTCTATGCAAGCGCATCCGTTCCTTTCATGGGCGTTGTACTTCACGGCTCTGTTGAGTTTGCAGGTACTCCTATCAACATGGCAGGTGACGTTGAATATGAGATTCTCCGTGCTATTGAAAACGGCGCCGGACTCTACTTTATCCTTTCTTATGACAACACCGAGCTTCTTAAAGAGGACTATGACCTCAGTAAGTATTATTCGGTAAGATATGAGATTTGGGCAAAGGATGACGAGGGCAAGGTAGACGGCTCCGAACTTGCAAAGTATTACAATGACTTAAACGGTGCTCTTGCAGAGCTCCAGACCTCTCTCATAGTTGGCCACGAGTTCCTTATCGGCGAGCGCGTTCCTTCCTTGGCAGAAGCAGCAGACGATGCTGCAGCAGCAGAGGAAAAGGCAGCAGAAGCGGCAGCCGCGGCTGATGAAGAAGCAAGAAAGGCAGTAATTGCCGGTCTCCGTGAGCAGTATGAGGCTGGCGCGATTGGCGCAGGTCAGACAATCGACATTTCGGGATATGAGGCTCCCGAAACCGAGACAGAAGAAGTTACCGATGAGTATCAGTACACCAAGTACACCTCCGATGACAATCAGATCGTACTTGTTACATACGATAACGGCACTTCCTTTATTCTCAACTATAACGATTTTGCAATCACCACCGTTGTAGACGGTACAACATACACTGTTGACGGCTACGGCTATGTGGTAATTAAGTAAGGAGGGAAGAATAGATGAATAACATTAATACTACAAGCGTCTCTTCTCCCGCTCCTAAGAAAAGACGCGCGGCTTCGCTTGATAAGCGTAAGGCTAAAGCGGGTTGGGTGTTTGTTGCACCTTTTGTAATCGGATTTATTCTGATTTATTTGCCCATCATTGTTGACTCGATTAAGTTCAGTTTCAATGAGATTTCCACAATCATCAATCCTCTCGGCGGCAGCGGCGGTTACGCGCTTGAATTTGTCGGCTTTGAGAACTACCAAAAGGCGCTGTTTGAGGATGCGGACTATGTAAGAACCCTGATTTCGGGTATTGAGCAGCTTATCTTGGAGGTTCCTTCGATAGTAGTATTCTCACTCTTTATCGCGGTACTTCTCAACGATAAAATTGCGGGCCGTGCGGCTTTCCGTGCAATCCTTTTCGTTCCCGTTATCCTTTCCACCGGTCTTATCGAAGCTATTGACGCGTCCAATAACCTTATGGAGTTTATGGACACCTCCGACAGTATCGATACCGGTACGGGTCAGAGCACTGCGGCGCAGCTCTCTGCGGCAATTGACCTTGAAGCACTGTTTGCCAACATGAAGGTTGGTACCGGACTTGTAGAATACGTTGCAAGTGCGGTTGACGGTATCTCCGATATCGTAAACCGTTCCGGTGTACAGATTCTTATCTTCCTTGCAGGTCTTCAGTCTATTTCTCCCGCTATTTACGAGTCCTGCCGTATGGACGGCGCAACCACATGGGAAACCTTCTGGAAGATCACGTTCCCGATGATTTCTCCTATGATTCTGGTAAACGCTATCTATACAATTATCGACGCATTCACCTCTGAATCCAATGCGGTAATGGTACTTATCGACGAAGTTTACGGCCGTCCCGGCGGACGTGAACTCAGTTCTGCGATGGCTTGGATGTACTTCCTTGTAGTTATCCTTATCCTTGCGGCAGTTGCAGGTATCATGTCGGCATTCGTATTCTACCAGAGGAAAGATTAAGGAAGGAGGAGTAAAATAATGAATTCACAGCCTACTATTAAAAAGGAAACAAAGAATAAGATTCGTGTTGAATTTGAACGTACTCCTCTTAAGGAAAGACTCAAAGCGAAGTTTGGTAACATGGCGTTCTATACCAATGTTGTTTGGTATCTTTTCCGTTTTATCATTCTTCTTGGCGTTTCCTACATTGTTCTTTATCCTTTCTTCACCAAGATTGCGGCTTCATTTATGAGCCCCGATGACTTTATCGACGTAACGGTAATGCTTATCCCAAAGTATCCGTCGTTTGACCAGTACAAGTACATATTCCTTGAAAATGAATATGTTGAAGCATTCTTCAATACCTTGTTCCTTTCGCTTTCATCTGCGATACTTCAGACATTTGTATCCTGCCTTGTAGGTTACGGTCTCTCGAAGTTCAAGTTCAAGGGCAACAGTCTCGTTATGGCTGCTGTTATTCTCACGATGGTAGTACCTCACGGTACAGTATACCTTTCGATGTTCATGGAATTCAGATACTTTGACTTATTCAAGCTCTTTGGACTCCTTGAGCCTATCGGATACACGGGTATAATTGATGCAATTAGCGGCAACTCACTTCAGCTCACCGGTACATTCTGGCCTATGATAATCCTTTCGATTACGGGTCTTGCATTTAAGAACGGTCTTTACATCTTTATGATGCGTCAGTTCTTTAAAGGCGTTCCGGACGAACTTGAAGAAAGTGCTTACATCGACGGTTCAGGTGTATTCCGCACATTCCTTCAGATTATCATTCCGCTTTCAATCCCCATGATGATTACAATCTTCCTGTTTGCATTCGCATGGCAGTGGACTGATAACTTCTATACCGAAATGTTCATGCAGGGCAATAATTCTACTATACTTATGCCCAACATCGTTGGCGTACCTTCTTCGCTCAACATCGACCATGCCGGTATGCAGCTTTACACATCCGCGATTAACAACACTTGCGGTATTATGATTATTCTCCCGCTTGTTGTTCTCTATCTGTTCTGCCAGAAGTTCCTTGTACAAGGTATCGAGCGTTCGGGTATCGTTGGATAAAATCACAAACAAAAAATCTCCGCTTCGGCGGAGATTTTTTATTGCAATAGTTTCCATGATACTGTAAAATAATATATAATAGGAGTATGAAGGAGGGAAAGTGATATGAAAAGAAGGCCTAAAATACTGGTAGTTGGTAGTATTAACGTTGATTTGATAATATCAACAGATGTTTTTCCCAAAGAAGGTGAAACCGTTTCGGGCAACGGCTTCAGAAAAGCAGCAGGTGGCAAGGGCGCAAATCAAGCGGTTCAGCTTGCAAGGCTTGGTGCTGATGTCACCATGGTTGGCGCAGTTGGTGACGATACTGACGGATGCGAAATGAGAGAACTGCTTTGCCGCGAAGGGATTGACACAAACAAAATAGCGGTCAAAGAAAGTATGCCAACAGGTTGTGCAGTGATAGTTCTTCACAGTGCAAAGAACCGTATAATCGTGTATGCGGGTGCAAACGGCGCAATAAAACCTTCCGATGTTGAGTTCCTTGAAACTGGGATTTCGGAATATGATATGGTGGTTTTGCAGCTTGAAATTCCAATGGAGATAAATGAAGCGGTTGCTAAATATGCACGCAAATGCGGCGTTCCCGTATTTTTGAATACTGCGCCTTATGCTCCCATATCAGATACATTGCTTTCTTGCATAACCTATCTTTCTCCCAATGAAACCGAAACAGAAAGCATGACAGGTGTTACTGTCGCGAATCTGGAAGATGCGAAGAAGGCGGCAAGTAGCATTGTTGCGCGCGGTGTAAACAATGTTGTAATAACTCTCGGTGCTAAAGGTGCGTATTGTTACGGTAAAAGCGGTGAGTTTTATTCGCCTGCAGTCAAAGATGTTGCACCTGTTGACACAACCGGTGCCGGCGACTCGTTTATCGGCGGATTTTGCTACTCTGTTTGTAATGGCGCAAGCGTAGAGGAAGCACTTGAGTTTGCAAATCACACCGCGGCAGTTACCGTTTCGCGCATGGGCGCAATTCCGTCGTTGCCAACGCTTGAAGAGGTTGAAGCATTATTAAGTAAATAAAAAATGACTCCGAAAGGAGTCATTTTTTACGCCTTTTTATCGGCGAAGTATTTGATGATTGCTTTTCTTGTGACAATTCCCACAAAAGAGTCAAAGTCGTCAACAACGGGGACAAAATTCTGGTCGATAGCTTTTGATAAGAGATCCTCCATTGTGGTGCTTATGCGAACGGCTGCGTTCCTTTTTGAAACAAGGCTGTTTATTGAAATATGTTCTGCTTTTTGTATGTCGGTGATACCCTCGTCAAGTATCTTCCAGAGAAAATCACCTTGACTTACGGTGCCGATGTATGTCCCATCTTTATCAACTACGGGAATTTCGGTGTAGCCGCTGTTGCGCATTTTTTCAAGCCCTTGTCTGAGTGAATTTCCGAGAGTGAGATATGTAACTCCGCTTTTGGGGCGGAGAAAGAATAAAATGTTCATGCTACGCTCCTTGGGGTATTTATTAACAATTATATTGTACCATACTTTTTAGCAAAAAGGGCAGAAAAAAGAAAAATTCTTATACAATTCAAAAATATTTCATAAAAAGATTTTTAACAATTCTGTTATTGTTAAATTGAAAAAGAATTGTTACACTAAATTTAAAAAGAGGGGTGTAACTTATGCTTATTACCGATGAAAAAGAACTGGAAAGATTTTCGGAGTGTCACAGAGTTTGGCAGGGCATACCGGGAATTGAGCATACAAAAGGCGGCAGAACCTTTGTCACCTTTTATTCGGGCGGCGCAACTGAAACCTATGGCAACTATGTTTTGCTTTATAAAAGTGATGACGAAAAAGACTATGGCGAGCTTATAGCTGTTATAGAAAAGCTGGGAAAATTCCGTTGCTTTGACCCTGTGCTTTGGATAGACCCGCTGGGACGGCTTTGGTTTGTGTGGAACGTAATGCCGGGCGAAGAAGTGTGGGGCATGATATGCGACAATCCGGACGCGGATATAATCACATGGGGTGAGGAGTTCTATATCGGCAGAGGAATCATGATGAACAAGCCGACAGTTCTTTCAAGCGGTGAATGGCTATTTCCCATTGCAATATGGCCGAGTGAGGTTCACGAAAAACTGCGAGCGGCCGGACTGCGCGAGGATGATGAGCCGAAGTCTTATGTATACAAAACGTCTGACAATGGAAAAACATTTGTTAAACTTGGTGGGTCGGCGGTAAAAGAACGCCGTTGTGACGAGCATATGGTGGTAGAACTTAAAAACGGTGTGCTTGCCATGTATGTCCGCACAAGATACGGAATAGCTGTTTCGCACTCGTATGACCGTGGTGTTACATGGAGTCGCGGCGAGGATAGCGGTTTTGGCGGACCTTGCTCAAGATTCTTCATTGGCAGACTGAAATCGGGCAGAATTCTGCTTATAAATCATATAAAATTCACGGGCAGAAACAACCTTACTGCACTTCTTTCCGAAGATGACGGCAAGACTTTCCCCTATTCGTTGATGCTTGACGAAAGAATCGGAGTTTCGTATCCCGATGCTACCGAAAGCGATGACGGATACATCTATATAACCTATGACCGCGAAAGAGGCAACAGACGTTCGCTTGAAGAAGCATATCTGGCGGCAAGAGAAATTCTTGTGGCAAAGATAACTGAAGAAGACATAATAAACGGCAGTCTTAAAAATGAAAACAGTTATCTTAAACGCGTGGCTTCAAAGCTTGGTAAGCTTGCTGATACTGACGAAAACCCATTTAAAAAGAAGGAACTGACCAACAGCGAGCTTGCCGAAAAACTTATCGCGCAGGGCGGTAACATCGCCGAGGAAATTTTTGAGCTTTTCCCGTTCAACTGCACAAGCATTTACGATATTGATTCCAAAAAGGTAGAAACGCTTATCAAGCACTTTGAGGATGGGGACGGCACCGATAGAGAGCTTCTTGCACAGATAATTGCCATTATCCGCATGGCACCGAAGCAGCCCGCAAATTCAAACCCGATAATTGACGCTATCAAAAAATATATCGACGAGCATATAGCCGAGGATTTTCTAGTTTCCGACCTTGCGGAAAGCTTGAATATAAGTGTGTACTATCTCTGCCACATGTTTAAGGCGGCGACAGGCATTACAGTTACCGAGTATTGCAATTCTCTTCGTATAACTAAGGCAAAGCAAATGCTTATAAATACGGGCGAAACTATACATTCCATAGCACAGAAATGCGGCTTTTGCACTGCGGCATATTTTGCCGAAAATTTTACAAAACTGGAGAAAACCACGCCAACCGAATACAGAAAAATTCATAAAAAGGAGAACTAAAATGAAAAAATTCCTTTCCATTGTTCTTGCGGCGGCAATACTTTTTTCTATGGCGACTCTTTTTGCAAGCGCAGAGGATACCGAGGTAACACTCGGCACTCTTGCAAGCGTAACCACCACAAGCGGCAGTTTTCATACAATAGACGCAGGTGATGCTATTTTCTCCAACCGCACATATACGTTTGGCGAAAGCTTGCCATCATACCTTGTAGGCAAGCCCTATGTACAGACAAAAATTGCAGACTCTGTTTCTGCAACCGTAGAGACAGACGGCTATGTATATGTTATCACGCAGGTTGACGGCGTTACAGATTCACAGGAGGCGGCGCTCGTCGCTGACGGCTTTGCAAAAATAGACACCATACCTGCCGCCACGCTTTGGTCGGCTCACAAATACGAGGCTGCCGTGATGGCAAAGGAAGTCAAGGCAGGCGACAGCGTTTCATTTAGTAAATGGGGCTTACTTGTTGCTGATTTTGTGGTAAATGAGCTTGCATCTGTAGCCTCATCAAACGGAAGTTTTTCTACCGTTGCAAAAGAAAACACAATCTTCTCAAACCGCAGCTATGCGTTTGGTAACATCCCGAACTGCCTTGCAGGACACAGTTATCTTCAAACCGGCATAACATCGGATATACTTGCAACTGTTACAAGTGATGGCTATGTATATGTTCTTACGCAGGTTGACGGAACAAGCAACTCGCAAGAGGCGGCTCTCACCTCCGATGGCTTTGCAAAGGTTGCTACGCTCGGTGCCGGTATTCTTTGGTCTGCACACAAGTATGAGGTTGCCGTAATGGCAAAGGAAGTTAAGGCAGGCGACACGATTTCCTATAGCTATTGGGGGGTACTGCTTGCAAACGAGGGCGAAGAAGAGTTTGAACTTAACGCTCTTGCAACCGTTATGCCCATTTATGAAACTTACGGAACCATTGCTGCAGGCGAGCAGATTTTTACCGACCGTACAACTCATCTTTTTGCAGAAACCGTACCTGAATATCTTATTGGTAAAAGTTATATCGCCGGTAGCATTGCCGAGGGCGGAACATTCTCTGTTACTGCGGACGGATGGGTATATATAATAACTCCCGTTGAAGGAAAATCCACTTCGGTTGTGCCGGAACTCACGGAAAACGGTTTTGAAACGGTAGCGGCAATTGATGCAAAAATTCTTGCAACATCTATATCTGAAGCACTCGTACTGATGGGAAAAGAGGTACAGAACGGCGAAAGCATTACAATTGGCAGATGGGGTATCATTGTAGCAGAGGTTGATGAAAACTATGTTGTAAGTGGACTTTCGATGACTCCACCTACAATCATTTACAATCCTACAGAGGGTGAATATATAGATGGCAACCGCCTTTGGCAGGGTATTCCGAGTATTACAAGGGACCCGAAAAGCGGAAGACTTTGGGCAACCTGGTATGCAGGCGGTGAAGGAGAGGGAGCATACAATTTTGCACTTCTCTATACAAGCGATGATGACGGCAAAACATGGACAGGTCCCGTAATTGCTATAGACCACGAGTACCCCGTGCGAGTTTTTGACCCCAATCTCTGGGTAGACCCGGACGGTCGCATGTGGATGTTCTGGTCGCAGAGCCGTTTTCATAAGGACGGTGTGTACGGCACATGGATGATGTATACCGACAATCCCGAAAGTGAAAATCCCACATGGAGCACTCCCGTGCGCGTTGCAAACGGCATCGCAATGAATGACCCGCTTGTGATTTCAAACGGCGACTGGCTGATGCCTACGGCAATCTGGGCATATGAAAACACAGTAGAAGAGATGGCAAAGGAGACGAACTCCAATGCATACATCTCAAAAGATAAAGGCATGACATGGGAATACCTCGGCAGTGTGCCAAGCTATGAAGGCAGCCGAAATTGTGACGAAAACATGATAATCGAGCAGACCGACGGCTCGCTCCGCATGCTTATCCGTACAGGTCTTGGAATCGAAGAAAGCTATTCCGCAGACGGTGGCGCAACATGGACAGGTGCCGTTGATGCGGATATTACAAACGTTGTATCACGTTTCTACATCACAAGGCTTTCCTCAGGCAATCAGCTTCTTGTATACAATGACCCGCCAAACGACGGAACCTCGCGCTCACATATGACTGCGGCAATTTCTACAGATGACGGTGTAACATGGAGTCACAAGCTTGTAATTGATGAGCGAAGCGGCACCTCTTACCCCGATGCGGTAGAGGATGCCGAGGGCAACATCTACATCACTTACGACTGCGGTCGCAAAGAGCACGGCAAGATTATGATGGCGAAGATAACCGAAACGGATATTATCGCAGGCGAGATAGTCACCGAAACCTCGGCACTGAAAGTGCATATCAACAACAACACCGCGCTTGACCAAAACGGTGACGACATTTTCAATATAGCAGATGTGTTAGTTGTTATAAAAGCAGTTGTTAACAACACCGATATTGAAGCGGATATAAACGGCAATGATACTGTGGATTTGATTGATGCACTGATATTTTTGAAAAGAATAGTGAAATAAACAAAACCTCGCAGGGGTTGCCCTGCGAGGTTTTTCTCCCAAAATATTTCAAATTCAAAATAAACTTTGTACTGTATTTTGTAAAATTCCTTGCAATGAGATTTTAAATACTGTAAAATGTAATTGTAAAAATATTGCTATTTTGGGGTGAAGTAATGAAAAACTTTGAATTTAAGCAAAATAACAACGCATACGAACTTACAAACGGCAGCGTAGTGCTTCTTACCGTTCCCATGGCAGACGGTGCAACCGATACTTTTGAAAAAATCGAGGACGGTGCATGGAAGTGGACAAGAAAACTCTCCGCTCCCACCGATAATATGCGCATGGAGTTTGATACCGCAAGCGCGCCCAAATATACTATGGTTCCCGCTGTTAACTATAACGGCAACGGCTGGGGCGACAGTGAGGAGTACGTAGGCGACAGATTTGAGGGAACTCCTTGGACTTACGAGTGGCACAGAGTTATGATTCCCGCGTGTACATATACCGAAATGGAGAACTCTTTTGCAGTTGCTCTTATGGCAGTGCAGGACGATACTCCTTCCTGCTCGCTTTACAAGGTGGAAAGCGGTATGGAGCGTCACGCGCTTGTATGGCCCGAGCAGGCAGGCCCGAAGATGCTCGGCAGACACGAGTGGAAAGAAGCTTACATGGGCACAATGGAGCCTCGCGATACTTTCGAGGGCATTATTTTTGCTTGTCCCGTAGAACTTGAACGTCATCAGGTACGCACACTTCTCGATTTTGCATGGAGATTCTACGGACACGAACTTCCTGCACCTATGCAGCCCGAAGATATGTGGCGTTACAGCATCGCGTTTATGAAGTCGCTTTGGACGAAGGAAAAGGACGGCTTTGTTGCGTTTAACCGCGGACTTCAGTGGTATAATTCCACCTGCTTTTATGCAAAGCGCGACCAGATTAAGTACGAGCTTGGTTGGGTAGGTCAGAGCGCATCAGCATCCAATACACTTCTTTACGAATATCTCCGTACAGGTGACGAGGACGCATACAACAAGGCAGCAATGTGCCTTGACGCATGGCCCAAATATACAAAGCTTGAGGGCGTTGAAGGTCTTGTGCAGATTAAGTTTGACGGCGCACCTGTTGACCAGACAAGAGATATCCCCGTTGACGCATGTAACCTCGGTCAGGGCGCGGTTCAGTATTTCCTCGCTGCCGATCTTATGGAAAAGTGCGGCACTCCTCGCCCCGAATACATCGACTATGCAATGGGTATGGTAAACTTTGTTGTTAATCACCAGCTTGAAAGCGGCGAGTTTGCAAAGAGTTGGAACAAGGACGGCAGCGTTCGTCAGCAGAACGGTACTATCGGCGCATTTCTTATCCCTGCAGTTCTTGAAGCATACAAGCGTACCGGCGATGAAAAGTATCGCACATCCGCAATTAAGGCATTTGATTGCTACTATAAGGAGCTTTCTGACAACGGCTTTACCACCGCAGGCGCACTTGATACATACTGCATTGATAAAGAGTCCTCCAGCCCGCTTCTCGAAGCCGCACTTGCACTCTACGATGTAACCAAGGATGAAAAGTATGTTACCGCGGCAGAGGACGTTGCGTGGTACATCAGCACATGGATGATGCACTATACTGCAAAATATCCTGCTGAAACTACACTTGCAAAGATTAAGTACGACACTCTCGGCATCACCGCGGTTTCCACCGGTCACAACGCAGTTGACCAGTACTGTCTGCGTGACGTAAAGGGCTTCCTTAAGCTTTATGAAATCACCGGAAAGAAGCAGTGGCAGGAGAGAGGTACTGCACTTTGGTGTGCTGCATCCCAGCTTATTTCCGACGGTACTCTCTGTATCAGAGGTAAGGTTCGTCCCGCTGGCTCGCAGGATGAGGCTGTGTTCCAGACACGTTGGGGACGTCCCACACTTCCTCCTTTCAATCCTTCCGAGTGGCTTGTTATGTGGCCTTGCGCATTCCGTATGGAAACTCTCCGTGCAACCGATGACTGGTCGGTATTTAAACGCGGCGTAGATGTTATTGAAGGCAAGATTTAAGTTAAAAAAAGAGGAACGAAATGTTCCTCTTTTTTTGCAAATTTTTTTCAAAAAAGTATTGACAAGCGCCAGTGACTGTGCTATACTAATCCTCGTTGGTGCCACGGCATCGATATGGCGGAATAGCTCAGCTGGCTAGAGCAATCGGTTCATACCCGATAGGTCGTGGGTTCAAGTCCAACTTCCGCTACCATAGCGGCCCGTTGGTCAAGCGGTCAAGACACCGCCCTTTCACGGCGGTAACGGGGGTTCGATTCCCCCACGGGTCACCAAAAAATAAAGAGCATCGCAACGCGATGCTCTTTATTTTTTGGTGACATGTATGGGCTTATGAAGAAGCCCATTCCATCGCGAAGCGAGGGATTACGGCTTGCGTAGCAAGACGTTGGGGTTACGATTCCCCTAATAATCGCACGCATTGGGTTCGGATTTCCCATCATAGCAAGACGTTGGGGTTACGATTCCCCCAATAATCGCACGCATTGGGTTCAGATTCTTCACACGTTGAAATTTCCTCATGCTTATGCTATAATTAGTTTACCACAACAAAGGAGGTCACATATGCATATACCGTCACAAATTGAATATATGCTTCGCAAGTTTGGCGATAATGGATACGAAGCGTATCTTGTCGGCGGATGCGTGCGTGACTTCCTGCTTGGGAAAAAACCTGATGACTATGACATAACCACAAGCGCTTTGCCTGAAGAAACCATGGCGGCTTTTGCATCCGACAGAGTTATTCCCACAGGGCTGAAGCACGGCACTGTTACCGTTTTATATGACGGTGTCACCGCCGAGATAACCACCTATCGCACCGAAACGACCTACACCGACGGGCGCCACCCCGATAAAGTAGAGTTCTCGCGCAATATCAAGGACGACCTTTGCCGCCGCGACTTTACCGTCAATGCAATGGCAATGGGTTTTGACGGAAATATTATTGACCTCTACGGCGGTAGAAGAGACCTCGAAACCAAAGTCATCCGTGCTGTGGGAAATCCGAAAGAGCGATTTTGTGAAGATGCACTACGCATACTTCGCGCTTTTCGCTTTGCTTCAAAGCTTGACTTTGACATTGAAAAAGAAACGCTTGATGCGGCAGTCGCGCTTGCGCCGCGACTTTCACTTGTGTCGCGGGAGCGCATTTTTGCAGAACTTGAAAAACTTATTTGCGGCAAGGCGGCAGGGAAGATATTAAGAATAATGCACGAAAACAAAGTTTTCGATTGCATCTTTGACAAACCGCAGATTAACCTCGCGGCGCTTGATTATATCGACAGGATTTCTCCGTTTGCGCACACAAGATTTGCCGCGCTTTTTCTTTACGATGAGCGCATAAATGAGCATGCAAAGTCGCTGAAGCCGTCAAACGAGTTTGTCACTTCGATTAAAAATATCACGGAATGTAAGCTTCCCAAAGAATATGACAATCCTACGCTGCGTCGTGTGCTTTCTAAGTATAAGCATTTTGCAATAGACCGCGCAACGGCTGAAAACAGAGGAGAAATCGGCAATAAACTGTTTGAAATTTTTGATATGGAAAACTGCTTTTCTGTGTCCGACCTCGATATAAGCGGCACGGATATTGAACGCGCGACATCGCGCCGCGGCAGGGAAATAGGCGAGGCTTTGAAACTGCTTTTGCTTGCCGTTTTTGATGAAAAAGTTGAAAATAATAAAGCCGCTTTAACAGAGTATCTTAAAAAAGTTGACAACAGAGAAAAAATGTAGTACAATATACTGTAATATAAAAATATAGGAGGATAAGTTTGAAAGATAAATCTTTCAAACTGCGACTTTTGTGCCTTTTGCGCCATAATGCGGGCGCAAATTTCGGTATGTACCGAAACCGGCAAAAATTCGCGCTTCTCAGAAAGGAATGGATATAACTATGGCAAATGAGGTTAGCTATATTGAATATAAAGGCAGAGCGTTTGTGCGTGAGCATGACACTATCTGCTACGGCAACATGACCGACCCGTATGTGCTTTATATGATGATTATGTCATATAAGAAATTCGGAAACACAGAAATTCCCGACAAAATTCTCATTCAGGTGCTTTCGACCGACAAAACAAAGAACTTTGCAGACAGAATTGTCAAGCAGGGCGAAAAGAACGGTCTTTACGATGCACTCGATATCGGTGTAATCTGGCTTGAAAGAGTGCTTGCATAAATAAAAAAGACTTCCGAAAGGAAGTCTTTTTTCGTTACGGATATCTTTTTTTTACATCAGTTTCACCAAGCAAATAGTCTATGCTAGTATTGTAAAAACGTGCAAGCTGTATCAAAATAGTTGTCGGAATATCGTTTTCACCTGTTTCATATTTAGAATAGCCTGTTTGTGACATCCCAAGCATTTTTGCGACTTGCGTTTGGTTCATGTCATTATCTTCTCTTAAATCGCGAATCCTTTTATACATACGGTATCCTCCCAAAACATACTTTTATTTTATGTTAATCTGTTTTAGGTTATTGACTTTTAACCTGAAACAGGTTATAATATATTAAACATGTCATAAAAAGGAGGATTTGGGTATGGCAGTTGGACAAAAAATAGGAGCAACGCTCGCAACAAAATACGGATTGGTTAACAACGGAAAATATGTAGGATGCAAAATAGCACTTGGAAATGATCCGTCAAAAAAGATATCTGTTTCAAATGTATTTGAGCAGATTGTTTTCATTGACGGCAAAGAGGAAAAGGGTCGCCACGATATCGCGGCCGAAATCAAATCTCTCAAGCCCGTAAGCGAAAGCAAAGACGGCATTGAGGCAGTACTCACCTTTATAAACGGCGATACATCCGAAATTCTCATTTCGCAAAAAGAACTTGAAACGGGCTGGGTTAAATTTTTAAAAATGTTTTTAAACTCTTCCTCAAATAAAGGCTCTGTACAAACCCAGTATGATGTTGCAAAGGAAAAATACCACCACATCTGCAGTTTCCTTACTGCATTTGCAAGCAAATATGACAGTGACGATATCTCTTGGTTGCGCCGTTTTAATACCGAGCATAGTCTTGGTATAGAAGAACTCGTGAAAAAATTTGATTAGGACATTAACTTATGAGTTTATATAATAATGAAAAAGAGTGGTTCTTTTCAAAAGAGGGCTGCGAGGAATTTGCAAAACTTAAAACACTGGCAGAAAGAATCGCATTTATTTATTCATATTTAAAAAGCAATACAAACAATATTTTTCGTTCTCGCTCTGTAAGGCTTCACGAAAGTGTTTTAGAAGTTGTCAACGCTAATTGGCCGAAGGTAGAAGAAGATAATTTGCTCTTGAAAACCGCATTGCTTTTGGCTGATGAGGTTTATGCTTCAAGTATGCCTTATGCAAAATATCCAGATATCATCGACAAGAAAAAGAATCCCATAGTCGCTTATCTTGAAAATGTAACAGCCATATACGAAAAAGAGGCGTATTATCTGGTTTTACTTTCTATTATCCACGGATATGCAGACCCGTTTGACTCTAACGCTTGGATTTACAAGGACGAAATTTTTTCGTCAAACTCTCGCCCATATATAAAATTACTTCAGGATTCGGGGGTAGAATTTAAAGGTATTTTGATGGATAACCCTGCCGCCTATGAAATTGAGGACGCAAAAAAGAAAATCCAGATGGAAATAATCTGGTTATTCTCAACTCCATGTGTGGATGATAGAAAGAATTAGGAGGATGACGATGAATAATGGCGAAATGATTAAGCAACTTGAAGAAGTATCGTCACTTCTCAATGATCTGCGTAAAGTTGACGAGTATCTCGAAGAAGGCGTTACAATTAACGGATACGAAAAGTTCAAAGCAATAAAAGCGGAGGCAGGAAATCTGCCTGACATTCCCGTGGGAATTGTAAATCTTCCGATATTAAAAGAACAGAAAATCCGTCCGGACGATTTAAAGGCTGAAAAATATTTTGTGATTGCTCTTGGCACGGCATGTTGTTCACTTGTTGTTTTTTCGTGTGTCAAATGGGCATTGGCATTATTGGTTTTCATTGTTTCCGCCATCTATTTGGCAATACTTGCGAAGCCTACCTTTAAAACATCCAAAGCGATAAAAACGAATGCCGCTGCATCGGAAGAGTTTGTCAATGCACTTTCATCGGTACTTGCAAACTTTGAAGAGCAAAAAGTTAAAGGCTTTGAATCCGCAAAAGCATACGGCGAAAAATACCGCGCAGCATATGCAAAACTTGATGCTGTGATTTTTGAAATGGAAGAAGAAAAGAATCAAGCAAGAGATGAACACAACAAAATTGTTGATAAAATCAAAAAATATGACTTTGTAACCGAAGAATACATCCACCTTGTACCTATGATCCTTTCGCTTATGAAGTCGGGCAGAGCCGACAGCTACAAGGAAGCCCTCAATCTTGCCATACGCGAAGAGCGCGAGGAGGTTGCCGAGAACGAAAGAAGAGAGGCAGAAGAGCGCAGAACTGCTATTATGGAGCAACAGGCGCGTGAGGAAAGATTTGAGCGTCAAAGAGCACGCGAGGAACAGGAACGCCATAACCGCGCGATAGAAAGACAACAGGCAGATGCCGCCGAAAAAGCGCGCCGTGATCGAATGACAGAAGAAAACCGTGCACGTCGCCGGTGTGCAAACTGTAAAAAGCGTTATAAATGTCATGCAGGCACCCCAATAAATTGTGGCGCTTATGACCCTGAATAAAAAAAGACTTCCTTTCGGAAGTCTTTTTTCTATGCTTTTTCAATTAATTCCTTTAATTCCTCAAAGTTATCCACTTTGTCAAACTGCAATGCAGGAACGTTTGAGTAGTCGCGCATGTGCGCGCCTGTATAGAGAATAGGGTGCATGCCTGCGCCGCTTGAGCCGACTACATCGGCAACGGGGTTGTCGCCAACATACCATATCTCGCTCGCATCTAGTCCCGAACGGCGCACCGCAACGTCAAAGATAAGCTTTTCCGGCTTGCGTAGCACATAGTCAGAGCTTGTTATTACAAATTCAAAGCGGTTGTTTGGCAGATATCGGTTCAGGCGCGTGCGAAGTGCCATAGTGGCGTAGCACATATTGCTGATAACGCCGGTGCGTATGCCGTTTTCGTGGAGATAGTCGAGAAAATCAGCAGCGCCGGGAGAAGCAAACGAGCCGTGTGTTGCGCTGTCCCAATAGAGCAGGTCGGCTTCCGCAATGGAAATATCAAGTTTGAGCCCGTATGCATCGCAAAGCAGGCGGATAAACTTTTCGTGCTCGATTTCTCTGCAGCTTTCACGGCGGTTGCCCATGACATGCTCAAATAACTCGTTTGAACGCTCGCAAAACTCTTCGGCACTCATGCCTTCGGGGTGGCGCACTGCGTGCGAAAGAATGGCGAGGTTTGCTGCGGTCCAGTCAAATTGAGGTTCTACTATAAGTGTCTGACCGTAGTCAAACAATATCATTTTCGGCTTTTTAATCATTTCAATGCACAGAGAGCCGCGCCGATAACTGTTGAGTATTGCGCACGCTCGGGTATCATAAAGTTGATGTCAAACATTTCGGATAATGTAGCAAAGGTGGTGGGGGCCTGTGCGATTTGCGTAAGGTTGCCGGTGAGGACTATGTCGCGAGTTTTGTGCATGCGCGAGTTGAATACTGCCATCATACCGACCGTTTCAAAAATCATGTTGATAAGACCGAGGGCAACGTCCTCTTTTGTAGCAAGGTCTGCCACTTTGCCAAAGTTTGCCGCGGTCATGTTTTCGGGCAGGGTATAACTGCCGGGTGTAATGTCCTTGATACGCAGGTCAATGTTGTCGAGGTTTCCGCCCTTTGCAAGTTCGGAAATATGCTCGGGATTGGTCATGCCAAAAAGCCTGTCCGCAAGACCCACAAGCGTACCGCCGCCAACGCCGGTGCCGCCAAGGTATTCTATTTCCACGCCGCGCTTTGCGTGAACGAGTGCAGTACCTGTGCCCATGCTGACAACGATTGCGCGCTCAAGGTTTGAAAGGTAAAGTCCACCAAGGCCGATACATTCAAACTCGGGTACGTTTTCGCAGGGAAGCGAATAAAGCGGTTTGGTTATATATTTTGAGCCGACACCGGTTATAGAAACCTTTTCAATGTCGGAAAGCTCTAAATTGTTTTGAGTGAGAAATTTACCGAACGCGCCGTAAACCGATGTAACGGGGTCTGTCGCTTTGACCGAAAGCGGCTCGATAAGAGTGTGATTTTTGTCGGAGGTAAAGCCCACAATTTTTGTAGTGCTTCCGCCGATGTCAATACCGATGGTGACCAAGATGTATTCTCCTTTCATGTATGACAATTATAATTATTTTACCATGGTTTGATACAAAAATCAAGCCGAACGGTATAAGTTATATGTTCAATTGCGTTTTGGATTGTTTTGGCGGCGCGGTTGTGATATAATGGAAAAAAAGGTGGGTGTACTATGACTTCAAAAATACATATCGGAATGCGGAAAATCAAAAGTGTTCTGGCGGTAATTCTTTCATTTGCTATCTGGCAGGCGCTTCGGTGCGTTCTTCCAATGTTGGAAATGCACCCGACGTTTGCATACGTATATTCAATTATTGAGATGAGGGAGAGCGCACAAAAAACAAAAGATTTTGGCAAATTGAGGGTCTTGGCGACGGTAATCGGTCTGCTCGTCGGTCTTTTGTTTGTAACTGTTTCGTTTTATCTCACTCCAGAGGTGTCGTCTGAACTGCTTAAGGCAACCGTTGAGCTTGTGTTTGTTTTGCTTGCTGCTTTGTGCTCGCTTTGCGTTGCCGAGATGTTTGGATGCAAGGATTTTTGCGGAGCAGCGGCAATTATAACGGTTATATGCATTATTTCGCGCAGTCAGGAGGACATATATTTCTATGCTCTTATGCGCGTAGTGCAGACTTTGGTTGGCGTTTTTTCTGCAATTTTTATCAATCTGTGTATCCGCACGAAAAATGGCAAGAGTTGACACTGCGATTGCATAGATACTAAAAGGCATAATAAATAGAAGAGGAAAGTTAGAATGATTACAGGCGAACTTAAAAACAAAATAGATTCACTTTGGGACGTGTTTGCATCTGGCGGACTTGTAAATCCGCTTGACGTTGTTGAGCAGATTACATATCTCATGTTTATACGTGATCTTGATGATACCGACAAAAAGCGTGAAAAAGAGAGCATGATGCTTGGAATTCCGCATAAGAGCATTTTTGCAGACGAAGTCATTGTCAGCGAGCGAAAGGTTAACGGTGCAGAACTTCGCTGGTCAACATTCCACGATTATCCTGCGGCAAAAATGTATTCCACCGTTCAGGATTTTGTGTTCCCGTTTATCAAGGGGCTTGACGGCAATAAGGAAAGCGCATATTCCAAGTATATGGACGATGCAATTTTCAAACTTCCCACTCCGCTTGTGCTTGAAAAGGTAGTCAGCGCCCTTGATGAAATTTATGATATGATGAGCGAACTGCAGAGCAGCGACGTGCGCGGAGATGTGTATGAGTATCTGCTTTCTAAAATCGCACAGTCGGGGCTTAACGGACAGTTCCGCACACCTCGCCATATCATTCGCATGATGGTTGAGCTTATGAAACCGACTGCCGATGATGTTATCTGCGACCCCGCTTGCGGAACATCAGGCTTTTTGGTTGCGGCAGGCGATTATCTGCGTGAGAATCACCGTGAAGAAATCTTCTTTGACCGAGTTAAAAAGGCGCACTATATGAATGAGATGTTCCACGGCTATGATATGGACAGAACCATGCTCCGTATCGGTGCGATGAACATGATGACACACGGCATTGACAGCCCTATTATTGAGTACCGTG
>JAZNOM010000086.1:0-7477 GCA_045580835.1 Eubacteriales bacterium
GGAACTGTAAACAATCCAATATGATGTAAAAAGGCTTGCATACGCAAGCCTTTTTGTTGTGTAAATTAATGTTTACGATAACAAACTAACTTGTCATCCTGAACGAATGTGAAGGATCTGAAAACCTTGCAAAGCAAGGTTCTTCTAAGTCTCGCTGCGCTCGCAGATTCCTCGCTACGCTCAGAATGACAATAGAGGTTACTGCGCATAAACATTAATTTATTATGTCTTAATTATACCACACTTGTCAAGCGTAATACTCTTGACAAATCTTTGAATTAGCGTTAAAATTTGAGTAAGCAATGACTAACTAAAGGAGTTGTTGACATGCAACAGTATAACGTAACCGGAATGAGCTGTGCAGCGTGCTCGGCACGCGTTGAAAAGGCGGTTTCGGCACTTGAGGGAGTAACCGAGTGTTCGGTAAACCTCCTTACAAATTCAATGAATGTTGACGGCAGCGCTACAGAGGAAGAAATCATCTCGGCGGTTGTAGCCGCAGGCTATGGCGCATCCGTAAAGGGGGCACAAAAGAAGGCAGATGCCGAGGATATGCTTGCCGACACCGAAACGCCGCGCCTTGTGCGCCGCCTTGTAAGCTCTGTGGGCTTTTTGGCGGTACTTATGTACATTTCAATGGGACATGTTATGTGGGGATTTCCGCTGCCTGCATTTTTTGAGCATAATCCGCTTGCAATAGCGCTTGCAGAGTTGCTTTTGACCGTAACTGTTATGATAATTAATTCAAAGTTCTTTATAAACGGCTTTAAAGGACTTTTGCATGGCGCGCCCAATATGGACACTCTCGTTGCACTTGGCAGTGCGGCGGCATTTGCGTACAGTACGTGTGTGCTTTTTATAATGACCGCGCAAAGCGGCGAAGCACTTCACTCATCATTGCACGGGCTTTATTTTGAGTCTGCAGCGATGATTCTAACGCTTATCACCGTTGGCAAGATGCTTGAAGCACGTGCAAAAGGTAAAACCACTGATGCGCTTAAAAGCCTCATGCGCCTTGCACCAAAGACTGCAACGCTTATCCGTGACGGCAAAGAGGTTATCATACCCATTTCCGATGTGCAAAAGGGAGATATTTTTGTTGTACGCCCCGGCGAGAGCATCCCTTGTGACGGCGTACTTACATCTGGCGGAGGTGCGGTTGACGAGTCTGCGCTTACAGGCGAAAGTCTGCCGGTTGATAAAACCGTTGGCTCAAGAGTATTCGCCGCAACGATAAATAAGTCCGGTTTTCTCACCTGCGAGGCTACTCACATAGGCGATGACACCACTTTTTCGGGTATTATAAAAATGGTCAGCGACGCGGCGGCAACCAAAGCTCCCGTTGCAAAAATGGCGGATAAGGTTTCTGGTGTTTTTGTGCCTGCGGTAATGATAATCGCCGCCGTAACCTTTACTGTGTGGATGCTTGTCGGTGAAACCGTGGGATATGCGCTTGCAAGAGGAATTTCGGTGCTTGTTATAAGCTGTCCTTGCGCGCTCGGACTTGCAACTCCGGTTGCCATAATGGTGGCCAGCGGTGTCGGTGCAAAGAATGGAATTTTATTTAAAACCGCAACTTCGCTTGAAGAAACCGGCAAGGTAAAGGTTGTTGCACTTGATAAAACGGGAACAATAACTCGCGGTGAGCCAAGCGTTACCGACATTTTGCCAAGCGGCATTTCGCATGAAGAATTACTCACGCTTGCCGCTTCACTTGAAGTTAAAAGTGAGCATCCTTTGGGCAGAGCGATTGTTGCGTATGCAGTTGAAAAGGGAATTGAAGCTACTGAAACCGAAAACTTTGAAGCGGTGGCAGGCAAGGGACTGAAATGTACGCTTTACGGTAAGGAAATTTACGGCGGAAGCCTTGCGTATATCGGTGAGATTGCAAGCTTTGAAGAAAGTGTTAAGGCGACAGCCGAAGCCCTTGCAACCGAGGGTAAGACCCCTCTTCTTTTCAGCCGCGGCAATGAATACATCGGCATGATTGCCGTTGCGGATACCGTAAAAGAGGATAGCGAAAGCGCGATTGCCGCTCTCAAAAAACTTGGTATACACACGGTAATGCTTACTGGCGACAACGAGCGCACCGCGGCGGCTATTGCAAAGCGTGTCGGCATTGATGAGGTAAAGGCGGGAGTTCTGCCACAGAATAAGGCGGAAACGGTAAAAGAACTTACTAAATACGGCAAGGTTGCAATGGTAGGTGACGGCATTAATGACGCGCCGGCACTTACAAGTGCCGATATCGGCATTGCAATAGGCGCAGGTGCGGATGTTGCAATTGATGCGGCTGATGTCGTGCTGATGCATTCCTCACTTACCGATGCGGTATCGGCTATAAAACTCAGCCGTAAAACCTTGCGCAATATTCGTGAAAATCTGTTTTGGGCATTCTTTTATAATGTAATCGGTATACCGCTTGCGGCAGGTGCGTTTATTTCAAGCTTAGGACTTGAAATGAGTCCGATGTTCGGCGCGGCGGCAATGAGCGTTTCAAGCTTTTGCGTAGTAATGAACGCGCTTCGCCTTAATTTATTTAAAGCGGAAAAGAGAAACGATATTATACCTCAAAAGGAGATTGATACTATGGAAAAGACAATGAAAATCAAGGGCATGATGTGTCCTCACTGCGAAGCGGCGGTTAAAAAGTGCCTTGAAGCACTCGAAGAGGTTGATGAGGCTGTGGTAAGCCATACCGAGGGAACGGCAGTCCTCAAACTCAATGCCGAAATCTCGGACGAAAAACTGAAATCAACCGTTGAAGCAGAAGGGTATAAGGTGATAGCGTAAAATGGGACCCACCCCATTTTACCGCACTCTGTGCGGTACCGAGGATTTCATTTTGCTATTTGTGCCGCCGCTTGGCGGCGGAATGGAGATTAATATGTACGAAAAGATACTTTCGCGCCGTAGCATAAAAAGTTACAAGTCCGATATGCCGCCTATGGAACTTATCGACCGCGTTATAAATGCAGGACTCTATGCCGCAAACGGCCGTGGCTGGCAGTCGCCAATAGTTATTGCGGTGACCGACAAGGCAACGCGTGATAAACTTTCGGCACTCAACGCGCGCATCATGGGCGTTGACACCGACCCGTTTTACGGTGCGCCGTGCGTGCTTGTTGTGCTTGCTGATAAGAGCCGACCGACATATATCTATGACGGCTCGCTTGCAATGGGAAATATGATGCTTGCCGCACACGATGCGGGACTTGGCAGTTGTTGGATTCACCGCGCAAAAGAGGAGTTTGAGAGCGAAGAAGGCAAAGAGATTCTCCGCTCGCTCGGTATTGAGGGCGACTTTGAGGGCATAGGCAATCTTATTTTAGGCTACGCCGATGGAGAGCCAAAGCCAAGGGCAGACAGAAATCCCGGCAGAGTGTATAAGATTTAAAAACAAGTCCGCATTTGCGCACTTGTTTACTTTTTTGAAGAAAAAGGTTTGAAAAAGTAAACAAATCAATAATGCGGCAATTGACTATTGATTGTCTAAATGATATAATTAAACTGTTAAAAAATACATTTTGGGGAGATTCTTATGAAAAAACTCTTTGCGACTCTCGCAATGCTTGCGCTTTGCATGGTGCTTTGCGTTAGTGCCTTTGCTGCTGAAAAGACTGTTTATATTGCGGCAGGCGGCAACGATGCAAACGATGGCGCAACCTATCAGACTGCGGTTAAAACCGTTGGCAAGGCGTACGAGCTTATCGGAAAGAATGACGGTAAAATCGTAGTATGCAGCTATGTTAATGTGGGCAGCGGCGTGGTGCTTCCTAAGCATGACGGTACCGTTACCTTTACCGCAAGTGACGGAAAGAATTATTTTCCGCTCGGCAGAATTGCTTTTTCTGGCTCGCTTACTCTTGCAGGAGATACTGTTTTTGAGAGAGTAGGCATTACCGCTTCGGGCGCAGTATTTATCGCGGCTGGCGGCAATAATCTCACAATGGGCAAAAATGTTGTTACTTCGGGTGATATCGGTATCATCGGCGGCTTCAATTCTACCGAAACAAGTAGCGTGGCAGATGTAAGCATTGCCAATGACTACACTATTTCTATCGCAAGCGGCGATTTTATGTATGTTCGCGGCGGTAACCGCCGTCAGACGGGCAAATCACCCTTTGGCATGATTTCCGGCGACGTTACAATTAACATTACCGGCGGTACGTTTAAGGCACGCGACAACTCAAATAATCTTACCGCGGCAAGCGGCATGTGTGAGCATAGCGGTAACATCACCATGAATATTTCCGGCGGTTGCTTTTACGGCTCCGTATTTGCAGTAAGCCGTGCAGGTACTAACGAAACCTCGCAGCAACCTAAAATCACCGGTAACGTCACAATCAATGTTACGGGCGGTGCTATCAACGGTAAGCGTCTTGATGAAAATCAGGATAACTCTATTGCGCTTGCAGGTAAGTACACTCTCAATTTGAGCGGTGCGTCATTCTCCTCTATCGAGAGCATCGCAGGCTCGGCTGCTTCTACGCTCAATATTTCCGCTGATCTTGAAAAGGGTACGGGCACAACCGTTTCCGAGTTTCAGAATCCTCTCCGCGGCGGTGCTGACCCGTGGGTAATTTTCCATGACGGTTATTATTACATGACAACCGTCTCGGGCGTTACCGTATACTGCTACAAGTCCCCCACTCTTGACGGTCTTGCATATGTAAACGGCACGCCTATCTGGACTGCTCCACAAGGCAGCGAAATTAACGAAACCAATAAGATGTATTCTGCAGAAATCTGGTCACCCGAGCTTCATTATGTAGAGGCAAGCGAGTTTGGCGAAGAATATGCAGGCTGGTGGCTCTATATCGCGTGCGATGACGGCGATAACGTAAATCACCGCTTGTACACCGTTCGCGCTCTTACCGATGATGCGTGCGGCAAATACGGTTCTCCCATTACGGGCGAAGTAAACGTACCCGTTAAGATGGTTGTTTACAATGATAACGAATGGGCAATCGGTCAGTCGCTTCTCCGTGCAAACGGCAAGACTTATCTCACATGGACGGGTGAAAAGGGAAGAGGCACCATAGACCATCACCAGACGCTCAACATTGCAGAGCTTGCAAATCCCTATACTATCAAGGGCGAGGGCAATGTAATCTGTGTTCCCGATTACAAGTGGGAAACCCGCGGCTATGCATACAATGCAAACACCGGCGCATCTTATCCCAAGGTAGTTGAGGGCGCAACCGCAGCGTATGGCGATAATGGCGAGATTATGATTATCTATTCTGCAAGCGGATACTGGACTAACTACTACTGTCTTGCAACTCTCACTCTTACCCCCGGTGCAGACCCGCTTCAAAAGTCATCATGGACAAAGTCTGCTGAACCCGTATTCCAGCGTCAGAATGATGTTTACGGCCCCGGTCACGCAGCATTTACTACCGACGCGGCGGGCAACCGTTGGATGATTTACCATGCTTATCTCGATTGGAAGAGAACCAACCGATATGTATTTATTCAGCCTTGGACTCTTACCGGTACAACCGTTGATATGAACGGCGGTCCTTACAGCCAGAGTACCACATTCAGCATTGTTAACAACAATGTCAGCCTTGCAAACGTAATCAAGGGCTTCGGCAGATAAATCAAATAAAAAAGGCAAGCGTAAGCTTGCCTTTTTGTTTGTGTATTTGCTTTTGTAAATTAAAGTTTAGCGAATTATGTAAGCCAACCCCACCTGTCATCCTGAACGAATGTGAAGGATCTGAAAAACTTGCAACGCAAGTTTTTTCTAAGACTCGCTACGCTCGCAGATTCTTCGCTACGCTCAGAATGACAATATAGAGTTACTTTGCTAAACTTTAATCTACCGCATTAATTCTTCCTTCATTGACAATTGATAATACGATATGGTAATATAATCATATAGTTTTTATTTTAGGAGAATACCATGAGAAAAGTAATTGCGCTTGTTTTGGCAACTCTTTTTGTTGTTATGGCAATCCCTGCATTTGCAGCAGCAGACATAAGCGGCATAGTTTTTGCCGATGCAAACGAAACACCTTCAATTCCTGCTTCGGGATATCCTCGCTTTGAAAAACTTAATGACGGCACGTTGATTTTGGTAAACAGCGGAACTATCCGTTTCAGCACTGATAACGGAGCAACATGGACTCGCAAGAGCATTTCCCAAAACGCCGATACCTCTGTTACCACCTCTACCGGCACAACTCACACGCTTTCGCAGGAAAACTGGCAGGGGTTTGTGCTTGATAACGGCATGGTTATGGCGGCATACCGCAGCCGTACCAAGGGATATGTAAGCGGCAGCGGCGAGGAGTTTTATACCTCTATCCGCGTTATGACATCTACTGACGATGGACAGACCTTTGATAATGAAAAAATCATTGTTGAGGGCGTAAATAATAAGTTCCGCGGCTTTTGGGAACCACATATGATTCAGCTGGACGATAATACCGTTGCAATGTATTTTGCAGACGATTATAGTGTTTCAAGCTATCAGAACATTTCGTACGCTTTGTATGACATCGCGAAAGGCGAATGGAGCGAAACAATTTATACTGCAATAAACGGATATGACCGCATGTCCCGTGACGGTATGCCGGTTGTAACAAAGCTTGTTGACGGCGGCTTTGCAATGGTAGTTGAAGCACATGATTATGCTCGCAGCATGGGTGAGGGCAATAACTGTCCGTTTGTAATCGGACTTTCGCTTTCTTCTGACGGTAAGACATGGAGCGAGCCTGTACCCGTTGCGGCGCCTACAAGCATCGAAGCCGGCTATCGCTGTGCGGCTCCGTTTATAACAACGTTACCGGATGGCAGAGTAATTATTTCCTACATGACCGATGAGGATTATGTAGGCACATTCAATACCGAAAGCGATGCCAAAAACTGCGTTTACGGTGCGATAATTTCCGATACTGCACTTACAACCGACACCGCCCTTACCGCGACTGTTGGAGGTGCTGCTGACGGCTTTACAAAGCTCCCCGACCTGTTTGATGATCCCGAAACCGGCTATATGATTTGGAATACCGTACAGCGTATCGGCACACATGTATATTTTGCGGGCAGTGCAAATCAGAATAACGGAAATGGAAGTGCGGCAATTAAAATCCGCCGCGCGGATATAAGCGCACTTTTACCTGATACCGATGTTAACAATGACGGAAAAATGACGCTCCTTGATGCGCTTACATGTGCTAAAGGCTTTGCAAGCGGCGATATCTTCAAGTATGACATTAACGGAGACGAAAAGGTTTCAGCTCTTGATGTTTTGCTTGTAGTAAAGGATGTCCTTGACTAAATTAAAAAGGTTCAACCGAAAGGTTGAACCTTTCAGCCTGATGACAAAGTCATCAGGCTGAACAGAGGATGAGAAACGCAGGCAGATTTTTGGATTTTTGTTTCGTCGGCGTACATGTGTACGGTAGAGACAAAAATCCGAAAAAGCAAGTAACGGCAAGGGCTTAAAAAGCCCTTGCCGCATTTT
>JAZNOM010000087.1:0-4742 GCA_045580835.1 Eubacteriales bacterium
TTTATCTAATCACTTCAAAATGCAAGCATTTTGAAGTGGAGCAAAACCGTTCGCTCGCGCCGCGCTCACCGCGCGCGGTTTTTAAGGTGTAAAAAAGCCGGCGCATGTCCGTCTTTTTTACGGAATTTTAATTGCGTAAACATTAATTTATCCTTTCTTATACTCTCTCGGCGAAATCCCAAAGCGGCGCTTAAACATTTTTGAAAAAAGATAAATGTCGTTATATCCTACCGCTATTGATGCATCTGTCGGAGATAAACCGTGTTCGCGCATCAACTTCGCCGCCTCTTTCAACCTTGAATTCACTATGTAGTTCTGTGGCGACTCTCCCACAACCTCTTTGAATTTTCTTGATAAATGTGCTCGGTCAAGGTGAAATTCATTTGCAATTTCGCTTATCTTTAAATCCGAAGAAAGCCGCACATCTATATAGTTTTTAACCTTTTTTATTTCGCTTTCGGCACGGCTTTCTGCAGGGTGACTGTAATACAGTTCCAAAAGCGTCATGATTTCTGTTATTTTTCCGACTAAATAAGCCTCACGCGCACCGTTATCACCAAAAGCGCCGTTGTATTTGTCAATGTTTGCTTCGAGTTCTTCAAAAATATTTCTGAGAAAATAAGCATTCAGTACATCATTGCTTCTTATACATTGAGGAACCTTATCAGCAGAAAATCCAATCCAAGCATAGTGCCATGGCGCTGCGTTTTCATAATATGTAACTTCATCCGGTCGGATGATAAAGCATTCGCCGCTATTTACTTTGTAAGAGTTTTCACCTTTTTGAAAGAAAACTGTCCCTTGAAAAACATAATGAATAAGCCAATGTCGCCTTACTGCAGGTCCAAACGAGTGTTTTGATATGCCATCGTGCCTGCCTATGTCAAGGGGATTGTATGGTGACAAATGTAAATTCTGGTGCTTGTATCTTTTGAACATCTTTTTCACCTCAATCAAATAATAACAAGAAATAGCTAATAATTCAAGCGTTATTTTAATATTAAATCACATTGTTACAAACAATGCATCATTTTATGCTATGTAACATTCGCTGCCGCTGTGCTATCATTGAATATAGAACGGAGGTACGATATGAAAAGAATCTTTACATTACTTATTCTACTTGCGGTATTTACTTTCAGTATATATGCTTCGGAAAGTTTCACCGTAAAATCCCCCGATGAAAGCGTATTTGTAACCGCTACCGTAACTGATAACGGCGAGGTTACATATTCGGTAACAAAAGACGGAAAAAACGTACTTGACAATGGCAAAGTCGGTATGGTTACAAGAGCAGCAGATTATACAAGCGGGCTTGTTTTTAAAGAAACATCGGCAAAGGTTATAGATGAAACTGTTAGAATGACAAGCGGCTCGTATAAAGAGATTACAAACAAAGCAAACGAGCTTACAATAAAGTTTGAAGGCGGATATTCTGTTATCTTCCGCGCATATAACGATGGCGCCGCATTCAGACAAGCAGTTGACGGAAGCGGTAGAGTTGAGGTTGTCAAGGATGCTTCTACCATTACAATTCCTGCAGCTGCCAATACATGGGCAATGAAAACCAAAAATACAAACAATGCGTACAGCACTTCTTACACAAACGAAGCGGTTGAAAACATGAGCGGAATGTATAACTTCCCCGTAATGTATGAAACCGCAGACGGTGTATGGTGCCTTATCACCGAGGCAAATCTTTTTGACAGCGATTTTGCCGGATGCATACTTTCAAAGGGTGAAAATAATAGTTTTTCTCTTGAATTTGCCGCATATCAAAACGGTGCAGACGTTTGGATTACCGCTCCCGGTACAACACCTTGGAGAACATTAATCTGCGGTTCACTTGCAACTATGGTCGAAAACACCATGGTCGATGTGCTTACTGAAAAAGCCGACGGTGACTATTCATATGTAGAAACTGGCGTCAGCGCATGGTCTTGGCTCAATGATGGATCACCAAGACAGGATGATGTAGCCCTCCTTAAACGCTACATCGACCTCGCTGCTGAGATGAAGTGGGAATACTTTATTCTTGATGAGGGCTGGCAGCCGCACGCAAAGGATTATTCTTACGACAACCGTGTATATGAAGGATTCCCGGACTGGCTTCCCGAAATAATGGAATATGCAAACGAAAGAGATGTAAAACTTTTTGCGTGGCTCAATCGCCGCGCAGTTGATACTGCAAGCGAAGTTGACTTCCTTGAAGAAATCAAGTCGGCGGGCTTTGCGGGTATTAAGGTAGACTTTTTCGATAGCGAATCTTCCGCAATCGTAGTGTATTATAACCGTATACTCTCAAAGTGCCGTGAACTCGGACTTCTTGTAAATATTCACGGCACAAACAAGCCGACGGGTGAGCGTATGACTTATCCCAATATAATTGCAAAAGAAGCGGTGCACGGAGATGAGGCCATGGCTACTAAAGCGGCATACACTACACTCATTCCGTTTACACGTGGTTCGCTTGGTTCAACTGACTTTACCCCGGCGGTATACCCATTCTCAAAATCGGATACAACAATAGGACATCAGGCAGCACTGGCAACGCTTATCGAGTGCGGTATGCTTTCAATGGCATCCTCCCCCGATGCATACTATAACTCGCCTTTCTACTATTTCTATTATAACTTGCCCACACATTGGGATGATTTGCACTTTATAGACGGTTACCCCGAAGAATATACTGTACTTGCAAGACGCAGCGGCGATGCATGGTATGTTTCAGCAATAACTACTGATGCACGCACTGTGACAATTCCTACGGATTTTCTTGTGAGCGGTAAATACAATGTTGCAGTATATACTGACAATGAAGATGGTACAGACGGTGTTGTAGCCTACAAAACCGTAACTGCCGGAGATACACTCACCATAGACCTTATCAAAAACGGCGGTGCGGCAATCAAAATTGTTCCCGAATCCGATATTCCAGATTTTGATTTTAGTTCGGCTACAATACAGCTTGCAGTAGGCGAGGAGCAAAGAGCGCCCATTACCGTTGGCAAAACTGTATTCCCCGATATTATCTGGGCTTCCTCTGACGAAAGTGTTGTAACCGTTAAAAACGGACATATTATCGGTCTTAGGAGCGGCAAAGTAAAGGTTACTGCCACTTCTGCCGCAGATAATAGTGTAAAAGCAGAACTTTTGGTAAAAGTTTTTGGAGGTCACACAATTACAGACACTTGGACAGTTAAAAACGAAGCCGCAAATTTCGGCGAGAGGGCAATTACCGACAATAAGAATCCGTATAAACTCACAATGACAACCGGCGTCGGCTATGTCGGTGTTAAGGAAAACGCAGAACCGAGCAATATGTGGATGATGGATGCGCCAGACGGTGATTTTACCGTAACTGTTAAAGTTTCGGGAATCCTTACTCATTCGTATTCATCTTGCCTTGTCGGTGTCTATGCGGACGGGGCAAGTGTGATACAGATGTCACGCCGATTTCATGCAAGTCTTGGTGAAAAGGTAGGGGCACCCCCAAGCAAGATGGGTACTGTCGGCAACATTTTCGACTTCTACACCTATACCACAAAATATGTAGAGAAATATGCGGCTGACACGAATTTTGATAAGGCAGCATGGCTCCGCATTACAAGAGAGGGCGATATTTTCAGAGGCTACTATAGCTATGACGGTGTGAACTTTACTGAAATGTCGGGCACTCTCTCGCATGACGGTATAACAAATGCAGAGTCGCTTCAAATTGTTGTTGCTTGTCAAATGGGCGGAAATTCTACATTTAGAAATGAAGTCACATTTGAGGATCTAACCATTAACGGACAAAAGATTGCATTTACCGCCGCAAATCCGTATAATAAAGGTGATGTTGACATTTTCGATGTGCTTGTTGCATTGAGGGAAACTGTTAACCGAGGCTATTTACCCGCCGTAGATGTTAATCACAGTGGAGATATTGAACTATTAGATGTAATAAAACTCATAAAACTTATGGTAGAATAAGGAGATAATATGAAAATTACAATTATGGGTGCGGGGAGCACAGTGTTTACCAAGGCGGTACTCGGCGACGTTATGTTTACCGAATGCCTTTGCGAGAGTGAAATTGCGCTTTATGACATCGACGGGGCAAGACTTAACGAGTCAAAACTTATCGTTGACAAGCTTAATGAAAAATATAATGAAAATCGCGCAAAAATCAATACATATCTCGGAGTGGAGAACCGCAAGGATGCACTGCGCGGTGCTGATTTTGTAATCAATACCATTCAAGTGGGGCTTTATGACCCCTGCACAATTATTGACTTTGAAATACCGAAGAAATACGGTCTTCGCCAGACAATTGCCGATACTCTCGGTATCGGCGGCATCTTCCGCGGACTTCGCACTATTCACGTGCTAAAAGATTTTGCAGCAGATATTGAAGAAGTCTGCCCCAATGCATGGTTTTTAAACTATACAAATCCCATGGCAATTCTCGCAGGTTATATGCAGAGATACACCAATGTTAAAACTGTCGGTCTTTGTCATAGCGTTCAGGTTGTAAACAAGCGTTGCATGGAGCATCTCGGCATGGATTACAGCCGTTTCGGTCACTCCCTCGTTGCAGGCATCAACCATCAGGCATGGCTGCTTGAAATTTATGATAAAGACGGCAACGATCTATATCCCGAAATCCGTGAAAGAGCAAAGACGATTAACAATGAAAAGCACGGCGACATGGTGCGCATGGACTTTATCAACAAACTTGGATATTATGTAACCGAGTC
>JAZNOM010000088.1:0-14407 GCA_045580835.1 Eubacteriales bacterium
GGCTTTTTAAGCCCTTGCCGTTACTTGCTTTTTCGGATTTTTGTCTCTACCGTACACATGTACGCCGACGAAACAAAAATCCAAAAATCTGCCTGCGTTTCTCATCCTCCACTCAGCCTGATGACTTTGTCATCAGGCTGAGAAAAAGGAGCCTTACGGCTCCTTTTTCAGTTCGCTTATAATAAATTTTTTGGCTTCAACAAGATAACTATCGCTCGGTGCAGCTTCGAGCGCAAACGCGATTTTACCAAGCAAACTTTGCAAATACTTACTAGGCGTAAGCGTGCTTTTCATATGCTTTAAATGCTCGGCTGTGCCATACTTTTTGATGTAATAAACCTCGCTGCGAATAGCGCGGCGATACTCCGCTGTTGCGGCAAGCTTTTTATTTACCACGATACCGGTAACCGTCTGTCTGTTTGACGCAGCAACAACTTTTGTCTTTTTAGCGTTTATAAGAAATCCCATTTGGTGAAGTTCGTTTTTTACAAAGTTTATTACTTCGGCATGGTCAAATTTTCCGGAAAAGGTCATGTCGTCACAATAGCGTGTGTATGCTATGCCGCGCTCACGGCAAAAAGCGCCTACAGTATCGTCAAACTCACGCATAATGATATTGGTTATCGAAGGCGAAGTCGGCGAGCCCTGCGGAAGCACATCGCGATAATAGCAAAGCATTGAAAGAAGTATTCTTATCGGCTCTGAAAAGCGGTCGGGGGTGAATACTTTATCTTTGAGCTGCTGATAACGGATACTGTCAAAGAAGTGATAAATGTCAAGCTTAAGAACCTTTGCTTTGCCGACGTGTACGCGCGCGTTCTTCTGCACGCTTGCGCCGTAACGATAAGCAGTAGCATATTTTGAAATGGGAATATGCGCAAGTATTTTTTCGGCGATAGCATGCTGCACCGCCTTTAGTTTGCCCGATGGCACAGAAAGCGTGCGATATGTGCCGTCGGATTTTGGCAATTTTGCCACGCGGTACTGACGGTCAATACTGTTACTGAGTGCATAAAGTTCGCTTGCGCTGAAACCAAGGTCGCTTTCAACAGAGGAGAGTTCACGGTAGACTATCATATCTGCTCCAAAAACAAAAATAAGGGCAATACAATGCTGTATGGCGAAATGAAGTGCTGTATTAAGCGCGTACCCGCGCGTGCACATGCAATGTGCTATGATACGCACTTCTTTTCGTCTTAATATACGGGTATATGCGGCTCGGTAGGCGACTCGCCGCCGAGTTTGAAAAAATCAAAAATCGCTATTGCCCTTACGGTAAGTATACCACAGTTCACAGGAAAATACCATAGCAAATATTGATATTGTAAATTAAAGCTTACAGGCAGCAGAAGCAAGCCCCTGCCCTACAGGTTTGGGCATCCGTTTTTCTCCTATAATCTTAATTCTTCTTTACTTTTACACACAAAAATGATAAAATATAAATTGAGGTGATGCAAATGACAAACTATTCAAAAGTGCTTGAAAAAGAAATTGAAGAGCTTAAAAAGCGCGGCGAAAAGCCAAAACTTTTACTGCACGCATGCTGTGCGCCATGCTCAAGCTACACTCTTGAATACCTAGCAGAGTTTTTTGACATCACGCTTTTTTTCTACAATCCAAACATTTCGCCCGAAAGCGAATACAATTTTCGCGCAAGAGAGCTTGAAAAATTCATCTCGCTTCATCCGGCATGCACTGATGTAAAGCTTATAATCCCCAAATACGATTCCAAACCGTTTTTTGAAATTGCGAAGGGACTTGAAAACGAGCCTGAATGCGGCGCAAGATGCTTAAAATGCTACTTCCTTCGCCTTGCAGAAGCCGCAAAAGCGGCGCTTGACGGCGGATTTGATTATTTTTGCACAACTCTTTCGATAAGTCCGCATAAAAATGCAGAAGCACTAAACAAAATAGGCAGTGACCTTTCAAGCGAATTTGGTGTTAAATATCTGTACTCGGATTTTAAAAAGAAAGGCGGATACGCGCGTTCAATTGAACTTTCAAAGGAGTATGACCTTTACAGACAAAACTATTGCGGCTGCATTTACTCTAAAATCGAGGCTGAAAAGCGCATCAATTCATAAAGCCGTATTGCACAAAAACAAAGGTTTAAATTTTGTGAATTTTCGCTATAACATTTTTATACAAAATATGGTATAATTATATCGTTAGTTACAAAAAAGCATATAAACAGGAGGTAAAACATGGATAAGCGATTTAAACCAAACGATACCGTTATGTACGGTTGCCACGGTGCGTGTACTTTGGTTGAAATCACCGAAAAAGATTTTGGCGGTGCTGCCAAAACCTACTATGTTTTGCGCCCTGCCTTTTCCGGCAGTTCGGTTTTTTATGTTCCTACAGACAGCGAACCGCTGACTGCAAAGATGCGACTGGTAAAAAGCGCTGCCGAAATTCAAGCACTTATTGCAAATGTTGATCCATGGGAATGGATTGAAGAAGACCGTCCTCGCCAAAATCAGTTAAAACAGGTTATTGACGGCGGCAGCACTGAACTTTTGGTTTCGGTTTACAAGACTTTATACGAAAAGCAAAAGTCACTTTCCAATCTCGGCAAAAAGCTTCGCGCTGTCGATGACAGATACATGAAGGATATCGAAGCGTTACTCATTGAAGAATTTTCTTTCTCATACGAAATCCAAAAAGATATGCTTGCACCGTTCCTCTTCTCTGAAATCGTTTTAACAGAAAAATAATCAAAAGCAGACATTTTGTCTGCTTTTTCTATTGTAATTTTCTTTAAAAAGTGATATATTGTTTCGGTAGGAATATACTTCTAAAGAAGGTTTTGAAAATGATTTTGCTGAAACTGTTTAAAAAGCACACCGTTCTTTGCATCGCCACACTTGCGGCAATTGTAACGGCTTTTTTTGTGCCTCCCTCACTTGACTATATTGATTATTTTGACTTTAACACATTAAGTTGTCTTTTTTTAACTCTCGCAGTGGTATGTGCATTGCGCAACATCAAGTTTTTCACCATTCTGGCACGCCGCATAGTAATGCTCACCGGCAATTTACGAATGCTGACACTTGCGCTTGTATACATAACCTTTATCGGATCAATGCTTATCGCAAACGATATGGCGCTTATAACATTTTTACCGCTTGGATATTTCGCACTTTCAGTCACAAAGCAGGAAAAGCACATGGCTTATGTCTTTATCCTGCAAAACATATCTGCCAACCTCGGCGGCATGCTGACGCCTTTCGGTAATCCGCAAAACCTTTATCTTTATTCGGCATTTAACATCCCTACAAACGAGTTTATCAGCATAATGTTTCCTCCGTTTATGCTTGCGGTTGCAATGCTTACTGTGTTCTGCCTTTTTCTCCCTGCCAAAAAGCTTTCTATTAACGAAAACTTTCCCGAAAAGCTGAACGGTCGCCGCACTGCACTCTATCTTGTACTCTTTGCAATGTCGCTGCTGATAGTATTTCGCACTATTCCCTATTGGCTCGGACTTATCGTAATTCCGATTATACTATTTATAGCCGACAAGGACGCGCTTAAAGCGGTTGACTACCCGTTACTTTTGACATTTGTTATGTTCTTTATATTTGCAGGCAACATGGCGAAAATTGACGCAGTAAATATGCTTGCATCAAAGTTGCTTGAAAAAAGCACGTTGCTTGTTTCTATCATTTCCTGCCAGTTTATAAGCAATGTTCCGTCTGCAATACTGCTTTCACAGTTCACCGAAAACTACCACGAGCTTTTGCTTGGAGTAAACATAGGCGGCACGGGTACAATTATTGCATCTCTTGCAAGCCTTATCACATTCAGTGAATACCGCCTGCTTCATCCGGGTGACGGAAAACGATATTTTGCACTTTTCACCGTAATCAATTTAATATTCCTCGTACTCTTAACTGTTGCAGCGTATTTCTTATTTGTATAAAAGTTTGATTTTTGCAATAATTTTGCGTATATTTGATATAGATTTTTTCAATTGTACATGATAGAATTAAAGTAGATATTCATAGGCCACCTCTAAAAACTCATCGTGCGCAGAAACAACGGAAGAATTTTTGTCATTCGTCACAAAAATTCTTCGTTTAGGAGGCACTAAACGCGCGAATTCTTGTTTAGACTGAACAAAAATTATTTCTCGTTGTCTGCATCGCGTGAGTTTTAGAAGTGCCCTATTATTTGCGGAGGACTATCATGTACAATTTTTTTAATCCCACAGAGATAAAGCCGCGTGGTTGGATTCGCCGTCAGCTTGAAATTGAGCTTAACGGTCTTTGCGGCAATCTTGACAAGATGTGGCCTGATGTTCGTGACAGCGCATGGGTAGGCGGCGACCGCGAGGGCTGGGAGAGAGTTCCCTACTGGCTTGACGGTTTTATTCCGCTTGCATACCTGCTTGAAAACGAAGATGCTATAGCACGCGCAAAATATTACATAGACTCTATTGTAGACCGTCAGCAAAAGGACGGCTGGATCTGTCCCTGCACCGAAGAAGAACGTGCAAAATACGACACATGGAGCTTTATGCTTATCGGCAAGGTGCTTGCGCAGTACTGCGAATTTACAAACGATGAGCGCGTATACAATGCGCTTTACCGTTCAATGAAATGCCTCTACAACCTTCTCAAAAAAGGCAAGATCAAGCTTTTCAACTGGGGCGCTTTCCGTTACTACGAATGCATGATTCCTCTCCAGTATATGTATGACAGAAATCCTGAAAAATGGATTCTCTCTTTTGCAAGATTGCTTTGCAAGCAGGGCGAGGACTATTCAAAGTATAAGGAAACATGGAAAAAACCGCTCTTTAAGTGGACACTTTACACACACATTGTAAATCTTTGCATGACCTTTAAAGAAGAGGCTGTTATTGCAACTCTTCTCGGCAAAAAAATCAAGGGCAAGGCTGAAAAATTCTGGGACTTCCTCGAAAAATACAACGGCACCGCAGTTGACACCTTTACAGGTGACGAGTGCCTTGCAGGTAAATTCAACAATCAGGGCTTTGAGCTTTGCTCGGTTGTTGAACTTATGTACTCCTGCGAAATCCTCTATGCGCTGACCGGCGACAGAATTTGGGCAGACCGTCTTGAAAAGATGGCGTTCAACGCTCTCCCCGCTACAATCAGCGATGATATGTGGACACACCAGTACGTGCAGATGGTTAACCAGATTTCCTGCGCTAGATTCCCCGGCAGACCTCACTTTACCTCAAACAATCATGAGGCACACATGTTTGGTCTTGAACCTCACTTTGGTTGCTGCACTGCAAACCACGGTCAGGGTTGGCCAAAACTTGTTACCTCCATGTTTATCCGTACCGATGACGGCATCCGCATAACATCCATGCTCCCCACCGAGCTTTCTACAAAGCTTGGCGGTGCTGATGTTAATGTTAAAATCGACACCGAATATCCCTTCCGCCACAGCGGCAAAATAACCGTAAATGTAAACGGCAAGGCAGAGTTTGCGCTCCGCATGCGCGTTCCTGCATGGGCAAAATCCTGCACCGTAAACGGCAATAAGATCGACGGCGATGAAATCGTTATCTCCAAGGTTTGGAGCGGCGAAGAAACCGTTGACGTTGCCTTTGTTGATGCTCCTCACACAGTTGAACGTCCTTACGGTCTCAAGGTTGTTGAATACGGTCCTCTTGTATTCTCGCTTCCTATTGAAACCGAGTTTAAGATGTACGAGTATGAGAGAAAGGGTGTTGAACGCAAGTTCCCCTACTGCGACTACGAGCTTATCGGCAAGTCAGAGTGGCGCTACGGCTTTGCAAATGAAGACTTCTCCGTTTGCGAGCTTGACGGCGGCGAGTTCCCGTTCGGCCAGAAGATGCCCAGAGTTGGTATCAAGGCAAACCTTGCAAGAGTAAACTGGGACTACAAGCAGGGCTTTAACATCGTTCCCGAAGTTACTCCCCGTTCAAGAAATGCGGCAGGCGATGCCCAAGAGTTTATGCTCATCCCCTACGGTTGCGCAAAGCTCCGCATGACCGAAATGCCCATTCTTAAGATGAAGAAATAAGTAAAAAAAGGTATCCGCGAATGCTGATACCTCAGCCTGATGACAAAGTCAGCAGGCTGAGTGGAGGATGAGAAACGCTGGCAGATTTTTGGATTTTTGTTTCGTCGGCGTACATGTGTACGGTAGAGACAAAAATCCGAAAAAGCAAGTAACGGCAAGGGCTTAAAAAGCCCTTGCCGCATTTTGTTCTTTACACAAAGTAAAAAATTATTTCTATTTATTACCTTCGCTTTTATTTCTTACTTGCACTCTGACGTGTTTGTCAGCACTCTGAAGGTATCAGCATTTGCTAATACCTTTTTGTTATGCCAAACTGTACTTTTTGTTATAATCCTCGTATTTTTCCTGATAGTCTGCAGTAGCAGAATGAACCGCGCGAACATTTTCATGGATATTCATATTGTGAATATGGAAGTCGAGAATACTGCCTGCAATGTTCGAACAATGGTCGCCGGTGCGCTCAAAGTTTGTAAGCAAATCGGTCCATACAAAACCGGTTTCAATTGTGCAATTGCCCTGCTGAAGTCGGAGAATATGGTTTGTGCGAAGCTGCTCTTTAAGATTGTCGATAACCTGCTCAAGAGGTTCGACCGATACAACTGCATCCGCGTCGTTATCCTTGAACGCCTTAAGCGAAAGGTCGAGAATTTCGTCAACTGCTGATGCAAGAATCTTAATTTCTTTAGTAGCCGACTCGGAGAACTTGACGTCCTTTTCGCGCATTTCCTCGGCAGACTCGAGAATATTTACTCCGTGGTCGGAAATTCGTTCAAAGTCGCCGATAACTTTAAGAAGCATTGCCGCCTCTGCACTGTCATTTTCGCTTATTTGAAGTGTGCTGAGTTTAACCAGATACGAGCCGAGAATATCCTCGTAGTGGTCGGTTTTATCCTCTTTTACACGAACGCTTTCGGCAAGCTCGGGGGTGTAGTTTGTGAGTGTTTCTATACCCTCTTTGAGCGTTTCAACCGCAACAGTTGCCATATCAATTGCAACCTCGTGGCAACGCTGAAGCGCAACGGAAGGAGTAGTAAGAAGTCGCTCGTCGAGTTCTTCTTTCTTTTCGGGTGTTTTTGACTCGGGTATAAGAGTCATTGCAAGTTTTTCGAGAAGTCCGGTCAAAGGGAGAAGAAGAATCGTGCATGCCACGTTAAACACAGAATGAGCGATAGCGATGCTTACCTGATTTGCAGGGCTTGCAAGCAACGGTATTTCAAACAGTGCCTTTGCAATGCAGAATACTGTAAGCAAAGCAACAGTACCGATAATGTTGAACGAAAGATGAACAAGTGCCGCGCGGCGAGCATTTTTGTTGGTACCAAACGAAGAGATAATCGCAGTGATACATGTACCGATATTCTGACCCATAATAATCGGGATAGCTGCGCCCATACTTACTGCACCGGTTGCGGAGAGCGCCTGAAGAATACCTACCGAAGCGGAGCTTGACTGAATTATAGCGGTGAGAATTGCACCTGCAAGCACACCGAGAACGGGATTTGAGAAAGCAAGAAAGAGTTGCTGGAACTGTGGAACATCCTTAAGTCCGCTTACTGCCGCAGACATTGTGTCCATACCGAACATAAGGGTTGCAAAGCCGAGGAGAATTGTACCGGTGTCTTTTTTCTTTTGCGACTTAAAGAACATTGTAAATACAATGCCTACAAGCGCGAGAATAGGGGTAAACGAAGTGGGCTTTAACAGTTTAAGCCAAAGTGCATCACCGTCAATCGCGCCAAGGCTTAAAAGCCACGCGGTAACGGTTGTACCTACGTTGGCACCCATGATTACATTAATAGCCTGCCCCAGTGCAAGCAGTCCGGAGTTTACAAAGCCGACAACCATGACGGTGGTTGCGGATGAACTCTGGATAACCGCGGTTACTGCAAGACCTGTCAAAAAGCCTGCCGATTTTTTCGTTGTAAGTTTGCCTAAAATTGTGCGCAGACCGCTACCTGCTCTTCTTTCAAGTGCTTCACCCATAAGGTTCATGCCAAAAAGGAAGAGACAAAGTCCGCCTATGAGATTGAGTACGTCAAAAAGTCCCATAATTCTTATTTCCTTTACAAAAAATTTACAACTCTATTTTAATCTGTTTTTGTCAAATTCATTATCATGGTTTTGTAAAGTTTTTGTAAAGTCATAAAGAAAAAGCCGCGCAAAGCGGCTTTTTCTTTATTCAAATGCTTTTTCGAGCAGTTCTTTTAACCTCTCCTGCTTGCCATCAAGGTAGAGTGCTGCGCAAAGTGCTTCAAAGCCTGTTGCAATGCGGTACTCTGCTCCGCTTGCACTGCGCGCGCCCGAAAGATGAGTGGAGTTGCGCCCGCGCTTGAAATACGCCATTTCATCATCGGTTAAAAGTTCTTCTATGCGGTGAAATGCCGCACATTGATTCTTTGCGGTGACATATTTGTGCGAGGCTTCATTTAGTGCACCGGTGTTGGTGAGCCCGCTTTTGAGCAGTTTTTCGCGCACCCAAAGTTCAAAAACGCAATCACCGAGATATGCAAGCGCAGCGCCGTCAGCAGTTTTTAAAATTTCCAAATTATCCATTTTAAATCCTTATTTTATGAGATATAGTGCCAGCACGATGACACCTAAAACTATACGGTACACGCCAAACGCGCTGAAGGAATGCTTTTTTACGAAGTCGGTAAGGAACTTGATTGCCGCCATCGAAACAACAAACGCGGATGCACAGCCGACAATCAAATATACCACTTCTGCACCGCCGAAAGTACCGCCGTCAATAAAGAATTTAAGCGTTTTAAGTGCGGATGCGCCAAGCATAACGGGAACGGCAAGGAAGAACGAAAACTCTGCCGCCGCACTTCTTGAAACCGAAAGTGTGGACGCACCGAGAATTGTTGAGCCTGAACGCGATGTGCCGGGGATAAGCGAAAGAGTTTGGAAAAGTCCAATGCCGACAGCGCGTTTAAAGCCGATATCGTCAACCGTTTCAACCTCAAACTTTCTGTCGCGGTTCATACGTTCAACCAAAATAAAGAGTATGCCGTAAACAATAAGTGCTATTGCAACCACAACCGAGTTGTAAAAATGCTCGTCAAACCAATCGTCAAGCGGAATACCGATTATTGCGGCAGGAAGCATTGCAACAATTACCTTTGCCCAAAGTGTCATCGTGTTCTTTTTCAATCCGATATTGCCGACGGACAAAAGATTGTTGCCGTTTTCGATGTTCTTTTTTAATGCAAATGGCCAAAGCTTTTTAAAATAAAGCACCACAACCGCCAAAATTGCACCAAGCTGAATAACGACCTCAAACATCTCCCAAAACGCATCGCTGACATCAAGCTTTAAGACGTCGTTAAGCAGTATCATGTGTCCTGTGCTTGAAATCGGAAGCCACTCGGTGATACCCTCAACTATACCAAGAAGAATAGTTTTGATTATCTCGATAAAAAAGTCCATCAGTTTGCTCCTCTCAGAATGTCGCCTTTCTTTACCTCAAAAGGCACGCGCACTTTAAAAAGCATTGCGGGATGCGGCGCGGACTCTATGGCTTCGCCGTTTTCATCCAAAATCTCTTCGGCAACAAAGCCGCGTCCGATTTTGCCGGGAGAGATAAGCTCTACCTTTTCGCCGCGGCTTACCTTATTGCGCTGATAAAATGTGGCGTAGCCGCTTGCTGCATCATATGCAACTGCCGTTGCGATATATGCCTTTTCGCGGATATAACCCATATTTTCGCAAACTTGTGCGCTCTCTGAAGGCAGGTCAAACCAATAGCCCGTAGCATAGTCGCGGTGGCTGACACTGCAAAGTTCGTCAAGCCACTCGGGGTTGAATTTGTAGTTTTCGGGGTCAGCAAAGTACGCATCAATCGCCATGCGGTATGCATTTGTAACAACCGCGGTGTAGTACGCGCTCTTCATTCTGCCCTCAATTTTAAAGCTTGTAATTCCGGCCTCGATAAGCTCGGGTACGTGTTCGATCATGCACATGTCGCGCGAGCTCATGATAAACGTGCCGTCCTTGTCCTCGTAGAGCGAAAGCGGCTGGTCGGGACGTTTTTCCTCAAAAACTTCCAATGTGCGATAGTTCCAGCGGCATGGTTGTGCACACGCGCCGCGGTTGGAATCTCTGCCGGTATAGAAATTTGAAAGCAAGCATCTGCCACTGTAGGAAACGCACATTGCGCCATGTATGAAACATTCGATATCCGTGTCATTTGGGATATTTTTGCAAATCTCGGCAACCTCTTTCATGGTAAGCTCTCTTGCAAGCACCACGCGCTTTGCGCCGAGGTCGCGCCATGCAAGCACATCGTAGGTGCTGACGCTTGATGCTTGTGTCGAAACGTGAATTTCCATATCGGGAGCGATACGCTTTACAAGCGAAAGCACGCCAAGGTCGCTGACGATAAGCGCATCAACTCCGCTTGTTGCGAGAAATCCAATATATTCTTCAAGCGCTTCATACTCGTTTGTACGCGGCATCGTGTTTACAGTTACATAAACCTTTACACCGCGCTCGTGCGCGTAGGCTGCCGCCTCTACTATTTCTTCATTTGTAAAATTATCCGCCGCGGCGCGCATACCAAATGCGTTGCCGGCAAGATAAACCGCGTCGGCACCGTAAAGCACCGCCGCTTTAAGTTTTTCAAAATTGCCTGCAGGCGCAAGCAACTCGGGACGCTTTTGCAAAAAATCACATCCTTTAGGAAAGTCTTATTCGTATTTATACTTGTATTTCACTTCGCTGACAATGTCTCCCACAAGATTTGATGCGTGGATAGCGTAAATCATACCGATGGCAAAATCTATCATCCATACAAACTCAAACTTTGGCATATAAGCAAAGCGGTCATCGCGAAGCGGTACACGCTCGGCGTACACAATAAGGTAAAAGTAAAGCACGCTCATTATCGCGGTTATCACCGAAATAACACGCATACGTGTAATTCTTGCACCGTACACGTTTACAAGCGGACGTGAACTGCTTGAAGCACCCGTGATGGTGTTGATACCCGTGTGCGTACGGACAATTCTCATCATAACCGCCGCCGCTGACATCATCACCGCCGCAAATGCAAGCTGCGCCACCGCGTTTGATACGGCATACAAAGTATACAGTTCTCTTGCCGCATCAATTGAATGTACGTTGCGGTAATAATAGCCGAAAGACGAGAACATTCCCGTTTTGAACATTATCATTGCAAAATATGTAAACACCGAGGTTATAAAGTAAATAACCGAGGTGAATTTAAGCGATGCCGCACCGCCTGAATACTTGCCGATAACGCACGCTGCCGCAAAGAACAGTGCCGCCGAGATAAAATCGGGGAGAACGTTTATCTCATCAAGATAAAGGTCAGCCGAGAAGAATACGGCGACTGAAATTATAACCGCAAAAACATTTACATATCGCATAATGAATATGCCGCTGCGTGGAAGCACCTCTGCGTTGTACTTTTCACCCATGGCGTGCCAAAAATCGCGGTGCCTTGCAATGTGGCGCACATAGCTGCACATTTTTGATACCCAAACAATTGCAAATACAAACGCGACAAGCGAAAGCAACACATAAAGGTGCGGAATAAACTCGGTGTAGTCAATACCCGTGGGATTTATCTCGTCTGTGCGGTAAATACGCAAAAACTCGGGGAGGGTGCAGCACACTGACTTCACGATGATAAAAACCGTAGTGAAGCTTGAAAGATTTTCAAGCCTGAAGCTGCGTGCAGGGCGCACTTTTGTATTTCCGTTTCTAAGTTTCAACTCTTTTTTGGGTCGCAGAGTGCGGTGATACAAAAACTCACCGCCGTCATTTCGCGTACCGAGGTATGCAAGTCCGTCAAACAGCAGATTGAACGCGCGAACGGTAAACACAACGTCTGCAACGCCGTAGCAAAATGCGAGAAGGAGCCACATTGTTCCCTCATTCATATTACTGCCCGCAATATAACCTACAAGCACAAGCGAAGGAAGTTTTGAAATGTTTATCCAAAACAGAGTGATAAACGCACGCTTTGCTTCGCCCAGGTCATCGCAAAGGTCGCCGAGCTTGCTTATCGCCGCCACTACAAAAAGGCAGGCAAAGCAATCCGGCAAAATATCAAAAATATTAATGTTGGGATTGCAGAAGAATATAAATGCGAAAGTAAGCAATCCAAAGCTTATAACCTTGTTTTTACGCATATTTAACCTTTACTCCGCGGAGTTTTCGTTAAGTCCGCAGCACTTTTTATACTTCTTTCCGCTGCCGCATGGACAAGGGTCGTTTCTGCCAACCTTTTCGCCCTTGCGAACGGGCTCCTTGCGCTGCGGCATCTTGCCGCCTGCAAAGCCTTCGATAAGCGGCTTTGCAACCTGGCGGCGCTCTATCTGCGCTTCGCTTTGAGGAACGGTTGCAAGCACGCGGCGAACCGTCGTAGCCTGAATATCCGCGCTCATTGCATCAAACATATCCGCGCCCTGAATGCGGTACTCGTTAATAGGATTACGCTGCGCATATGCGTTAAGTCCGACGCTGCCCTTAAGGTCATCCATAGCGTCAATATGGTCCATCCACTTTTCATCAACCGCGCGGAGCAGCACCGTGCGCTCAAGTTCACGCATATCAACGCCGAGGTCCTTCCACATCTGCTCGCGATTTTCATAGAGCATATGCGCACATTCGTTTGCGGCTTCGGTAAGCGCGCTTACGTCCATTGCGCGTATCTCTTCCTCGTTAAACTTAAGTTTGAGCAGTGCGCCGACAAAACTTGTGAGAAGTCCGCTGTAATTGTACTCGCCGCCCTCTTCGTCAACAAATGAAAGCACGTTTTCCTCCGTTACGGGCGCAAGCCAGCCCTTTACGGTTTCGCTTACGTCCATGCCGTCAAGCACCGAGCGACGTTGTTTGTAAATAACCTCTCGCTGCTGATTCATAACGTCGTCGTAGGTAAGCACGTTTTCGCGGCGTTTGAAGTTCTGGTCTTCAATACGCTTTTGTGCAAGCTCGATGTTGTTTGAAAGAATCTGTGCGTCAATGGGGGTGTTTTCGTCAAAGCCAATGCGGTCAACCATGTTGTAAAGTCGGTCGCCGCCGAAAAGACGCATAAGGTCGTCTTCAAGCGAAATATAGAAGCGTGACTGGCCGGGGTCGCCCTGTCTGCCGGAACGTCCGCGAAGCTGATTGTCGATACGGCGGCTTTCGTGACGCTCTGTACCGAGAATAAACAGACCACCCGCCGCGCGAACCTTTTCAGCCTCGGGGCGAATTTCCTCTTTGTATTTTTCATAAAGAGAAGCAAAGGTCTCTCTTGCGGAAAGGATATCTTCATCATCGGTAACGGCGCTGCCTGTCGCCTCGGCAATAAGCTCCTCGTCTATACCCATGCGGCGCATTTCGTTTTTAGCAAGGAATTCGGGATTGCCGCCGAGCATAATGTCGGTACCGCGGCCTGCCATATTGGTGGAAATTGTAACCGCACCTAGCTTACCTGCCTGCGCAACGATTTCCGCTTCCTTTTCATGGTGCTTTGCATTGAGCACCACGTGTTGGATGCCTTTTTTGCGCAGGAGTGCGGAAACCTCTTCACTCTTTTCGATGGAGACCGTACCCACCAGCACCGGCTGACCGCGGGAGACACAGTCCTCAATCTGCGCGACCACCGCACGGAGTTTGCCCTGCGCGGTTTTATACACAACATCCGCCATGTCCTCACGAATCATGGGCTTATTGGTGGGGATTTCAATGACATCGAGGGAGTAGATTTCTTTGAATTCTTCTTCTTCGGTGAGTGCGGTACCCGTCATACCCGAAAGCTTTTCGTAGAGACGGAAGTAATTCTGGAAGGTGATGGTTGCAAGGGTCTTGCTCTCGCGCTGGATGTTGACACGCTCTTTCGCTTCGATTGCCTGATGCAGACCCTCCGAGTAACGGCGGCCGTGCATGAGACGTCCCGTGAATTCGTCAACAATGATGATTTGTCCTTCGCGGACCACATAATCCACATCTCTCTGCATGATACCGCGTGCGCGGATGGCTTGGTTGACATGGTGATGCAGAGTAGCGTTTTCCGGGTCGGACAGGTTTTCAATCCCGAAGAAGGCCTCCACCTTTGCGATACCCTTGAGGGTGAGGGTGGCGGTGCGCGCCTTTTCGTCCACAATATAGTCCCCATCATGCGTTGCATCGTGGTCTTCCTTCTCGTTGAGGGATGCCACCTTGACACATTTGAGGGTTTGCGCGCAGCGGTCTGCCTGCTCGTAAATCACGGTGGGCTTCTCGCCCTGACCCGAGATGATGAGCGGTGTTCTTGCCTCGTCGATTAAAATTGAGTCCACTTCGTCCACAATGGCAAAGACATGGTCATCGCGCTGGACCATATCGGTTTTATAAAGCGCCATATTATCGCGCAGATAGAAGTCGGAGGCCA
>JAZNOM010000089.1:0-6712 GCA_045580835.1 Eubacteriales bacterium
ATTGACGAGCCCGTGGTGTACGCATTTGAAAGCTCAATGAACTTGAACTCCCAGCTTGACCAAAGAATGATTTCCTCCGAAAAACGCGAAAGATGCATCATCAAAATCGAGAGTGACGAAAGCAACTCTGCCGCAAAGTCACGGTCGGAAACGCCGTCAAGCGAGTTTTGGCAGATGCCGTCAAAGCCGAGTTTTTGTGCCTCAAAGCGGCGGTCGGTTGCATAGGTTGTTCCTGCGAGTGCGCAACAACCGATTGGCGAGAGATTCATGCGCTTTCTGGTATCCGAAAGTCTTTCAAGGTCACGGAGCAGCATCATCGCGTATGCCATTAAGTGGTGACCGAAAACTATAGGCTGCGCACGCTGAAGATGCGTGTAGCCCGGCATAATCGTGGACTTGTGAGCCTCTGCCTTTTCAAGGAGTGCCGCGATAAGGTCGCGTATATAACCGCTTATCGTATCAACCTCTTCACGCAGATACATGCGCACATCAAGTGCAACCTGATCGTTTCGGCTGCGCGCGGTATGAAGCTTTTTGCCAACATCGCCGAGTCTTTCGGTGAGAACCTGTTCAACAAACATGTGAATATCCTCACACGACATATCAATCGCGAGTTTGCCGCTTTCGATATCCGAAAGTATTTCTTCAAGTCCGCCGATAAGCGTGTCCGCTTCTGCTGAAGTGATTATATTGCAGGCTGCGAGCATTGCGGCGTGCGCCATACTGCCCGTAATATCCTGCTTGTACATTCTTGAGTCAAAGCCAATTGACGAGTTGAAATCGTCTGCAAGGCTGTCTGTAAGACCGTCGGTGCGGCCCGCCCACATTTTTGCCATCTTTTTTCCCTTTTTTAAAAATGAAATATGTCAAGCGCCCTTTGGGCGCTTGACAATACTATTATTTGTTATTGTTCTTTGCATCAACCATAGCCTGAACCTTGATAGGAAGACCGTAGAGGTTGATAAATCCTGCGCTGTCCTTCTGGTCGTAGTCGCTTTCGCCGAAGGTTGCAATTTCTTCGCTGTAAAGCGAGTAGTCGCTCCAAACGCCTGCGTTAATCATGTTGCCCTTGTAGAGCTTAAGGCGAACCTTACCGGTAACCTTTTCCTGAGTTTTGTCAACAAATGCTGCAAGTGCCTCGCGTAAAGGTGTAAACCACTGACCGTTGTAAACAAGCTCGGCATAGGTGATAGAGAGCTTCTGCTTTTCGTGCATGGTCATCTTGTCAAGGCAAATCGACTCAAGCACGCTGTGTGCCTTGTAAAGAATTGCTCCGCCGGGAGTTTCATAAACGCCGCGACACTTCATGCCGACAAGACGGTTTTCAACGATATCAAGAAGACCGATGCCGTTTGCGCCGCCAAGCTCGTTGAGCTTCAGAATAATGTCCTTTGCGCTCATCTTCTTGCCGTCAAGCGCTACGGGAACGCCCTTTTCAAAGTCAAGCTCGATATATGTGGGAACGTCGGGTGCCTGAATGGGAGAAACGCCCATTTCAAGGAAGCCGGGCTTTTCGTAAAGCGGCTCGTTGCCCGTATCTTCAAGGTCAAGACCCTCGTGAGAAAGGTGCCAGAGGTTCTTGTCTTTGGAGTAGTTGGTTTCGCGGTTTATCTTGAGAGGGATGTTGTGCGCTTCTGCGTAGTCGATTTCCTCTTCGCGGGACTTGATATCCCACTCACGCCAAGGAGCGATAATGGGCATGTTGGGCGCGAAGTGCTTGATTGTAAGCTCAAAACGAACCTGGTCATTGCCCTTGCCTGTGCAACCGTGGCAGATTGCATCTGCTCCCTCTTTGAGCGCTATCTCAACAAGACCCTTTGCAATGCAAGGACGCGCGTGGCTTGTGCCGAGGAGGTATTCCTCGTAAACTGCGCCAGCCTTAACGCAGGGAATGATGTAGTCGTTTACATATTCCTCGGTGAGGTCGAGAACGTAAAGCTTGGACGCGCCGGTCTTGAGCGCTTTTTCTTCAAGTCCCTCAAGCTCGTCTGCCTGACCTACGTTGCCCGATACCGCGATAACCTCGCAGTTATTATAGTTTTCCTTAAGCCACGGAATGATAATAGAGGTGTCAAGTCCTCCCGAGTACGCGAGAACTACTTTTTTGATGTCTTTCTTATCCATGATATATCGCCTTTCGTTGTCTTTGAATATTTATGCACATATTCTACACCAAACTATAGGTTTTGTCAAGAGTTTTAGAATAAATATTCATAAATATTCACATTTATATGCAATTTGTCCACTTTTGTTCAATCTTTGCACCGACCTTCGGTGATTTTGACGAATAAAACGCGGTAGCAAAGCGTTTTTGATGAAAAATTATACATTATATTATATATATAAACAAAAATTCGGCTGATTAAACAGCCGAATTTTTAACAGTTTCCTGTTTTTTATTGCGCCAACCGATAAAGATGTCGCGAAGCGTTACGTAGAGCGGAAGCGCAAACAATGCGCCGAGCAGATTGCCGAGAAAATATCCGACAAACACGCAGATAATAGTTGTGCCCAGCGAAACGCGCACCTTTTTGTTTGTGATGCGCGGAGTGATAAACAGATAGTCCAAAAATGTCAAGGCGACAAACACAACCGCATACCAAACTGCCATATCGGTGTTGGTCACAAACACTACAAAAAGTCCTACTCCTCCGCCGATAAGTGTACCGACAACGGGTACAAAACTGCACACTGCAACGATAAGAGCAACAAGCGAGAAAAATTCAAGTCCCATCGCAAGCAGCACAAGATAGTATACAACGGCTAAAATCACCATGTTGTAGGCGCGAGCCGAGTAAAAATGCACCATATTGCGGTAAAGCGAGCCGAAAAATGATGAAACCTTTGCATTTGCGGTTTCGGGAAAAAGCGCGGCGCTTGCTCTTCGGCATATAGCCTTGAGCTTGTCGCGGCGAAACATTGCGTAAAGCGAAATAATAGTCGCAAGCACCCATGCCGAGAGGGTTGAAACAAAATTTCCAAGCGCACCTGCAACCGCAAGCGCAACGCTCGGGAAGTCGGATAGCCAATCGCTTATCGTCTTGTTGAACGCGTTTACAATCGTTTCAAGATTTTTACCGATAAAACCGAAGTTGTCGGAAATATCTCCTATAAACTTATTGAGTACGGGGAAATACTCGTCTGCAAAGTTTGCGGCAAACAAATACGCCCTTGATGCTTGCAAAACAAGAATAACTACAACAAGCGCAACCACTGCAAGCAGCAGAAGATATGCGCAAACAACCGCCAGAACCTTTGCTTTTTTGTGATAGCTTTTATGCTTTTTCAAAAGCTTTGTGAACTTTGCTTCAAAGAAATCAGCTATCGGCAAAAGCACAAGCATAAGCAGAAATGCATATACAAGCGGAGAAATAACCGAAAGGAGCTTTGAAAACGCCGCTCCGACTTCTTTGATGTTGAGCAGTATGCTGAAAACAAACGCCGCAAAAGCAACCACTATCAAAACGAGCAGCGCCGTGGTATTGTATTTTGAATTTCGTTCAAACTTCACTTTGCCGCCCCCTTTTTCACTTTGTAGGATGCCGTATCCGTCGGCAAGCCTTTTTTCTTAAGTCTGCCGCATACAATCTCGTTGAATGCGTGATAGATAACGGTAAACACGGGCACGCCGACAAACATACCTGCCACTCCGAAAAGACCGCCGCCTATGGTAATTGCAACGATGATAAGCAGCGAGTCAACACCGACCTTTTCGCCGAGTATTTTCGGTCCAACTATGTTGCCGTCAATCTGCTGAATTACAAGCACGAGCGCCGCAAACCACAAAACCTTGATAGGGTCGGCAATAAGGATGATAAACGCGCACGGTACGGCACCGATAAACGGACCAAAGTAGGGAATCATATCTGTAACGCCGCAAATCAGCGCGACAAGCGGATAGTACGGAATTTTGAATAGACCAAAGACAACAAAATTTATCGCGGTTATGAAAAGCGCATTTACGATTTTACCCGAAATAAAGCTTGAAAACACCTCGTCGGTATAGGAAAGCCACCTTCTTGCACCAAGATTGAAACTGTCCGAAAAAATCGCATCCGAAATCTTGGAGATTCCCGAGAAAATCAGTTCCTTTTCAAACAAGAAGTACATTGCAAAGATAAACGATACCACCGCTTTGGCAACGATTACAATAATCTTTGACGAATATGTCAAAAGAGTATTTGCAAATCCGCCGAGAAAACCGAATGCAGTGCCGAGCATATCGTCTACCGAGTCAAGCAGCTTTTGCGTATTGAAAAGCGACAAAAACAGCTCGTTTCCGTCCTCCTGCATCTCGGTAACAAAGTCGCGTACCCACCCCGTAACCTTGACAACGTACCCCTCAAACTTTGACTCAAGCGATGCGTAGCTTGATGCTATCTGCGGCACCATTATTCCAAGGAATGCTGCAATTATCGCAAGTACCACAAGCATTGAGCAGGCAACCGCAAGCGCCCTTGCCGCCTTTTTGCTTGCAATACGCTTTTTGAAAACCTTTTTATCAAAAAAGTCACAAACGGGGTTTACGAGATATGCAATTACAAATCCGAAAAACACGGGGCTTACCGCCGTGAAAAAGTCTTTTATAAAGCCGGATATAACCGACGGAAACAAAAACGCAAACACTATTGCAAGAGCAAGCAAAATCGTGCAGCAGGAGTATATCAAAAGCGTTGTGTGCTTTTTTGTCCACTCAAATTTAAGCATATCCGTATCCTTTCTTATAATAATCCAATTTACATTATAGCATAATTTTTCGATAATTTATAGTATTTCTTGAAAAATTCACATAAACAATATATAATATTTAGGATAGGAGGGCTGAATATGAAAAGTAATATCGGCATGGAAGCCCGCGCAAACGGTAAGGTAAACCTTTATCTCGATGTCCTCTCTCGCGCGGACAACGGCTTTCATCAAATAAAAAGTATAATGCAGAGCGTAAGCCTTTGCGACAGAATGTTGGTTTCGGCTGCAAGGGGCAGTCTTACTGCTATCCGCATCTCCTGCGATGTGCCGTACGTCCCCTGCGACGAGCGAAACATTGCATATAAAGCCGCAGCAAGATTTCTTGAAGCAAGCGGAATTTCTGCCGAAGTGGACATTGCGCTTCAAAAGCGCATACCCGTTTCGGGAGGAATGGCAGGCGGCAGCACCGATGCCGCAGCAGTACTGCGTGCGCTTAACAAACTTTTCGGCGGCGCTATGTCAAACGAAGAGCTATACAAGGTTGCCTCCTCACTCGGAAGTGACGTTCCCTTTTGCCTCATGGGCAAAACCGCACTTTGCGAGGGGCGCGGCGAGATTCTGACACCGCTCGAAAACCGCACAAAGCTGCTTTTTTTGATAGTTCCAAGCAGTGAAATCGTGTCTACACCGTGGGCATACGGCGAGCTAGACCGCATATTTGACGATTTTTCGGGGCGCGACAACGAAGCGCGCTTTGATACGCTTTGCCAAGCGCTTGCAGGCGGCGACGCGCGTGGTGTTGCGGCAAATATGTACAATATCTTTGAATATGCAATTTTACCCGAACGCCCTGTAGCGCGCCGCGCAAAAGAACTTTTGCTCGAAAACGGCGCCATAGGCGCAATGATGAGCGGAAGCGGCCCCACCGTGTTTGGCATATTTGAAGACGAAGAAACAAGAAATGCGGCAAAATCCGCACTGAAGGACAACGGCTATTATCCCAAAGCAGCCGAAAGTATAATTTAAGTTGAGGAAAACATCATGGACAAGCAATTTTTAAAAACTCATTTTCACAAGCTCTGCGCCACAAACATTGAGCTTATCCGCGGCGAGATACGCGGCATTGCCCTCTATTTCACAGGACTTGGACACAAGCACTACCTCGGAAACGATATGGCGGCGGCGCCCGTCTGCGCCGAAAACGGTATTCTCTACATCCTGCCATACTATAACACATGGTGCTGGATGAATAACAAGACCGTTAAATACATCGACACCATAATCGACACCGCTATGAAGCTTTACGGTGTAGATAAGAATGTACCCGTAGGTCTTTACGGCGGCAGTATGGGCGGATATAACACATTCCACTACGCTATGAAATCCAAGTACAAAATCGTTGCCGCAGACGTGCTTTGCCCCTGTTGCAACATGGAATATGAGCTTTACTGCAATGAAAATACTCTTTTCCGCTCATATTTCGAAGCGGTGATGGATGACACCGACGATTTTGCAACCTATGTGCGCGAAAACTCACCCGTAAACATGGTTGAAAAGCTACCGAAAATCCCCTACCGCTTTGCAGTAGGTCTTAAGGACATGACTCTTATCGTTGCCCAGCATAGCGACCTTATGATTGAGCGCATGAAAGCCGCCGGTCACGATGTTACAAGAATGGACTATCCGACTGTTGCACACTGCGACCTTCCCCACGCAGACAGAATCAACGAGCACAAGTGGCTCTGCGAAAAAATGCTGGAAGCGGCAAACATGAGAACCTTTTAAAGATTTCCGACAAAAAAGCGCTTGGTTTCCCAAGCGCTTCAGCCTGATGACAAAGTCATCAGGCTGAACAGAGGATGAGAAACGCAGGCAGATTTTTGGATTTTTGTTTCGTCGGCGTACATGTGTACGGTAGAGACAAAAATCCGAAAAAGCAAGTAACGGCAAGGGCTTTTTAAGCCCTTGCCGCATTTTGTTTTTTACACAAAGTGAAAAATTATTTCTATTTATCCCCTTCGCT
>JAZNOM010000090.1:0-8386 GCA_045580835.1 Eubacteriales bacterium
CCAAATGTCATTTTTGTGCAAAAAGGCACGCCGGATTTAGTGCAAATTGTATTTTTTGTTTGTAGTTTTTTTGCACGGCGTTTTAAACATTTGTTGTTTTTTGATTTAGTTTAATTTTTTACACCTCGCGTTTTTCGCACCGTTTTCACATTTTTGTATATCCCTATATATAAAATAAGGAAGAGTTTTGTTTAGTTAACCGTTTTCTGCACGTCACATATACTGCAAGTGAGGGCGGACGTTTTTCCTCCGAGCCCGCATTACGTCTGCCCCAAGCCGCCGTGACTTCACGGCGGCTTTTATTTTGTAAATTAAAGTTTATCTAATCACTTCAAAATGCAAGCATTTTGAAGTGGAACAAAACCGTTCGCTCTCGCCGTGCTCGACCGCACGCGGTTTTTAAGGAGTAAAAAAGCCGGCGCATGTCCGTCTTTTTTACGAGGATTTAGTATTATAAACATTAATTTATCTACTATTTTTCGTCTTTATTTTAACAACTCTTGCATTGACGACAAAAATGCGGTATAATTGTTTATTATACACTTCTGACGGAGGTAAATATGAGCAATATCTGGCACGACATGAACCCAAAAAGAATCACACCCCGTGATTTTGAATGTGTTATCGAAATAACCAAAGGCTCAAAAAAGAAATACGAGCTTGACAAGGAGTGCGGTCTGCTACGCCTTGACCGCATACTTTATACATCCACCCACTACCCCGCCAACTACGGCTTTATTCCGCGCACATACGGTGACGACAACGACCCGCTTGACGTGCTTGTACTCTGCTCGGAGTCTATAGAGCCGATGACTCTTGTTCGCTGCTACCCTATCGGCGTTATTTCGATGCTTGATGACGGTCACGGCGACGAAAAAATCATCGCTATTCCCTTCAGCGACCCAAATTATAACCAATATAAAAGCATTGACGACCTGCCAAGCCACGTCTTTGAAGAAATGCGACACTTTTTCAGCGTTTACAAGGCGCTCGAATGCAAAGAAACCGCAGTAAACGAAGTAAGCGGCCCCGAAAAGGCTATTGAAATTATATCTGACGCTATCACTCACTATATTAATGAGTTTTGCAAATAAGAAAGGACACCACATGAAAAACATTGCAATTTTAGGCCTCGGCGTTGTCGGCAAAGGTACTGCCGACCTGCTTGAAGCAAACAAGGCTCTTATAGAAAAGCGTATCGGCGAACCTGTCAACATAAAATACATTCTCGATTTGCGCGATTTTCCCGGCACACCCTATGAAAACAAGGTTGTTCACGACTTTTCGGTGATTTTGAACGACAGCGAGATTGAGCTTGTTGCAGAAACCATGGGCGGCTCACATCCAGCCTTTGACTACTCGCTTGCGGCACTCAAGGCAGGCAAATGCGTTGTTACCTCAAACAAAGAAGTTGTTGCAAATTTCGGTGAAGAACTGCTCGCCGCAGCGCGCGAAAACGGCGTTTCCTATGCATTTGAAGCAAGCGTTGGCGGCGGTATTCCGATTGTACGTCCGCTTGTGACCGATTTCATCGCAAACAAGATTGTTGAAATCAGCGGTATTTTGAACGGTACAACCAACTATATTCTTACAGAAATGAAAACCAAGGGCAAGTCCTACGCAGATGCGCTTAAAGAAGCGCAGGCAAAGGGATATGCGGAAAAAGACCCCACCGCCGACGTTGAAGGCATCGACACCTGCCGCAAGATTTGCATTCTCACCGGTCTTGCAACAGGAACACTTCCCTCTGCAAGCAAGGTTCGCACGGTTGGTATCAGCAAAATCGACGGCGAAGACGTAAAGCTGCTCGAAAAGAACGGCTATGCCGTAAAGCTGCTCGGCAGAATGAAGCTTGACGGCGCAAAGCCCTGCCTTATCGTTGCACCCTTCGTTTGCGGCAGTGGCAGTCCGCTTTCGCACGTTGACGACGTGTTCAACGGCATCACCGTTTGCGGTAACACGCTCGGTCAGACGATGTTCTACGGCAGAGGTGCAGGCGCTGACCCGACCGCAAGTGCAGTTGCAAACGATATTCTTTCTATTCTCAAGGACGGCAAGACCTCATTTACACCGTCATTTGTTGCAGAAGAAGACGGCGACGTCGTTCCGAGTGAGCAATTTGCGTGCCGCCGCTATGTGCGCACAAACATGGCAAAGGCGGATGTCGAAACAATCCTTGGCACGGTATGCGACATAGGCGGCGCTTTCATCAGTGAAAAAGCATTTACCGAAGCCGAGTTTGACAAGATAGCGGACAAGTTTGAAAGTGCACTTCGAGTGCTTTAATTGAATACTCTATAATAGGATGTAAAAAGCAACGGATTAAAAAGCCGTTGCTTTTTTTGTTAAGGAGGTATTATGTATCTAACAGACATTCGCGGTTTTACCGCCGAAGATTATTATATAGCACCGCTTAATGAATGTTCTTTTTTACTCGCCGACGGTGATATGCCAATGTTAGCGGCAAAAGCGACTCCCATGTGCAAGGTAACCATTCACGGTATGGGGATTCGCGGCAGTAAGGGACTATCGCTTCATTTTGCAAACTTTTGCCGCGATTTTTCTTTTGAGCCGCGTTTCATATCGGTTTCGGACATGGGGATTGCTTTTTTCGTTGAGCCGCAGCAAAAAGAAGCAGTATTAGATGCGCTATGCGAGTATTTCCCGATGTGGGTATAAAAATTGCAATGCAGTTCTAATACCTTACCGCGAGAAACGAACACCGATGCAGTGTTTATAAGCAACATTATACAAATCACCGCGTCTGCAATGCTCCAGACCGCAAGCGGAGTTGACACGGCTCCAACAAGCAGAGAAAAACAATACATACATAAAAAAGCTTCGCGCATTTTGACACTTTTAAAGTTCTGCATTCCGTAATAACCAAACGAAACAATAGCAGAAAAGGCAAATAAGAAAACAAACAGTGCAACAATCGGCGCAGCGGCGTCGCCAAGCAGTGTTTCAAATGCGCGCACGCAAATCCCGACTCCGCCTCCGCCGATTTGCGACAGATTCTCACCAAGTGTTACAAGTATCACAAGCGCGGTGAGTGTACACATAAGAATAGTGTCTACAAATACTTCAATTGCACCGAAAAGTCCCTGCCTTGCAGGGACTTTTTCGCTTGATGCGGCGTGTGCCGAGGGTGCCGTGCCGCACCCTGCTTCGTTTGAAAAAAGCCCTTTCACTATTCCCTGCCGCACAGCGGGCGTAAACATAAAACCAAGTGCGCCGCCTACGGCAGAATTTGCGTTAAACACACCGTGAAAAATCTCCGCAAAAGCATTTGGCAGCCGAGGTGCGAACACCACAAGTACAGTAAGTGACAAAGTCACATAGGAAACGCTCATGAACGGCACTATATATGCAGAAAGTCTAAAAAGGTCTAACTTAAAAAAGAACACGGACGCCGCCAAAACGCTGACAATTATGCCGCATACAAGCGGCGAAATGCCGAATGCTGTATACGTTGCCTCGGCAATCGCGCTTGACTGTATCATGCCGCCCATAAGTACAACGTCAACGGTAAGCATTACGGAAAACAGCGCGGCTGCAAGCGTGCCGAGCGCGTTTTTTATATAATGCCACGCCCCTTTTTTATCAACCATTCCAAGCGTTATCTCGGCATATTTCAGCGCCATTGCAAAAAATGCACCAACCCACATCCAAAACACGGCTCCCGCGCCGCCAAGCATAATCGCCACCGCTACGCCCGAGATGTTCCCCACTCCGACAGTGCCGCCAAGTGAAAGCAGCATTTGTTTTACACCGTTTTTGGGAATAGAGCGAAGCGTTTTAATCGGATGCAATACGTAAAATGCATGAAAGCGCAGTGTGAAATACCCGCCCGTTGCCAAAAGCATAAACGCAGCAAGACTTTGTAAAATATTCATAATAAATTCTCACCTCGTTTAATAAATATGTATTAAATTAGGTGTTTTTGTGAATTTTGAAATTTTTTCAAAAAAGGTATTGATTTTTCCTTTTAATATGCTACAATATACCATGTTAGCACTCAAAGCCAAAGAGTGCTAATTCGACAAACTTTATATGTAATAAAATTTATCATATTTGGAGGTACATTATGACACTTAAACCGCTTTCTGACCGCGTGGTCGTTAAGATGGTAGAGCTTGAGGAGACCACAAAGAGTGGCATTATTCTCCCCGGCACCGCAAAGGAAAAGCCGCAAGTTGCAGAGGTCGTTGCAGTTGGCCCCGGCGCAACAAAAGACGGCGAAATCGTGCCTATGACCGTTAAGGTTGGTGACAAGGTTATCACAAGCAAGTACTCGGGCACCGAGGTTAAGCTCGGTAACGATGAGTACGTTATCGTTCGTCAGGACGATATTCTCGCAACTATTGATTAAGGAGGATTTTGACAATGGCAAAGGATATTCTCTATGGTATTGAGGCAAGAGACGCGCTTGTAAGAGGCGTTGATAAGCTTGCTAACACAGTAAAAATTACACTTGGCCCCAAGGGCAGAAATGTTGTACTTGACAAGAAGTACGGCTCTCCCCTTATCACCAATGACGGTGTTACAATCGCCAAGGAAATTGAGCTTGAGGACGCTGCTGAAAACATCGGCGCACAGCTCGTTAAAGAAGTTTCTGCAAAGACAAATGACGCTGCCGGTGACGGTACTACCACCGCTACCCTCCTTGCGCAGGCAATGATTCACGAGGGCATGAAAAACGTTACCGCAGGTGCTAACCCCATGGTACTCCGCAAGGGTATCGCAAAAGCAGTTGACGCGGCAGTTGAAGCACTCCGCGCTAACGCAAAGAAGGTTAACGGCACTGCTGATATCGCAAGAGTAGGCACCGTTTCCTCCGGCGACGAGGTTATCGGTAACCTTATTGCAAACGCTATGGAAAAGGTTACTGCCGACGGCGTTATCACCGTTGAAGAGTCCAAGAGTGCAGAAACCTACTGCGAGGTTGTTGACGGTATGCAGTTTGACCGCGGCTACCTCTCCCCCTATATGGCTACTGACATGGACAAAATGGAAGCGGTTATTGACGACGCTTTCATCCTTATCACCGACAAGAAGATTTCCAACATTCAGGAAATTCTCCCTCTCCTTGAACAGATAGTTCAGGCAGGTCAGAAGCTTGTTATCATCGCCGAAGACGTTGAAGGCGAAGCTCTCACAACCCTCGTGCTCAACAAGCTCCGCGGCACCTTCACCTGCGTTGCGGTTAAGGCTCCCGGCTTTGGCGACAGACGCAAGGAAATGCTCCGCGATATCGCAATTCTCACCGGCGGTGAGGTTATCACCTCCGACCTTGGTCTTGAGCTTAAGGATGCAACCATCGACCAGCTTGGTCGTGCGCGTCAGGTTAAGGTTAATAAGGAAAAGACAATCATCGTTGACGGCGCAGGCAACAGCGATGAAATCAAGAGCAGAATCGCACAGATCAGAGCAGAGTTTGCCGTTTCCACATCCGAGTTTGACAAGGAAAAACTCAGCGAGCGTCTTGCAAAGCTTGCAGGCGGCGTAGCAGTTATCAAGGTTGGCGCGGCTACCGAAGTTGAAATGAAAGAAAAGAAACTCCGCATTGAGGATGCGCTCAACGCTACCAAGGCGGCAGTTGAAGAAGGTATCGTTCCCGGCGGCGGAACTGCTTATATCAACACTATCCCCGCAGTTAAAGCTCTTTGCGACACCGTAGACGGCGACGAGCTTATCGGCGTAAAACTCGTGCTTAAGTCACTTGAAGCTCCTCTTTATCAGATTGCTGCAAATGCAGGCTATGACGGCGCGGTTGTAGTTGACAAGGTTAAGAACGCTGACAAGGTTGGCTTCGGCTTTGACGCATACAACGAAGTTTACGTTGACATGATGGAAGTTGGTATCGTTGACCCCGTTAAGGTTACCAGAAGCGCAATCCAGAACGCGGCTTCTATCGCATCCACCGTTCTCACTACCGAGTCGGTTGTTGCAAACAAGCCCGAACCCGAAGCTCCCGCAGCGGCGGCAGCAGGCGGCATGGGCGGCATGTATTAATTATTTCAAAGAAACCGAGCAAATGCTCGGTTTCTTTTCCTTTTAATTGACAAACTATATTTACAGTGGTAAAATAACTAAATCGGAGGTGTGAAAATGAATACAAAATCAAAGACTTTTGTGCAGTTTTCGTCGCTGATTTTCTTTTTCTGCTACTTCTTTATAAACATCATTTACAGTGAGCTCTTACTAAATGCTTTTACCATAAGCTTTTCTAACGGATTCCCATGGTTTATGCTCGCTTTTTCTTTAAGTCTTGCCTTTTTACTTGCAATAATCTGCTCTGCACTTGGCGGTATAGCTAGAACGATAGTTTCGTTTGTTTTTGCAGTGATTCTATATATAATTTTTGCAGTTCAACTCGTTTACCACGGATTTTGCAACTCGTTTATGCAAGTGGCACAGCTTGGTATGGGCGGCGATGCTATGACGGCATTCGGCGGCGCAATGTGGCTTGAAATTTTAGAAAGCCTTGGCTGTCTGCTTTTATTGCTCATTCCCCTTGTTTCTTTGATAGTTTTTACTGCGCTGAAAATAACGGACGGCAAAAGAACTCCGTTAAAATATATTATCAGCGAAGTGATTGTTTTCTTTTTGCTGCATTTCGGAGCGGTGCTCCTGCTTCCTATCGGAAGCCGCAGCTTTCTTTCTCCATATCAAACCTACCATCAGGTTTTCAAAGTTGACAGAAGCGTTGAATACTTTGGCGCGCTTACAACTCTTCGCCTTGAGGTACGGAATATGTTTTTCGGCGTTAAGACAAATCTGGTTGCAAACGGCGAAGGAAACGCCGACGGCAACACAATAGATATAGACTTTGCGTCCCTTGCAAAAAAGGAAGAAAACGAAGAAATAAAATCTTTGCACAAATACTTTGCCACAGTGGATGCAACCAATACAAACGAATATACCGGTATATTCAAGGATTACAACCTTGTTGTAATCGCGGTTGAGTCATTTTCGCATCATTTGATTGACAAAGAACTCACCCCCATTCTATACAAAATGGCAACCGAGGGCTTTATCTTCAACAACTACTACAATACCGTCAGTGACAACACCTCAAACGGAGAATACGCATTGCTCACCGGACTTGTTCCCGACACCTCCCTGCTTGGACAAGGTTGGAAAACATTTTATAACTATAACAGTTTCACCACTTCAAAAGATAATCTTATGCCGTTCTGCCTTGGCAACCAATTTGTAGCAAACGGCGGCAGAGCTTTTGCCGTTCATAATCACACGGCTTCCTACTACGGCAGAAACAAAACGCATCCCAACCTCGGATATGAGTTTCTGGCGTTCGGTCAGGGACTTGAGCGTGTTGAAACATACCCCACGTCCGATGTAAGCATGATGGAACAATCTCTGCCCGTAATCTTAAAGGAAGATGAAAATGGTAACGTTCCGAAATTCCACGCGTATTTCCTGACATTCAGCGGTCATATGCCGTATGTATTTGACGAAGAACACAACGACATGACCGTAAAGAACAAGAAGTATGTTGATGATCTGCCATACTCAAGCAGAGTCAAAGCGTATATTTCGTGCCAGCTTGAGCTTGAATTCGCCCTTGAATATATGCTTGACGAGCTTGAAAAGGCAGGTGTTCTTGAAAACACATTGATTGCAATTACAAACGATCACTATCCTTACCCGCTTGATGCGATTCACGGAACGGGAGAATTATCGTATTTAAGCGAGCTTGCAGGCAAACCCCTTGACAACTATTGGGACAAGTTCCGCTCGGGACTCATTCTTTGGAGCGCATCCATGGATGCGCCGGTAGAGGTAGATGCGCCCATGTGTTCGCTTGACGTTTTGCCCACACTTTCAAATATGCTTGGGCTGACATACGATTCAAGACTTTTAGCAGGTAAAGATATTTTTGCCGACACCGAGCATATTGCAATTCTTCAAGACTACAGCTTTGTTACAGACAAAGTTATGTTCAATGCCACAAACGGAGAAATTACTCTCCGCAAAGGTGTTGCCGCGCTTGAAGACGGGTATCTTGAACGAATACAAAACGAAGTGCAAAATCGCTTTACAATGTCAGGCAAGATGCTTTACAACGATTACTACAGGGTAATATATGAATAGAAAAAGGAGCCTTACGGCTCCTTTTTCACAGAGTGCTGACAAACACGTCAGACCGCAAGTAAGAAAAAAGCGAAGCGAATAAATAGAAATAATTTCTCACTTTGTGTAAAGAACAAAATGCGGCAAGGGCTTTTTAAGCCCTTGCCGTTACTTGCTTTTTCGGATTTTTGTCTCTACCGTACACATGTACGCCGACGAAACAAAAATCCAAAAATCTGCCTGCGTTTCTCATCCTCCACTCAGCCTGATGACTTTGTCATCAGGCTGA
>JAZNOM010000091.1:0-69087 GCA_045580835.1 Eubacteriales bacterium
TGCACAAAGTTTTTCAGCCTCGGACTTGTCAGCGCGTGGGCTTGCATGATAGCGCACAACCTGATATTGTTTGTGATGTTTTTGGTCCGCTATCTCGGCGGCAAATGGAATCCGCTTGAGATGCAAAAAGGATTGTAATTAAATTGGAGGGCTTATGAAAAGAATCGCGAGATTTGAAAAGGTATCAAAAGAACAGTTTTTAGCCGATTGGCTCGACACCTTCGGTACGGACGGCAGTGACGTTTACGATACTATCACGCTTCCGCGCCGCGCGACAAGCGGCAGCGCAGGCTACGATATCTGCACCCCGATTGAGATAACCCTCGCTCCCGGCGAAAGCGCGAAAATCCCAACGGGCGTGCGCGTTTGGATGGAGGAGGGCTGGGTATTCAAGGTTTATCCGCGCAGCGGACTCGGCTTTAAGTTCCGTTTGCAGCTCAACAATACCGTCGGTATAATCGACAGTGATTATTACAATGCTAAAAATGAAGGGCATATCTTTGTAAAAATTACAAATGATACAAACGAAGGTAAGACAGTTTCGCTCTCCGCAGGCGACGGATTTGCACAGGGAATTTTCGTTGAGTACGGCATTACTCTCGACGACGACGCCGACGGCGTGCGCGAAGGCGGCTTTGGAAGCACGAGTAAGAAATAATAATATATGCGGGAAAACTTTTTTGTAAAAAAGCTTTTCCCGCACCCTTTCAAAAAATTTTAATAAAAGTATATTGGTGTAGCCATTTACTTTTTCAAAGGTTTTTGCGGGGTGTGGGGTGCTTTTTTCAAAAAGCATCCCACGTCAATAAAGGAGCAAATATGAAAGTAACAGTATTAAAGAAATACGCAGAGCTTATCGCGCGCAGCGGTGCGGCGGTAAAAAAGGGCGACGACGTAATCATCGTAGCCGAGCTTGACCAACCGAAGTTTGTTGAATACGTTGTTGACGCATGCTACAAAGCAGGCGCAAGAAAAGTCACCGTTGAGTGGACTCATCAGCCGCTTGAAAAGCTGCATGTGCGCCACCGCTCTTTAACCACGCTTTCGAAGGTCGAGGATTGGGAGGTAAAACGCTACGAGCATTACATCGACACGCTTCCCGCGCGTATCTGGCTTGTAAGCGATGACCCCGACGGACTTAACGGTATGAACTTTGCAAAGCACGCAAAAGCGGCGCAGGCGCGAAGCAAGATAATCAAGCCGCTCCGCGACAAGATGGAGAATAAATACAAGTGGTGTATCGCGGCAGTCCCCGGCAAGAAGTGGGCAAAGAAGCTTTTCCCCGACCTTACTCCTGCTGCGGCAGTTGAAAAGCTTTGGGAGGCTATACTTTACGCGTCCCGTGCAGACGGCGAAGACCCGATTGCAGACCGCAGAGCGCACAACCAAAACCTTAAAGCGCGCTGCGACTATCTCAATTCTCTTGGCATTGAGTCGCTTCATTACTCATCAAAGAACGGCACCGATTTTACGGTTGGCATGATACCGACAGGCATGTTCTGTGGCGGCTGTGAGGACACGCAGGGCAAGGGCGAAACCTTTGAGGCAAATATCCCCTCCGAGGAAGTGTTTGTTTCGCCGATGCGCGGCAAGGCGGAGGGCATTGTCTACTCCACAAAGCCGCTTTCCTACAACGGTCAGCTTATTGAAAACTTCTCCATTCGCTTTGAGGGCGGTAAAGCTGTTGAAGTAAAGGCAGAGAAGAACGAGGAGCTGCTTCGCACCATGATAAACATGGATGATGGTGCAGCTTATCTCGGCGAGGTTGCGCTTGTGCCTTATTCGTCACCGATAAACAAGCTTGGCTTCCTCTTCTACAATACACTTTTTGACGAAAACGCATCCTGCCACTTAGCCCTCGGCGCAGGCTACACCAACACCCTCCGCGACTATGACAAGTACACCAAGGAAGAGCATAAGGAAATGGGCGTAAACGACTCGATTATTCACGAGGACTTTATGATTGGCTCGGAGGATCTTTGCGTAGTTGCTACCACACGCGACGGCAAGCAGGTAGAAATCTTCAAAAACGGCGAGTGGGCATTTTAATATAATTAAATAAGGTAAATTGAAGTTTATCTAATCACTTCAAAATGCAAGCATTTTGAAGTGGAGCAAAACCGTTCGCTCGCGCCGTGCTCGACCGCACGCGGTTTTTAAGGAGTAAAAAAGCCGGCGCATGTCCGTCTTTTTTACGAGGATTCTAGTATTATAAACTTTAATTTATCTTCATATATCCATTCTTCACCCAACCAAGCTTGCGGAAGGTGAGGTCAAACGCAAGGGTGAGCAGTGCAGGCAGCACAAAGTGCATCAGCAATACGATTATTGCGGTGTTTACAGATGCGCCCATTGCACCAAACGCGCCAAACTGACCTACAAGACCGGACGTGCCCATACCTGCGCCGGTGGATGTGTTTGTCATGCCGAGCAATGCAGTGGATATGGGACCTAAAATTGCCGATGCAAGAGTGGGCGCAAGCCAGATTTGCGGACGTTTTAAAATGTTGGGGAACTGGAGCATGGAAGTGCCGATGCCCTGCGAGAGTGCGCCGCCAAAGCCGTTTTCGCGAAAGCTTGCCGCCGCAAAGCCTATCATCTGGCAACAACAGCCGACACATGCGGCACCTGCCGCAATGCCGTCAATGCCAATCGAAATGCAGATAGCCGCCGAGGAGATCGGCGCGGTGAGCGCCATGCCGATTACAACGGAAACGATAATTCCCATGGGGATGGGCTGCATGGCGGTTGCAGTGTTGATAAAGTCTCCGAGCCATTGCATAAACTCGTTTATGTAAGGACCTACAAAGATACCCACAAAGCCGCCTGAAAGAATTGTCAGCGCGGGGGTAAGAATAATATCAAGCTTGGTTTTGCCGCATACAAGGCTGCCAATCTCCACGCCGATAACCGCGGCAATGTACGCGCCGATAGGGCCGCCGAGTGCGTAGCCGAGGGCGCCCGTAACAGTGCTTGTGAAAAGCACGAGCGATTTTGCGCCAAGCGAATAAGCAATTGCAACGCCGATTGCGCTTCCGATAACGGGACTTGATGCACCGATTTGTCCCGTGAATTTTGCCAGAAATGACAGAGCGGGAATGCTTGAAAGCTGATTGAAAATCGTGCCAATAATAAGTGAGGCGAAAAGACCTTGCGCCATTGCGCCCATCGCCTTTATAAAATAGCGGTCAAAAAAGTTTTTCAAGTTTTTTCTCCTTTTTTGAAATATTGTGGTTTATTTTAGCACAACGTACTTGAAAATTCAATAGTAATTAGTTAAACTATATACATAAACGGAGGACTTTTTATGGATTTGCAATCGACTTATGACTTTAGCAGTGCAAAGAAGGCGTTTTCGCGCATAGGCATTGCGCTTGTTATGTTTTTTATATCTACATTCGCGGCGCAGCTTTTATTTGAGGCGGTATGTGTGTTGTTGTTTCCCGATTTTTTAAAAAACGGAATCACGCCGCAAATGGCGGTGATTATTTCTTCGGCAACGATGTACCTTGTAGGTGTTCCCGTATTTTATCTTTGTGTGCGCTCGCTCGATACCTTTGAGGGGGATAGCGCAAAATGCTCGGTTAAAACGCTTTTCGTTGCTTTTGTTATTTCTTATGCGCTTACCTATCTCGGTCAGATGCTCGGCGATGCGGCAACAGCGTTTATCTACAATACAATGAATATCAAGCTTGTTTCCGAGACGATTGAGATTATCAGACGGATTTCGTGGGTGGATGCGCTTGTCTTTTCGGTAATTATCGGACCGTTTTTTGAGGAGCTTATGTTCCGCAAGCTTATTATTGACCGCACGCGCGGATATGGCGAAAAGCTTGCGGTGATTTTTTCGGCGCTTATGTTTGCCTTTTTCCACATGAGCGTTCAGCAGTTCTTTTATACGTTTTTTGTAGGTCTGCTTTACGGATATCTCTATATAAGAAAAGGGAAACTTATATATTGTTGGGGGCTTCACGCTGCGTTTAATTTCTTTGGCGCTGTTGTGCCATTGCTTTTTACCGAGTTTGTGCCGGGCTATGACAAATTTCTTGAGCTTGCCATGGATGAAAGTGCATTTGAAGAACTTTATGCAATGGTTGAGGCAAATCCCGTTGCCTACGGTGCGGTAGCTTGCTACAGCTTTTTGACGATAGTAATGTCATTTGTGGGTATTTTCTGGTTCGCAAAGCGTTATCGCACCATGCGCTTCGAGCGCGCGGCGTTTGAACTGCCAAATGACAGCGAGGCATCAACCGCGTTTGTAAATGTCGGTGTAATTTTGTTTATTGCCTTTGTAATAGCATACCCGTTTTTAGGTGTAGTATTGTCTGCATTTATATAATAAAAGCGCTTGGAAAACCAAGCGCTTCAGAGTGCTGACAAACACGTCAGATCGCAAGCAAGAAATAAAAGCGAAGGGAATAAATAGAAATAATTTTTCACTTTGTGTAAAAAACAAAATGCGGCAAGGGCTTTTTAAGCCCTTGCCGTTACTTGCTTTTTCGGATTTTTATCTCTACCGTACACATGTACGCCGACGAAACAAAAATCCAAAATCTGCCTGCGTTTCTCATCCTCTGTTCAGCCTGATGACTTTGTCATCAGGCTGAAAACCGCTCTTTCGAGCGGTTTTCATTATGTATACAGTTTAGATTCTTGCAACGCCGCCGTCTTTTGCAGCCTTTACAACCGCTTCGGCAACTACCTTTGCAACATCCTTATTGAGCGCAGAGGGGATAATGTTATCCTCGCGAAGCTCGCTCTCGGGAATAAGGGATGCAATTGCATAAGAGGTTGCAACCTTCATCTCCTCGGTAATCTGGGAAGCACGGCAGTCAAGCGCACCGCGGAAGATACCGGGGAATGCAAGTACGTTGTTGATCTGGTTGGGGAAGTCGCTGCGTCCGGTGCCGACAACTCTTGCACCTGCGGCAAGTGCTTCGTCAGGCATGATTTCGGGGGTGGGGTTAGCCATGGGGAATACGATAGCATCCTTTGCCATGGAAGCAACCATTTCCTTGGAAACGATGCCGGGTGCGCTTACACCGATAAACACATCTGCGCCCTTCATTACTTCTGCAAGGTTGCCCTTTTCCATCTGACGGTTGGTAACCTTTGCTATATCTTCCTGTGCGGGGTTGTTCTCTTCCTTACCCTCATAAATTGCGCCAAAGCGGTCAACCATAACGAGGTTCTTAAGACCGAGGTTGAGAAGGTGACGGCCGATAGAAATACCTGCACTGCCTGCGCCGTTGATAACTACCTTAATCTCATCAATCTTCTTGCCAACTACCTTGAGGGCGTTGATAAGAGCGGCTGCACATACGATAGCGGTGCCGTGCTGGTCATCGTGGAACACGGGAATATCGCAGATTTCCTTAAGTCTTTTTTCGATTTCAAAGCAACGGGGAGCAGAAATGTCCTCGAGGTTGATACCGCCGAAAGAACCGGAAATGAGATAAATTGTGCGAACGATTTCGTCTACATCCTTGGAGCGAACGCAAATCGGAAACGCGTCAACGTCTGCAAATTCCTTAAAGAGTGCGCACTTACCCTCCATAACGGGCATACCTGCCTCAGGACCGATATCGCCGAGACCAAGCACTGCAGTACCGTCGGTGATAACTGCAACAAGGTTGGAGCGGCGGGTAAGCTCAAATGATTTCCAATAGTCCTTCTGAATTTCAAGACAAGGCTGTGCAACACCGGGGGTGTACGCTACAGACAAATCGTGACGGTCATTTACCTTTGCGCGGGAAATAACCTCAATCTTGCCTTTCCAGTCATAGTGAGCCTGCAAAGATTCCTGTTTGATATCCATGATAATACCTTCCTTTTATATGTTAAATTAGTTTTTTGCAAGTGTATTTTTTACATGCTTTTTGATGCGCATTACATCCTTAAGCATTTTTATGCTGTCCGAAAGCATGTTTACCTTCGACTCCGATTCGCGATGATTGATAATCTTTACGGGAATCTCGTTTATCTTAAAACCGAGTCTTGTGGCAAACATAATAGCTTCAAAGTCAAACGCAAAGCTATCAGTTTGGCACTTTGAGAAAACCGCTTCTGCCGCTTTGGCAGAAAACGCTTTAAAGCCACATTGTGAGTCGGAGAGCTTGAAGCCGCCAACGAGACAAAGCAGTTTAATATAAGTCTTTGAAACTATCTTTCGCAGCAAAGTATATCCCTCGTAGCCGTCCTTATGGATGTTTCGCGAGCCAATCATAACGTCGCAATTTGCCGCGGTGAAATTATCATAGAGTGTGCGGATGATATCCGTGCCGTATGCAATATCACAGTCGGTAAAAAGGCGGATATCGCCCTTTGCAGCAAGCATGCCATGACGCACGGCGCAGCCCTTGCCGCGATTTTCACCATAGCTTACAAGGCGAATTTTTGGCAAAGTGCAGCTATCCACAATTGCTTTGGAGTTGTCCTTTGAGCCGTCATCTACAAAGATTATCTCATAGTCGTCAAACGCGCCCGACATATACTCATGCAGCGTTTTTAATGTATCGGGGAGAATCTTCTCCTCATTGTACATCGGAATAATTAGACTAAACATTATTTTTTTCGTATACGCGCACTTCAAAATCAAGAAGCGTATGCAGCCTTTCCATACTTTTAAGTTTCTCTATGCTCTCTTTTTTGGTACGGTAAAAATAAGGAGTCATTGTGAAAAGAGGATATATATCTTCGCCGATTATCTTGGCTTCATATTTAACAGAGAGCGTTTTTACAAGTTCCATTTTCTTTGGATAATCGCGGCGCTCGTCATTTTGTGTCACAACGTCGTAAAGAACGCTTTTAAGTCCGTGCAAATGATCCCTGCCTGCCGCGGCAACTATAAGTCTGCCGCCGTTTTTAAGCACGCGTGAATACTCTTCTTCAACGCATGGAGCGAAAACATTAATCACGCAGTCGCAGGACTCATCTGCAAGCGGCAAACTGTAAACACTTGCGGCGGTATAAAGCAGTTTTTCCTGCATTTCCTTTTGCTTTGCACTTTTTGCAGCGAGTTCCAGCGCGTACTTTGAAAGGTCAACGCCGAGTGCCGCCGAAAACTTATCTGCCGCACGCTCGGTATAATATCCCTCGCCGCATCCTGCGTCACAAAGAACCTCGCCGCATCCTGCTTCGGCTGCAACCGTATCTGCAAGCGGGAGGTAATACCCTTTTCGTAAAAAAGCCTGCCTTGCCTTTGCCATCTCTTTGTCATCGCCGCTTGTGGAGGCGTGCGTATTGAGGTTGACATATCCGCTTTTGGCTATGTCAAAATTGTGGCGGCGCATACCGCCGCATACGAGTGAGTTGCCCGAAAACACAAGCTTTTCGCCGCAAAGCGGACACATGAGTGCGCTATTTAATTCAAACTTGTGCACACCCGTCACCGCCTGTTTTCGCATATTTTCCCATTATGATTTATTATACATCTTCATTTTATCAAACGCAAGAGTTTTTGACAAATATAACATTCAAAATATGATAGTTCATTACATTATTGTTGAAATGTAATGTTGATTTTGCGAAATGTCGGTGATATAATTATAAAGTTGCAAAGTGCAATTACTTCCTGCAACAAATCTTTATATTTGAGGCAATGATATGAAAAAGAATCGTTCTCTCGTAAGTCAGTTTTTTGACATGCTCAAAAATGAATTTAAAGGCTATAACGGAAAATCCCTGCTCTCCGACATTATCGCAGGCATTACCGTTGGTGCAGTAGCACTACCGCTTGCACTTGCCTTTGGTGCTGCAAGCGTAGGAAATGCCGACGCTTCTATCGGTATTGTAGCCGGTATGATAACGGCTATTATCGCCGGAGTTGTAAGCGGTCTGCTCGGCGGCGGAAGTTTTCAGATTTCGGGACCTACGGGCGCAATGACCGTAATCCTCGGAGCCGTAGTTGCGGGTAAGCACGGACTTACCGGCATGTTTGCCGCAAGTTTGCTTGCAGGTATAATCCTACTCATCGCAGGCGTACTTCACTTCGGCAAAATCATTAAATTCATACCAAAGCCGGTAGTTACAGGCTTTACGTCAGGTATTGCTGTTGTCATAGCCCTTGGTCAGCTTGGCAATTTCTTCGGTGTCAAGCTTGCAGGTGAAACCACAATTGACAAGGTTGTTTACTTTTTCACCGACTGCCTTGACAAAATTGCCCTCCCCGCAATGATATGCTCCGTTGCCGTAGTTTTGCTTATGGCAGTGTATCCTAAAAAGGCGGCAAAATACATACCCGCAAGCCTTGCCGCGATAATCGTTATCACTGTTATTACAGCACTCTTCAAAATCCCCGTAGAAAGCATCGGCGCGATACCGCGCACGTTTATCAACTCCGAACACCTTTCCTTCAGCGACATAAACCTTGAACTTATAGGAGACGTTGCAGGCTCTGCAATTACAATTGCACTTTTAGGCATGGTTGAAAGTCTGCTTTGCGGCGCTTGTGCGGCAAATATGAAAAAGGAAAGCTTCAACTCAAATATTGAACTTGTCGCGCAAGGTGTAAGCAACATTTTCATTCCTTTCCTCGGCGGTGTTCCTTCTACTGCGGCAATAGCACGTACTAGCGTTGCGGTAAAAAGCGGCGGCAAAACCCGTCTTGCCAGCCTCTTTCATTCAGTATTCCTCATCGCATGCATGTTCATTCTCTCCGGTGCAATCGGTCTTGTTCCGTATGCGGCTCTTGCCGGCGTGCTTGTAATGACGGCGGTGCGTATGAATGAATTTGACGCTATTAAACTCTATTTTAAAAACAAAATGTGGGGTCCTATCGCGCAGTTCCTCATCACAATGATTGCAACTGTACTGCTTGACCTTACATACGCAATCGTTATCGGCGTTGTTCTTTCGTTTGCAATATACGGAGCAGACATGTTAAAGCTCGGTAAAAAGTGCGAAAAACTTACCGTATGCAAAGAACTTGCAGACGGCAATGCAACCGTTAATGTCAGCGGTGTTTGCTTTTTTGCAAACTCGGACAAGCTGCTTGGCATAGTATCGGAATTAAGAGAAGCAAAATCGGTTGAATTTGACCTCGGTGCTTTGGTATATGCAGACTTCACCGCTTGCGAGTCACTTGCGGAAGCTTGCGAAAGTTTAGAAGCCGACGGCATCGCGGTTACATTTAGAAATGTTCCTGAAAGCACTGTCAAAACCCTTAAACGCATTGGCGTAAATATAATATAGTAAAACCGCGGCAAATGCCGCGGTTTTATTATATAAATCAACCAAGGAGATATGCATCTATACCTCTTTTGATTATTTCTTCAAGTGTGTCGTTAAGATAGAAGTTTAGCTCGGTATCAAGCAGTTCATTTTCCACTCCGCGATATGCTTTTTTGCCAAGGCGCACATGAATCAGGTCAACGCTTATCTCCACAATACGGGCTTCATCGTTTTCGCCCACCTCGCATATCCCTGCCAATACAGTATATCTGTACCCTTCGTTTGGGCGCGACGTGCTAGTTATTTTACTTGTTGTATATAAATACTTTGTACGTATCTCAAGATTATATAGCGCAGCGCGTTCTGTATACGGTGCAATTATCTCGCGCACCTTTGCGCGAACCTCGCGCTCCATTGGTACGATTTCATCGGTAAGGTGCGCCTTTATCTCACGGTTTTCTTTTTCATTGCGGCGGTGCCACCACTTTTTTATACCCTCGCCGAAATAGCCTGTCACTTCACCGTCCCAATATCTTTCGATGTATCGCTTCGTGCGGCGCGTTTTACGTATAAATCCCTCCATGTAAAAACGCGGTTTCCCCTCGGGAACACCGTCAATTTGAAAAAACGGAAATATTATGTCTAAACGGTGAAGATAGCCATGGTAAGTTTCTACTTCAACAGAACGGATATTTTTCCATAAATATCTGTTTTTCGGTGCAAACAGATAATATATACTTACGCCTTCACTGTCAAAAATGTACCCGCACGGAGTTGTTATACAACTGAAAACGACAAGAGCTACCGCAATTACAAGCATAACAATAACGCCGCCTATATCATTTTCATCAAAGAAAACATCAGCGCAAAATATGCTGAATGCTACGGCAAGTATATATGCTACAAACATTCGGTCTATGGCAAAATGTTTTTTCATGATATCACCCACTCGATATACTGTTGTATATATGATAGCAGATTATTCTTTCTTTGTCAATAACGATAAACGGTGGTAGGGGACGGCACCAGCGGTGGTGGGATACGCAAAAAGAGAGCCTTTCGGCTCTCTTTTTTAACCTATATATTCAACATTTAAGCCCTGTGCCTTAGCATGTGACTCAACATAAGTGCCTGCAGCACATTTTACTGCGGCAAGCTTGTCACAACCCGAGAAAATATAGTTACCCACAGTGGGGTTGCCGTATACAGTAACCTCGGTAAGCTCATAGCAGGAACGGAATGCATAATCGCCGATGCTTGTAATTCCTTCATGCAATACAATTTTTTCAAGTGCGGTAGCCTGCATAAAGAAATAAGCAGGAATTTCAGTTACGCTTTCGGGCACTGTGTATGAAACAAGCAGTAATGGGAAGGCAACAAGTTTGGTCATATCCTTATTGTACACAACACCGTTTTCGTCAGTTGTAAAATACTTGTTTTCCGCATCAACGGTGATAGTTTCAAGCTTGCTGCATTCATGGAATACAAGCTCGCCTATTTCCATTACGTTTTTAGGGAAATTAAACTCCGAATAACCGCTTGTAGCAAAGGCGTAAGTTTCGATAACCTTTACGCTTTCGGGAATTTCAACGCTTGTAAGTAAAGGCATGTTTGCAAAAGCATGCTCCTTAATAACCTCAACACCGTTTGAAATAACAAGACTTTCTACTGAGTGGCAGAATTTAAACGCGCTTGACGAAACAACCTTGACGCTGCTTGGGATAACAATGCTCTTCAGAGCTTCGCAAGAATAAAACGCCATCTCACCGATATGCGTTACGCTCTCGGGAATGTTGATACTCTCTACATTGTAGCATGAGCTGAAAGCGCTCTTACCGATATACTCTACGCCCTCGGGAAGCGTAATGCTTTTAACAAATTTATGATGATAAAACGCCTCTTCGCCGATAGCGCGCACGGGATAGCCTTCAAGAGTGTCGGGAACAACGATGTCGCTATCAGAACCGTAATAGTCAAGAATCATTATCTTGCCATTTGCAACGCCTATTCTGAAGTCGCCGCTTGTAAGCTCGTTTTCAAACTTTACGTCGTCCCAAACGGTAACTTCGGGAACGATAACCTCGGGTTCGCTCGCGTCGGTATCCTCAGAGGTAGAAAGCCTTTCGATATACTTCACCGCGATGCCGTGCGCATTTGCATATTCCTCTGCGGCGGTGCTTGCAGGACACTTGATATATTCAAGGTCATAGCAGCCGTCAAATGATTTTTCCTCAATGCTTATAACATTTTCGTGAATTTCGATACTCTTAAGTCGGAAATGGCCGCCAAAAACGCCTTTGGTGATTGCAACAACGGGATAGCCGTCGATTTCAAGCGGAACAACCGCCTCTGTTTCGTCGGTAATGCCTACATAGTTATAGTCAACGAGAGTTGCCTTGCCGTCTTCGACTGTATACGAATACTTGCCGACACGGAAACCGGGAGATTTTAATGAAGTTCCCTGCCCCTCAAAAATTTCCGGATACTTCATAAATCTCGAATACTCCCAGCCGCTTGGATAAACGTCCCCATTTTGCACGTCAATAATCGGACAATCGGTATTTGTGGAATACACATTGAACTCGTGACGGATTTCGCTTAAGATCTCATCTTCGTTTTCGGATACTGCTTGATCCGCATTATATTCATTCTTTGCAAACATCTTTACATTGCCGTTTTCGTCAAGTGAAAAGATGTTGTAGTAGAAAAGCGGCGAGCCCTGTCTGTAATAAAAACCTGCACAAAGGATATATTCGTCAAGATTTTCGGTATAGAGATTGTAATAGCAAAGCCCGTTTGTGGTGCTGTCGGAATAGCCCTCATAGATAAGCTTTGGTGTACCCTTATCAAGAGTGTACACATCAAACTCGCACGCGTAGCCGTCCTGCTTTACCGCAAACATCTCAACATAACCGTCATGCGTTACATCGGCAAAGGAGTAAAATGTGCCGTCATTCTGGTCAAATTTTGACACAAAAACGCCCATTACCTCACCGTTGGTCATCTTTTGCGAGCCAACTGCGGCAAAAACATCGCCGCCGACAATATCAAAATATGCTTCATTGACAGTCATGCCGAAATATGCATTTGAATCAATGTTAAACTGCGCAATACGCTGACCGTTTTTGTGAGTCAGCGAGAAAAGAGTCACCGGCAGGTCCGCGCTTGTAACGGCTATCGGCTCACCGTCGGCAGGAAGCCAGTTTTCGACTGTAAAATAGTACACGTCTGCACCGTCGGCAGTCTGCTTTTCCCACTTACCTGCATATGTAATCATTCCATAATACAAGTTGCAGTAAAAGGTAAATGTTCCGTCATCATAAACATTGATTTCGGGAACATATGCGCTGTTGTTAACGCCAAGTCCGTAAATCTCATTTTGCAAAAGTCTAATCAAAAGCTCCTTTTCGGGCTTTGTTTCAACTACCGTAGTTGTTTCTTCTGCAGTTACCTCTGTTTCTTCCGTTGTAACTACCTCTTCGGTCGTTTCTTCATCATCCCAATTGACATCGCCGTTATCGCAAGCAACAAATGCAAGACAAAGAAGTGCCGCAAGCAATATACTTAAAAATTTCTTCATGCTTTTCTCCTTACTTGATAATTTCATATGCAACGTTATTCTCTTTAGCGTAACTCTCGGTATACGAGCCCTCACGGCACTTAATGCCCTCAAAGTTATAACCAACGGTAAATGCCTGCTCGCCGATTACCTTTACACTGTCAGGCAGTTCAACACTTTCAAGGTTGTCACACCATAAAAAAGCATTTTCACCGATTTCGGTGACACCGTTTGGAACAACGATATTTTTGATGCTGTCGCACTCTGCAAATGCGCCGCCTCTTATCTTGGTTACGCCGGACGGAATTGTAAATTCGCTCGTATTGTAAGGCACATAGATAAGTTCAGAAGAATCCCTCGTATAAAGCGCGCCTTGGTCATCAAGTTTAAAGTTTCCGCCAAGCTCCAATTCAAGCTTGAGTTCATAGCAAGCCACAAACGGCGACATCTCACCGATGCTTTCTACGCTCTTGGGTATTGTAAATCTTTCAAGCGACTCGCAGTAGCAAAAAGCACTTGCACCGATATGTTTTACTCCGTTTGGAAGTACAATTTCTTTTAAGCTATCACATTTACCAAACGCGCCATCGCCGATGCGCTCAAGCTTTTTTGGAAGAGATATGTTTTCAAGCGAATAGCACTCATAAAACGCGCCGTCGCCGATGCTTGTAACGCCGTTTGGAATTTCAACATTTACAAGCAAGTCGCAATCGCTGAAAAGCTCGTTTGAAATTTCGGTAATTCCGCTCGGAAGTTTAACACTTTTAAGACCGTAGCACTCGCTGAACGCGCCCTCGTCAATAAAGGTTACGCTTTCGGGGATTGAAATACTTTCAAGTGCATTGCAGCCGTTAAACGCGCCTGAGCCGATACTTTCAAGAGAGTTTGGAAGAGTGATATCTGCTAAAGCTTCACAATCCCAGAACACAGACGACTCTATGGATTTAATGCCGTTTGGCATCTCAATACCTTCAAGCTTTTCACACCATGCAAATGCGCTGTGTTCGATTTCCTTCAAACTGTTTGGCAGGTCAATGCTCTTTAAATTTCCGCAATGCTTAAACGCCTGAACACCAATTCTTTCAATGCCTTCGGGAACGATAACGCTTTCAAAGTCAGAGTACGCAAGTCCGACGTACTGCACGTTATTTTCATAGTCCCATACGCTGTCGATTGCAGTAACCTTGTAGCCGTCAATCTCACTCGGAATTACAACGTTTACACCGTAGCCGATATAATCGGCGATTGTCGCTTCATTGCCCTGCGTTGCGATTATATAGTCGCCGCTTGTGATAAAGGCGTCATATTCGGATGCTAAATCTACCTCTTCGCCGTCGTGGAAATAGCTGTTAAATGAATCAAGCGAAACGTTTACAATATCGTCACCCTGATACATAAAGGAAATCTGATAATCAACCTCTTCATTTGTGTAAAGCTCGAAATTATGCTCACCCTCGCTTGAATGCACAAGCTCAAAGCCGTTCTTTTCAAGAATATCGCGCGCCTCTTTGACAGAGCTGCTTATATTCAAACCCATGCAGTTTACAACCTCGCCGAGAATCTGAATGCTATAAACCGTCTGGTCGCCGTTTTCATCGGTTATATACTGAAAAATTATATAATCGTACTTGTCGCCGTACCTAAACTTATAGCTGATGTACTCCTCGCCTGGCTCATAAGATTCTTTTTCATATCCATCGCCAAAGCAAGCGATAACCTCTTCGAGCGGCATATCAACAAATACGCCAAGGTCAACCTTTGCGTAAGCAGCTGCCGTGTCACTGTCAAGCGCTGCATACTCATTTGCAAAATCGTTTGAAGGCTTGTCACCCTTAACTGCATTTGAAATGCCAAAGCCTGCGCCAACAGCTACGGCAACCGCAACTGCGCCCGCAACAGCCTTTGCTGCTATCGGCATTGCCGCAATTTTTGCAAGAATTCCGCCGCTTGCTGCCGTTGTAGCAGCCGCGGTAGCAGCACCTGCTGCACTTGCGGTAACGCTTGTAAGAATAGCCGCCGACGCCGCACTTGAAAGCGAATAATCCTCTGCCACCTTTTGCAAAATGAGTCCGAGAACGGGGATAGCATGCAGCTTTGTTCCCTTCTTTTCCAAATCTTCCACCTGCTCTTTTATCTGCCGTCTGGCATAATTCAAACGACTTTTAACGGTGTTTTCGCTGACCTGCAAAAGCTCGGCAATGCGTGAAACAGGAAGCTCGTTGTAGTAATAAAGAATCACCGCAACACGCTGCGCATCGGGAAGAGAGTCTACAATTGCCATGATAAGACGGCATGTTTCTTTGTTATCGGCATATGCATGCGGGATAAAATCCTCGTCAAGCTCGGGGAGATTTAAAAGCATTTCATCTGCTTCATCTGTGCCGAGCGCCGAAGGCTTGTGCGATGCAAGATAGTTTTTGCAAACATTTACGGTAATCTGACGAAGCCAGCCGATAAACGCCTCCGGCACCTTAAGCGTGCCGAGTTTTTCAATTGCTTTGATGTACACATCCTGCACGATATCCTCGGCTGCGGTTTCGTTACCGGTAATTTTCAGTGCGTTGAAGTATACCATCTTCTGCGTCTGTTCAAAAAGGACTGCAAATGCCTTTGTATCTCCCTTTTGTGCTTTGATTACTACATCTTTAAGTTCCATTTTCAACCTCCAAAAGTCGTTTTCTATTAACAAAGACAAATAAAAAATGCTTTAGGTTTTATAATTTTAAAATTTTTCAAAAAATTTATCTGCATGTAGCCATGCAGATAAATCTGATTATAATTTTTCGTCAAAATGTATGCGGAAATTGTTTTTGCGGAGTATCCCCTGCAAAGTCGGCACATCCACCTTGCGCGCCGCTATATTTTCATCAATAGCGAGTACCGCCGCGCGTGCCGCGACCTCGCCCGTTTGGCATGCAACGGGGATTACTCTTGTTGCATCCCATGCGCCGCCGTGCGCAGAAATTACTCTGCCCGCGGCAAACATATTGGTATATTCGGGGGAATAGAGCGTGCCGTAAGGGATTTCAAACCAATATCCCTTTTTGCCAAAATAAGGACAAGTTCCGACAGAATCCGCGTGGGGCTTGTAAAGGTCATCCATGGTCATCTCATACTCGCCCACGATATGGCGAATCATTCGGAACTGCGGCATCATCGGCAGTGCAACGATTTCCTGCGCACACGGCTCATTTTGCTTGATTTCATCAAGCAAAAGCTGTTGACCTTTAATAATATAGTTGTTTACCTCGTCACCTGTAACACCGGCATAATGCGGGAAGCCCTCAGGGTGTCCCTTGCCCGTCATACCGCTGCCGCTTACGTGCCAGCCGCGCACCTTAAGCATGTTGTACTCCTTGTTCGGTGCAAAGTCAACGATATGAGAATAGTAGGACATATAGTTTTCACCGTCGCGGCATTCTGCGCCTGCGCGGCTGAACATTATGCAGTTGCCGCTTGCATCAATCAGTGCGCGACAGGAGTAAAACTCGGTACCGCCTACCGTTTCAACTGCAACGCCCTTTACGGTTTTGCCGTCCATCTCGGGATATGTAACAAGCGCGTCATAGCGAATATCCGCGCCCGCTTCAAGCAGCATTTCCTGCAAAACGAGTGACATTACGGTTGGAGAAAAGTGAGTTACAAATCTATCCGCGGTGTCCTGCTCCCACACTCCCTCTTTTTGCCAACATTCGGGCAAGCGATGCATGCAGTATCTGATAGTTCTGCGGAGTATTTCCTCGGAAATACCGGAAATAAGCTTTTTGCCCTCGGCATTGCAAAGCGGCTCCCACCAGTTGATAAGACCTATAGTCGCAAGACCGCCAAGCGCCGCCGCCTTTTCAAGCAGAAGTGTCTTTTTGCCTGCGCGTGCCGCCGCAACGGCTGCAGCCACACCTGCAACACCGCCGCCGACAACCACTATGTCATAATCCTTTTTTAAAACATAATTCATAATTACTTCTCCGTCGGAACAAAGTTAAAAACTATCATTGAGCGCATATGGTAATAACGGTAACGAAGTCCGTATGACGTTGAGTTTTCGAATAAAACATCATCGCCCTCTGCACGCACCTGACCTGCTGAATCGTATATCTTAAAGCGATATTTTTCAGGATTTGTTTCGTCAGGATTTACACACTCGGTAACAACGATATGGTGCGAGCCGTTGTAGGAATTCTCCATAGAAACGATAACCCCTTCGGGATGCTCGTCAAGCGCTTCCTTGAGTTTCTTTTTGGTTACACCGTAGGTACGCACCGCCTCAAGCGGCTGACCGTACAGAGTAAATGACTCGGCTATTTGCTTGATGTTTATCATAATCGGATTGTTATAAAGCGTGCCCTTGGACGAGGTAAGTCCGCGATTGCCCGAGTTTGCAAGCGCAACCGTATACGGGTCAGCCTCAAGATTTCCATCCGCCTCAAAGCGGAAATCATAGCCGCCCTCATAGCGCGCGCCGAGGTTATGCAACACCATTGCAACCGAAGTCAACGCACAGCCGGTATCCATCCAGTCGAGTCCGCGGTTATAGCCGTTAATGATAAAACGCTTGTGTGAACCCGAATAGAAATACACGTTGGCAAGCTCGCCGCCGTGCCAGCCGCCCTTTGTAGCAAGATGCTGCGAATACCATGTAAAGGCATCCTCGTCAACGATTTTCACATCAATGCTTCGGCTTTCATCACCTATAGTAGCGGTGACAGTTACGGTGCCTGCTTTAAGCGCGCAAAAACTGCCGTCATCATCAATCATAAGCATGGTATCATCGCTCGACGACCACTTTGCAAGACCTGCCATATAAGCAGGCTTTGTAACCGCGTATACGGAGCTTACACCGTAAAGTTTTACCTCATCGGCAACGGTTTTAAGTTCAAAAGAAGAAAGCGCAACGGGAGAAATATCCCAAAGCTGACTGGACGCGCCGCCATATTCCTCGCCTTCTACAAGAGTCATTCTGTAAAGCGTACTGCGGTTGGTTGTTCCGAGAACAACTTCACCGCTTGAAATCACATAACCGCCTTCTGTGCCGCTGATTTTAAAACAAGAGTTATCGCCGATTTCAGCCGACTTTGAAACACGCTCGCCGATTGTACTTTGCATGCAAAACGCATATTCGCCCGCCTCGCTTTGCGGATATAAAAGATATGTACCGTCATCCTGCTTGACAAGAAGAATATTTTCGCCCTCCTCGCCGTTTTGCATATCGGTATATGCAAAACCGCCTGCGGCATATTTTCTGTCAAAAGCATTCAGATACTCTCCGCTCGCTATGTTTTTAATTGTGTAAACGCCGCTTGCAGGCCCCTCTCCCACAGGAATAGAAACCTCTGTATCCGCCGCGATGCCAAACGAAAGGCATAAAAGCAACAGAATCGCAGCTAATAAAAAAATATATTTTTTCAAAGATTTATCCTCGCATAAAAAAATACCCATAGTTACAAAACCATGGGTATTTTATCATATTAATATATAAATGTCAACTTTTACGGTTAAGCCAAACTTTCGCAATCACAAGCACAAACACCACGCCAAAAAGCACACCGGCACTGTCCAGCACAACATCGCTAAACATAGCTCCGCGCCCCGGCACAAATGCCTGATGAAACTCGTCGCTCGCGGCGTAAAGCGCTCCTCGAATCCACGATAAAAGCAAGTGACCAACCCACGCTCTATAGTTATAGAGCGAAACAAATGCAAAAAATGCTCCAAGCACAGCATAAATGCCAAAATGCGTGATTTTGCGAACAATATGGTCAACATCCAAAAGAACTTCTGTCTTTTCTGCCGTGCCAAGCTCTTCAAAATCAGCAACAAGAATCGGCGCAAGCAGTTCGGCTATACTGCCGCTCTGCTCTGCGGAAACCGAAGCAGGCATGGAAGACATGACAAAAATAAACAAGCACCATGCAACCGCAAGAATCACCGCAAATGCATACACTTTTCGCGAAGTATAAAGTCTTATTGTTTTTGGCATCTTTGATTATATCCGTCCTCGTAAATCTTTTCCACCTTGCCTGTCATAATCTTGCCGGTCAGGCGGCAGATGTATTTGGAGTATGCAAACTTTGACATTTCTTCAAGCTTCTTGGGATTTGCCATGATTTTTTCAATACTGTCTGCAAGGTTTGGCGCGCTCTTTTGCGGAATGATATATCCGTTCTTATCATTTTCGATAATATACGAGTTGCCGCCGTAATTTGTGGCAATGGCAGGCTTCGCAAGGCTCATGGCTTCGATAAGTGCCATGCTTGTAGCCTCAGTGCCAAACGAGCAGTTGATTATAACATCCATTACCTCAATATACGGCGCCACATCACCGACAAAGCCTGCAAAAATAACGCTGTCTGAAAGTCCAAGTTCCTCGGTTTTTGCCTTGAGCATTCCCTCGGTTGTACCCGTGCCGATAATAAGCACCTTGAGGTTCTCACATCCGCGGTCACGCATGATTTTCGCTGCCTCGATAAGATAAATGTGTCCCTTTACCTCCTCAAGACGCGCGGACATGCCTACCACAAAATCGCCCTCTTTTATTCCGAGAGCCGCGCGAAGTTCATCCGCTTCATCCGCGCTCACCTCTCGAAGCGGCTCTGCGCCGTTGATAACAACCTCAATCTTCTTGGGATTCGCACCCATTGCGGTAAGGTTTTCCTTGGTGGACTCCGAAACTGCAATCATCTGCGTAGAAAGCGTGTTGTTAATGAATCCGCACACATTGCGAAGCGGAAAGCGCGTAAGTATCGGGCGTGGTGCAAAGGTTGAGTGTCTTGTGTGAATACGCACCTTTACTCCTGCCAAAAATGCTGCTATGCGAGCAGAAAACGCCGCGTGTGTATGGACTATGTCCGGCTTTTCTGCCTTAAAAATCTTTGTATACTCGCTTATTGCGCCAAGGTCGAGCGACTTGTCCGCGCCTCCCTCGGTGCAAATGTAGGTAAAGCCAAGCGAGTCGATACGCGGTATAAGCTTACTGCCGTAAGGAAGCACTACTTTTACATCAAAGCGACTGCGGTCAATGTTGCGAAGCGTGGTAAGCAGCACCGTGCCTGCACCGCCGATATTTGTATCGCTTATAACATGAATTACTTTTATCATTGTTTATTTCTCCTTGAAAGTGCGCGTATTTCGGTAGGCGAAAGCAGTAGTAAAGCCATGCCGTAAACGGCAATTCCCACACCACCTACCAAAATCACGCGAAGGATATCAATATCTGTATTTAAACTTGCGTTGACAAGGTATACACAACCGCTCATTGCCGCAGTTGCAATGACGGATTTTACAATGTCCAGAAAGTCTTTGTACGAAAACAGAGCGCCGTCTCTCGAAAGCAAAATATAGTTCAGTGCGGCACAAATCGCAATGGTTATCGAAGATGCAACCGCAATACCGATAAAGCCTACGGCATCCACCAAAACGGTTACGATAATAATATTTGCCACGATTGCAAGCATTGAAGCAAGCATCGGCGCTTTAACCTTTTGCTTTGCGAAAAAGAGTTTTGTAAGAACCTCGTTTGCTGACATGAACGGTATTCCGAGCGCGAGATATTTAAGCACCGATGCGGTCATTTCAGCATCGTATGCGGTAAACTCACCGCGCATGTAAATTGCGCGCGTGATAGGCTCTGCGAGGAAGAATATACCTGCAGCAAGCGGTATCATAAGGTAGAGCAGAATCTTAACCGATGAAGCCGCAAACGTGCGTGCGCCGTCGCTATCGCCCTCCGCCTCTGCGCGCGACAGACGCGGAAACAAAAGATTGGTTGCGACAAACGAGAACACGCCTACAATGATAATGTAAAGGCGGTTTGCGTAGTTGACCATGGTTATGCCGCTGTCCCCTTCAAAACCCGATGCAAAACGGGTGTTGATAACATTGCACACAGGCTGAAGCCATGAGCAAACGAGAATAGGCAATGCCATTTTCATTGAGCGGATGATATGTTCGTCTTTGAAATTAAGCGTTGGCTTAAATCTAAAGCCCAGCTTGTGCGCAGACGGTGCCTGAATTGCCGCCTGCAAAAACCAGCCGATTACAAGTGCTACAGAAAGCCCCCACACATCAAAGCGGTCGCTTAACGTGTAGAAATAAAGCACCATAACAAGGTTTGAAACAAGGCTCATTATCGCCGGAAGCGTGTACTTTTCAAAAGATTGCAGTATTCCTACATAACAGTATGCAATTCCCGTAAAAATTATCATCGGGAACATAATTCGGCTGAGTTCGGTGGCAAATTCCTTTACCGTGTCTGACACATCGGGGGCAAGGAAAGACACAAGCGGATATGAAAAAAGCATGCCGAGCACCGAGATTATAAGCGTTATAACAAGGATAAGATTAAAGTAGCGGTTTGCAAATGAAAATGCTTTTTCTTTGCCCTCTTTAACCATAAGCTCGTTGAAAATCGGAATAAATGCCGCAGTTACAACGCCGCCCAGTGCAAAATCAAAAAGCGTTATCGGGAGTCGGCTTGCCGCCTCATACGCGGCAGCACTGACACCCGTACCAAAAGTGGAGGCAAGCAGCATATCGCGAAGCAGTCCAAGCGCCTTGGAAAGCAGCGTTACAAACACCATAAGCAGCGCCGTAGATGCAATTTTCTTTGTCGCGTTTGCCATAGTATACCTCCTTTTGTAAAGTCTTAAAAGTAATTATATGCGAGTGTAAAGTCAGTGGCTAAAAATCATTCTTTTTTTGAATTGCATCAAGTTGTTCTTGAGTTAACTCAACATATCTATTGTCCGCATACATTGTTTTTGTTGTATCAGCTATTGCTTTAGATATTCTTTCTACATCAATTTCGTTATGAAATAGCGGTTCATAGTTGGAATTTTGTGCAACCATTATAAACGAATCACCTTCCCAATCAATAGCGAAAGATGTCTTGATTTTTGTTCCATCAGTTACATCAAAAAATTCCTGTCGTCATTATTCAACACGTGCACCTCTATAATCCGTGACCGGGTTGGATTAATCAATGTCCTCGCATATCGAAGATAGAACAAGGAGATTCTTTAGAGAATTCTAAAATATAACAATTTTGATTACTGTTAAACGTTTCTTCGTTAAAGTTTAAATTCATTATTTCCATGACCAAGGTACTATGACCATTTTTCTCAACATCATGTACCGAACTAATATTTACAATTTCATTTTTAATATCGGTTTCGGTCAAACTTGTTTCGACCAAAATGGCAACATATAAATCGGTATGATTTCCCTTCCCACTACTGTTGCCGCAAGCGTTGACTACTTGCAAAATGTTTATTCCCGATACATCCTCTATGCCATCTACAATTTCTTCTCTATAAACGGAACAAGCAACATCATTTATCCAATAAGGCAAACAAAGAAGCATACCAACAACTAGCACGCTCAAAACGCTTATAATTAGTTTTTTCTTCATTTATGTATTCCCCCAATCTTAAGAGCTGAAAGAATCGCACAATTGATTCGATATAAGCCACCAAGCAGATTTAGCAAAATTCAACTTTTAAAAATCCGTGACCGTGTTGGATGTGATTTATTCACCTCATAACGTATAAATCAATGTCTATATGAGTTCTAGTTTCATGACAAAAATCGATAATCTCCAAGTCTGGACCTAATGCAGGCGTAGAATTATATGAATATATTTCAGGTACAATCTCTATATAGTATTCAACATCGAATTTCGCTTTGATTTGCTTTAATACTTCGATTTTAGGCAAGAGCGCAGAGATTGTTTGCTTAATTTGTCTTTCAGTTTCTACATCATAATCTTCGCACTTACCGTAATCCCAACTATCAAATCCATATTGAGTTCCATTTTTTCTCAAATCTGTGCTTCTCCAAGACTTAAACGGTTTCAACCCTAGCATCTCGGTAATAACATCAGGTTCAAATGTACCACGTATTGAAAAATATGTATAACACGTATTCTCTTTTTTACGTAGTTTCTTAAACATTTAGGAATCACCTCAAGAACTCAAATAAATTATAAAACATTATATCATAAAACTTACCAAAAGGCAACACCGCGCGCTTTCAAACTTTTGTGCAAAATATTTTCAAAAATTTGTGTTTTTCTACTTGACTTAACAAAAAATCTGTGATATACTTTACAGGTGCTTAAATCTGGGTGTGGCGCAGTTGGTAGCGCGCTACCTTGGGGTGGTAGAGGCCGCAAGTTCAAGTCTTGTCACTCAGACCAAGTAAAAGAGGAACACTTTTGTGTTCCTCTTTTACTTTTTCTTGGGATAGATAAACTTGAACTCGCGGTCATCGACCATGCCACGTGCCACGTAGTGGCTACTTGGGGTGGTAGGGTGAGCGAGCAAAAACGATTGAGTATCGTTTTTGCGAAGCGTGTCACGAAAATAAGAAGTTGTCATCGCCGAGCGTATCGAGGCGATGTACAACGACTATATTTTCGGAAGGGCCGCGCATACATCAAGTCTTGTCACATGACTAAAACTATTCACCAAAATTGAATAATACAAGCAATATTGTAATTAAATCCGTTTATTCACATATACTTTTACAAATTCTATTACGAAAGGCGGATTTATGAAACGTTCAATTTCTCTTTGGCAATTCTTTGGTTTTCTTTTTACCTCGGTACTTGGAACACTGCTTCATTTTCTCTATGAGTGGAGCGGCGAAAGTGCACTTGTTGCACCGTTTGCAGCAGTAAACGAGTCTACATGGGAGCATATGAAAATCCTATTCTTCCCAATGCTTATTTTTGCAATTATAGAAAGCCGACTGTTTAAAGAATATCAGAATTTTTGGTGCGTCAAACTGAAAGGTATTTTGCTTGGGCTTTTGCTGATTCCCGTAATTTTTTACACATATAACGGCGCTATCGGAATCTCGCCCGACTTTGTAAACATAGCAATCTTTTACGTAGTTGCGGCAATTTCATATGTTTATGAAACAAAACGGTTTAAATCAGGCTCGCAAAACTGCAATCAAGCGGCGGCAATCGGCACGCTTTGCATTATCGTGCTTTTGTTTGCAATTTTCACGTTTGTTCCGCCTGCGCTGCCGCTATTCATATCTCCCGTATAAAGGTATTCGCTTTGCGAATACCTTTTTTGTATCTAAAATGCACAAAAATATATATTTTATAAACCTTTTGGTTGGTTCATATTGCCTTTTATAAATAAAATATGTTATATTTATTTCAGTAAACCAAAAAGGAGAAACAACAATGAAAAAAGTTTTAACTCTGTTGCTTGTTTTAATGTGTTTGTCAATCACAGTTTTTGCAAAAGAAACCGTGATTTACGAAAACGACTTTTCAAGCAGTGACTTGTCCGACTTTACAATGCACGGCACAATGGAAGTGGTAAACGGTACTCTTAAAGCCATTGGCAGCGGTTCTTCCGCTTACGTCGCCTACGAACTGCCAAAGCAGTATCAAGGCATGGACTACATTGTTGAAGTTGACTATATCGGTCACAACAACATGGGCGGTCTGCTTGTGGGCGCAACAAGCGATAAGCTTACCAAAGAACCTTCGTATTTTTCAGGCTATACTGCAACCACAGGTTCAAGCGGCGAAAAAGTATACATTGCATACTTCAGTGAAACCGGCTGGGGTGGCAACTTTGCCCCCGGAACAAATCCGGTTAAAAATATGGATCTTCACCTTTCGGTAAAGGTTTATAAGGGTGCAATGACCTTCCGCGTAACTACTCTCGACGGCTCAAAGCTTATTCAAGAGTTCAGATATGAGCCCGGCGACCATGAAAATGACATTTACGACACACTTACCTCTACCACCGGTATCCGCCAGTACTATGCGGATGCAGGTCACTTTGACAATTTCAAAGTAACAATCATTGAAGATGATGTTCTCCCCGCAATGAAAGATTCTGTTAAACTCGGCGATACTGCGTTCAAGGCAAACGGTCTTACCGTAAAAGACGGTGTTGTAAGCGGCAACGGCGCAATGCTCTCCGAAAAGGCGCTCACCGGTGAATACAGAATAGATTTCTCCATTGCCAACAAAAACATCTCACGTTTCTACTTCGGCATGCAGGATGAAAAGAACGGCTATGCAGTAGAACTTGATGAAAAAGAACAGGAAATCACTCTCTTTGCAATCAAAGACGGCGTTTTCTCAATCCTCTCCAAGAGAGCTTTCATAATCCGTGAAGGATACTGCGACTTTACAATCGACGTTCACGACGGCATTGCATCCGTTTTTTATAACAACTTCTTCCTTGATGAAGACACAATGCCCAAGGTTGAGTTTTACCTTGACAATCTCGACGGCAAGTTCGGTCTTTGGCTAAGCGGCGGCTCTACGCAGCTTTTGAACGTTGGCAAGAGTGAGGTTGAGCTTCCCGACGAATACTTTATCAACCCCGTAAACTCCGGCGCTGACCCCGACGTACTCTACTATAACGGCACATATTACCTCTACGTTTACGAAAACAGCGGATTTAATTATTTCCGTCTTTACACATCCCCCGACCTTGTACACTTTACAAAGAGAAACTACATCTTTACATGGGACCCCATTAATTACAGCAACGTAAACAGCAACACTCCTTGGAGCCCCAATGTATTCTACAACGAGAGTGACGGTCTCTTCTACCTTACATTTGCGGCTGAACAGAACGGTCTTAACGACACAAGACGCATATATTATGCACATTCCGATTCTCCCTTTGGTCCTTTCGTTCATGACGGTCCGCTTACCCCCATCAACCCTGATGTCTATGAGATTGACGGACATGCTTTCACCGGTTACGACGGAAAGACCTATATGTCCTTCTCCCGCTATGACGAGGGCGGCACCATCTGGTTTGAAGAAGTAATTATCAAGGACGGCACCATTACAGCAAAGCCTGAAACTGCAACTAGAGTTGTTGTTTCCGACCGCGAATGGGATAATGACGGTGCGCTTCGCCTTTGCGAAGGCGGCTTTGTCTGGAAGCATGACGGCTACTACTACCTCATTTACGCAACCGGCTCATACTCGCGTCACTACGGCGAAGCTGTTGCAGTTTCCAAGAACCCGCTTGGTCCTTACGAAAAGTATGACTATAACCCCATACTCAACTGGAACTACATCATCGACGGCCCCGGCGATGCGCTTATCATTCCCTCTCCCGACGGCGAGGAGCTTTATATGGTACACCACCGCCACAGAGTTCCCGATAACGGCGGCAAAACTCGCGACACTTGTATCGCGCTTATGGAATTTGTGGAAGACCCTGACGGTGGACCCGACATTCTTGTTGTAAACGGTCCTTCAAGCACTCCGCAGAAGATGCCCTCCAACAAGTACCGCTTTGACGTTAACCGTGACGGTAAAGTTACAATTGCAGATGCTTTGGTTGTACTTAAGCAAGTTCATTCCTCTGCAGATTACAGCGGCTTCTACGACGTAGATGCAAACGGCTCTATCGGTATGGGCGACGTTTCCGCTATACTTGAAAAAATAAAGTAAAGGAGAGGAGAAATAACAATGAAAAGAATAATTTGTCTTACTCTCGCGGTATTACTTGCATTGTCCGCTATGTCAATCGTGACATTCGCAAGCGATGACGTTGTGTATATCTCGTACAACAAGGGTAATAACGCAAACAACGGCCTTACCGATGCGACTCCCAAAAAGAGCCTCGGTCTGGCAAACGGCAACGGTGCATTTGGTGTTATCTCGGGCGGCGGCACAATGGTAATCAGTGAAAAGCTTTACTTTGGCGACAACTACACATGGCAGGCAAGCGGTGCCACCACTATCACTGCAAACTACGGCGGAAAAGATTACAAAAACGCAACCCCTGCTACTAATCCCGCAAGCGGTGTTTTGAAAATCAAGCCGGGTTGCACTCTCACGGTAAAGAGCGACCTTACGCTTGATGACATGATTCTCTTCTCCGAGGGCACAAAAGACACCATCGTAGTTACAAACGGCGCAACTCTCACAATCACCGATACGGTTCTCACTTTGTCAAAGAGTACGTACAATTTCAACATCGTAGTTGAAAGCGGTGCAAAGGCAGTAATAAACGGCGGCACATACTCTTCGATAACGGGCGACGGTGACATTACAACCGGCAAAAATGTAACTGTCAGCAAGCAATCTCTTATGGAAGACAGCGGAACTTATGCGTACATTTCCTACAATACAGGCAAAAACGCAAATGACGGTCTTTCTGATTCAACTCCAAAACAAGGTCTTGGCGCCGTAGACGGTGACGGCGTTGTAGGTATCCTTAAAAAAGGCGGTACCCTCGTAATCAGTGGAAAAATGTATGTAGGCTCAAGCTACACATGGAACACAAAGGGCAAAGTTACTATTACCGCAAACTTCGGCGGCAAGGACTACAAGAATACAGAGCCTTCAAACAACCCAGCAAGCGGCGTTATGAAGTTGAAACCCGGCTCGACTTTCACAGTAGCAAGTGACATCACGCTTGATAACATGATTCTCTTCCAGGAGAATGCACAGTGCACGATAGTTGTCGCAAGCGGTGCTACATTCACGGTTAACGAAAATGTTATTACGATGTCAAACAAAGACCATTTCATGAATGTTATTGTTGCAAAGGGCGGTAAAGCAGTTATTAACGGCGGTACATTCTCATCTGTCAGCGGTGACGGTGAAATCATACTCGGCGAAAAAGCAACCGTTTTGGGCAAAGCCGAGGAAGTCGTTAAAGAAGAGGCTCCGAAGCGCGAACCAATCGTATGCTTTGTAGACTATAACAACGGCAACAACGCAAACAAGGGCGAAAGCGCAGATAAAGCCGTAAAGACATACAGCGATGGCGTATTCAAGCGCATGGCAGTCGGCGGCACTGTTGTTGTAAGCGGCAAATCGTCAATCGGCGGTAACTACTCCATGCCCCTGCTTGTAAAACCCGTTACATTTACATCGGTTTACGGCGGTGTTGACTACCGCGGAAACGCCGAATCGCAGTTCTGCCTTGCTGACAACACAACCCTTACAATTTCAAGCGATGTTAAATTTGAAAACATTTGTCTTCTCAGAGAAATAGGTGCAAATACAATAAAGGTAACAAACGGTGCGACACTCACCGTTGCAGATACCGTTTCCTTTAAGTCACTTGCGGCTGACGGCAAGCATTACAGCCTTGTGGTTGAAAAGGGTGCTACCGCAATCCTTTCGGCAGAAGCACAAAAGCAGTTTGCAATAAGCGGCGAGGGCACAATTTTCACCTACACCGACGGTTACAGTGAATTCTTCAACAAACATCTTGGTGCAAGCACTATTGTTGAGCTTACCATCGGCAATGCAACCGCGTTTGTTAATGGCAAAGCTCATACTCTTGACGCAGCACCTATTAACCGAAACAATCGTACAATGCTCCCCGTAAGATTCCTTGCAAACGCGTTTGGCGTTTCAAACGACGGCATCAAGTGGGATGCGGCTACCCGCACCGCTACTCTTACAAATTCAAGCGTTACTATCGTTATTACGATTGATGCAAAATCCATGACCGTAAACGGTCAGCCAGTCGCACTCGACTCCCCTGCAATTATCGAAAAGAACCGCACATATCTTCCCGTTCGTGCAATTGCAAACGCACTCGGCGTTTCAAATGACAACATCGTATGGGACGGTGCAACAAGCACTGCGACTCTTGTTAAATAAGTTGACTAAACAAAAAAACAACCGCCATATGGCGGTTGTTTTTTGCTTATTTATTAACTGTATCAATAAACTTTTGGAATGCGGCTCTGCCCTCTTCGGTGCACTTATACACGCCTGCGTGTACAAGAACCTCGGCAAATACGCGTCCGATTTCTCTTTCAACAACTGCGTCGATATTGTCGGCGGTAACCTTTTCCTTTGCAAGGAAAGCGTTTGCCCAATCGGCATGCTTTGAAAGCGTTTCGTTTTCATAGAGATTTTCGCCTGCAAGGATTGCCTTCTTAAGCATATCCATTTCAGTCTTGAGTCTTGCAGGAAGAACTGCAAGTCCCATTACCTCGATAAGACCGATATTCTCCTTTTTGATGTGGTGAAGCTCGGCATGAGGATGATATACGCCAAAAGGATGTTCCTCAGTGGTGATGTTATTGCGGAGTACAAGGTCAAGCTCGTACTTGTCACCACGGCGACGCGCAATGGGAGTGATAGTGTTGTGAGGCTCTCCATCTGTTTCGGCAAACACAAACGCATCCTCATCGGTATAGCCGCGCCATGCGATAAGAATTTTATCCGCAAGCTCTACGAGTCTGTCCTTATCCACACCCGAAAGACGGATAGTGGAAAGCGGCCACTTAACAATGCCTGCCTCAATATCGTCAAAGCCCTTGAAACTGAGTTGCTTCTCAATAGGAGCCTTGGTCATTGCAAACTCGTACTTACCGCCCTGGAAGTGGTCGTGGCTGAGAATTGAGCCACCGACAATCGGAAGGTCGGCATTTGAGCCGAGGAAGTAGTGCGGGAAGAGTGTTACAAAATCAAGCAGTTTGCCAAATGCGGCACGGTCAATCTTCATGGGAGTATGCTCGCCGTTGAAAGCAATGCAATGCTCGTTGTAATAAACATATGGAGAATACTGCATGTACCACTGCGAATTGTTAATAATAATCGGAATGGTGCGGTGATTCTGACGCGCAGCAGCGTTAAGATGACCTGCATAGCCCTCGTTTTCATGGCAAAGCGCACACTTGGGATAGGAGCTCTTTACAGCGTTTCTCGCAGCGGCGATAGCCTTGGGGTCCTTTTCGGGTTTTGAGAGGTTTACGGTGATATCAAGGTCGCCGAACTCGCTTGCGTAAACCCAACGGAGGTCTTTCTTTACGCGGTATGTACGAATATAGTCGGTGTCGCGGCTTAATTTGTAGTAATAATCGGTTGCAGCCTCGGGCGACTCTGCGTAAAGCGCGGTAAACATATCAATAACTTCGCGCGGTGCAGGAGTGAGAAGTCCCATAAGCTTGGTATCAAAAAGGTCGCGGTATGCAACGCTATTTTCCTCGATAAGTCCGTTTTCTGCGGCATAATCAAGAAGCTCGCCGAGAGTTTCTTCGATATCTACGTCGCTATACTCGGTTTCAGGCTCGATATATTCTGTGAGATTAAGCGCTTCGAGAATTCTGTTGGTTGCCCATGCGTGGTCAACGGGAGTGATGAGGAATTTTTCCTCGGCATAGGTAACGAGTTTCTTTATACTGTCGAAAATCATGATATTCCTCTTTTAGTTGAACTTATAAACTGTTGCGTGGAAGTATTCTTCGCCGGGGTTAAGTCTTGCTTCTCCCTTTGTCGGGCTGTCAGGCTCGTACTGTGTTTCAAACGCAACGGACATGTTCTGTCTTCTCTCTACACCCTTGAAAGGACAACCGCCTGCACCGATTGCAGAATAAATCTGCATGCAGGGTTTGGTGGTGAGAATTGTCATGGTGCGCTCTTCGGTGCGGCAGGTAGCCGCAACGTTCATTTCGATATCTGCAAAGGTTTCCTTTACCTTGCCGTTGAGCACAAAGTTATTGTCGTAGCCTACGATGCCAAGACCGGTATTTTCATGGTCACGGCCGAGAGGCTTTTCAGTGCGGAAGTCAAACGCGGTTCCGGTAACGTCAAGGCGCTTGCCTGTAGGCAAAAGTGTCTTTGCATCAACATCGGTAACCTCATCACAGTTAATCTGTACCAAGTGGTCGCGATTATCACCGTTTGCGATGCCGTGGAGGTTGAAATATGCATGATTAGTGAGGTTAATATATGTGGGTTTATCGGTAGTTGCGTGATACTTGATAACAAGTGCGTTATCGCGGATTGCATATACAACCTTAACCTTGAGAGTTCCGGGGTAACCCTCGTCACCGTCGGGAGAAGTCATGGTGCAAACGAGTTTGGGCGCGCCGCACTTTTTGCAGGTGGTTTCCTCAATATCCCAAACATACTTGTCAAAGCCTACCTTACCGCCGTGGAGGTGAGCCTCTCCGTTGTTGCGTGCAATGGGATAATCAACGCCGTCAAGAGTAATCTTGCCACCGCTGATACGGTTTGCGTATCTGCCTACGATTGCGCCGTGATAGCCGCCGTTCTTTCTGTAATCGTCAAGATTGTCGTAGCCGCAAACAAGGTCATCACCCTTGTGAACGAGCTTCTGAAGAGTTGCACCATAGCTGATGATAGTTGCGCTTACGTCGCCGTCTGCAATAGTGTAAGCGTATACTTCTCTGCCATCGGGCATTTTACCGAAAAGAGTTTTCATGATATATCCTCCAAAGTTTATTATTTACTAATATAATAATAGTATAGGTTTAATTTAAAGTCAATGTAGAAAACACTTGTGTTTTTTACACTTTTTTTGCACCCACCGCAAGCACTGACGCAATACTTTTTGCAGTGCGGCGAAGATTGTCTTTTGCATCTGCCTTTACGTCGTCAAAAGTGCAGAAATCCGTGACGGTTGAGAAAACCGCATCAGCACCAAGCGCATCGGTATTACCCGCACTTCCGGCAACAACAATTACCGGAACTTCACGGCGTTTTGCAACACTTATCACACCGTTTACGGCTTTTCCTTTTGAACTTTGCTCGTCTGCTCTGCCCTCACCGGTGATAACCGCATCTGCATCTTCAAGCGCGTTTTCAAAGCCGATTCGGGTTAAAATCTCGTCAATTCCGCCGCGGATTGTCGCGCCTAAAAATGCAACTGCACCTGCACCAAATCCGCCTGCGGCACCGCCGCCCTCGAGATTTGACAAGTCTATACCGAGGTCGCGCAAAATTACATCCTGCATGTGGATAGCGTTTGCTTCAAGCAATTCAACTGCCTTTTCGGATGCACCCTTTTGAGGTGCAAACATTCTTGCAGCACCGCTCTCGCCAGTGAGGGTGGATTTTACATCGCAAAGGCAAATAAATTCCACTTCGCGGATATTTGCAGGCACTAAAGACGTGTCAATTGCCACAACCTCGTCAAGAGTACCACCGAGCGGAAGCGTATCTTCTCCATTTGCATCTATGAAACGTACGCCGAGTGCCGCCGCCGCACCACAGCCGAGGTCATTTGTCGCACTGCCGCCAAGGCAAAGCAGTATGCGCTTCACTCCAAGTCCTGCCGCTACGCTTATCATCTGTCCGACGCCGTATGTGGTGGTGAGAAGCGGATTTTTTCGCCCCTCGGCAAAATGCAGTCCTGCCGCCTGTGCCATTTCTACAATGGCGGTTTCGCCTGCTTCAACTATGCCGATTTTGACCTGAACATCCTCGAAAAAGCAGTTCTTTACGGTTGTTACGACATAGCCGCCGCCAAGTGCGTCTACAAAGCAGTCGGTACTGCCCTCTCCGCCGTCGGCAATGGGCATTTTTATTACCTGTGAAGTGGGAAGCTTTTCGGAAAGCGCATCGGCAATAATCTCTGTCGCCTCGCTTGCGCTGATAGTTCCCTTAAATGAATCTGTTGCTACTATAATTTTCATGTGAAATCGTCAGAACCTGCCCCGGAAAGGTTCCGACACCTCCAAACCTTTCTGTAAAAATTTATTATTTGCAGCCATGGCTACTGAAAAAACATTTTACAGTTTTTCTTTGGTTCTTTCTTCTTAAGAAAGAACGCCCCTCGTCCCTTACTTTGTCACCATTACCGAAACGCCGTCGGGGATAGCGGTGATTTTGGCGTTACTGTCGCCTAAAATCTCTTCGGCTTTTGCCATTGCTTCACCAAGCGATTTTGCAGGTATCATGTGATAACCTTTAACAAGCTCATCAGGAGCGGTTGAAACGTAGATTACACTTGCACGCATCAAAATTCTAGACAAAATCTGTGTCATCCACTGGTCGCCTACCGTTTCATTTCTGCCGCGAGTCATAACCTCGTCGTAAATTTCCCTTGGAGTTTTATCAACGTTCATACATCTGTAAAACTCATCACCGCCGGTGCCGTCATTCGCCGCAGCAAGCATTATTATAACGCCGCCCTGTCTTACCGCCGCTTCTGCCGCGGTCATTCCCTTTACCGACTGATAAATATTCTGGTCAAGCGGATAACCGCCGTTTGTGGATATAACAATATCGCTCTCTGTTGCTTTCGCACCGCAATACTGCGAAAGAAACGCGCAACCAGCCTCATGCGCACGCTCTACATCGCCTGCGACCGCGTAAACCACCTTTTTCTCCTCATTGATAACAACATTTACGATATACGCAAGCTTTGCCGCACGTGCCGCCCAAACCATATCAAGATGAATGGGGTTATTCTCGATAATGCCTGTACGAGCGTATTCACTGTGGATAAACTCGGCGCAGTGATTTGCAAGCACGGTAGCTTTTGAGCAAACACCGGGGAGTACGCTCTTGCGTCCACCCGAATAGCCTGCAAAGAAATGCGGCTCGATAAAGCCCTCGGACACAAGCAGGTCTGCCTCAACAGCAAGGCGGTTTACGATACACTCGCCGCCAGACGGAAGTGTGCCGATGTTTACAAGCATGTCGCTTTCTTCACAATCGTGAACATATATTTTTTCATTTGCAACGATTTCCTCGCCGAACTTTGAAACAAGTTCTTCTCGTGTTGTTTCTCGGTGGCAACCGGTTGCGATAAGAATGGTTATATCAGCGTTTGGATTACCCTCGCGTATTTCGGAAAGCATAAAAGGAATTATCACCTTTGAAGGAACGGGGCGAGTGTGGTCGCTTGCGATAATAACAACCTTATTTTTGCCCTTGGCAAGAGCAGAAAGTTTGTCCGAGCCGTAGGGATTTGCCATTGCCGCCTTCACAAGGTTTTCCTCGGTATCCTTTGCCTTATACGAGTGAAGTGACGATGTAAGAATACCGTTAAGTCTTGTATCGTCAATATCATATGAAATCCTTTCTTTGCCGAAAGGAAAAACAACATTTGCCATAGTTGTCCTCCGATAGTATTTATATTAATATTAGTATAGTTTATTTTACGAAAAATGTAAAGATTAAAACGTAAAAAAGGGCAAGTTAAAACTTGCCCTTTATAATTTCAACAACATCGTCAATATCAACCTTTTCGTCACCGTTAACATCTGCCGCCACAGCATCCGCAAGTGTACATGCGTCATTGCCAAGATGCTTTGTAATGCAAAGCGCATCTAAAATATCGGTTTTGCCGTCTGCATTAACATCACCGCTACCGAAAAGAGTCATTGCCATAACCGCATAATAGCCGCCGTTATCGAAAAAAGTGATTTTGCCGTCTTTTACGGTTATATCCATCAGAGTTATTTTACCGTCTGCAAGGCGGTATACATATGGTGCAGCACCTTTAAGTGCCGCAGGTGCCGTAATCGTAACCTTGCCGCCCTTTGCATCGGCATATACCGCAACGAATGCATTTTCACCCACGAGTGCTTTCACGCGATAGAACATTTCTGCTTCATCGGCAGTTCCAAACACCTCGGCATGGCGAATTGCTATATTTGCACCGCCTCGGTTTTCGTCTTTGTCCTTGGTATATCCCGCAGTGCCTGCAAGATAAAGATTGTTGCCGCTGCAATATGCTACATTCCAAATCTGATAGCCGTTTTCAACAGTTTCAAAAACGCCCTCAAGCTTTGTAAATCCTTTTGCCGCGCCTGCGCCGCGCACGGGAGCAAGCACAGTATCAGCAGTGAGCGGAGCGTTTGAAATTATCGCGTTTTGTATTCTCGAATACTCGCCCTTTGCACCAATGGGATTTAGTGAATCCGTTTCGGAATGACAGGTGATAACAACTCTGCCGTCGGGCAAAGCCGCTATTGACGGTGCCGCGCACACATGACCGCTTTTAAGCTCTGCCGGTGCGTATACGGGAACAGGGTCAGACCACGTTCTTCCGTCCTTGGAAAGCGAAAGACCTACGACAAACACACAGTGATACTTATCGTTCACCCATTTTGCAAAATCCTGCGCTTCAACCACCATTGCAAAGCTTCCGTCAATAAGCTTTGCCGCCATCGGCATACCGTCACGCGATTTGATATGCGAGCGGTAAATCGCTACCTTTGGCTCCTTATCCCATTCGCCTTTTGAGATACTGTAAGTGAGATAGCAAATACGCTGCTGCGCGTGCGTTATGCTTTCTACATTAAGGTCATCGGCATAATAACACGCAATCGTATCATCGTCTATCTGCATAAAAAACGGCTCCCAAAATCCATGCGTGCCGCTCTTTGTGGTCTGCTCGACAAGTATCTGCTCGCCGTCAAAGGTCTTGCCGCCGTCACTTGATGTCATAAGACGAATGGATGTATAAAACTCACTGCCCTTTGTATAGTCGGACATGCGCGTATGCGAACGGTATCCGAGAAAAACAGTGCCGTCATCAAGTACATACGGCTGAAAATTTGCACGTGAAAGGCTGTGAAGCTTACCTGACTTTGTTTTGACAGTTTCCGCAGCATTCTCGGTAAGCGGTTTTGCAATTTTTATCCATGTATGCCCATTGTCGACACTGTAAGAAATGCGACCGTTATCTGCCGTCATAAGCAACGTGCCGTCGGCAAGCGTGGCAAATCGCGGATAGCCATTCATACCGTAGTTGTGGGTTTCCTCGCCCCATTTAACAGTAGCATCATCGGTTAAAGCGTGTGAATTAATATTAAACATAAGCATAAGCAAGCACACCAATATGCAGATTTTTCTCATATTTCCCTCTCAATGTTTTAAAAAAGCAAGCCTTGCGGCTTGCTTTTTATTAGTCAAGAATTACTTTGATGACTTCCATTGCATCATGAACATCAATGCTGAGAGAGCCGTTCATATCGCATGCCGCAACATCGGTGCCGTCCACTGACGAAACCGCTTGTCTGACAATGCGGATAACATCCTTAAGAGAAACTTCGCCGTCATCGTTTGCATCACCGTAAGTAACAAGAGCCGTATCGGAAACCGCGTAATAGCCGCCATCGTCAGTAAATGTGATGTAGCCGTCTGCTACGGTAACATCCATTTCGGTAAGGTATACGCCATTGTCCATACGGTATACATGAACGCTATTCGCGGTAGCACCGGCAGGAACACCAAGAGTTACAGTACCGTTTTCAGCAGTGCCGTAAACGGTAGCAAGAACATTATCACCTGCGCGAGCGGTTACATCGTCATGGCTTGATGCTTCATTTGCATTTGCAAAAGCAGTGAGGTGGCGAATACGGATATGTTGATTTGTACGAGTAGCGGTTTCTGTATTTGTGCCGGCGGTACCGAAAAGGTAGACATCGTTACCGCAATTGAATGCAGCATTCCAAACGGAATACTCATTATCGGCAAAGTCAAACACATTTTCAAGTCTTGTAAAGCCTTCAGCAGCGCCGTCCTCCTTAGGATTTTCGGGATCGATTGCTTTAAGAATGGTATTCCCGGTGATCGGCGCGTTGGAAATAGCAATACCCATTGCACGCTCGTATGTATCATCAATTTTGTCGGTAATTTCTTTACTATATGTATTATTATAACTATCATCAGTTTGGCAGGTAATGATCACTCTGCCATCGGGAAGTGTTGCAATAGATGGTGCTGCACAAAGTTTTCCTGCTGCAAGGTCAAAAGGACCGAATACGGGAACGGGGTCAGACCATGTTCTGCCATCTTCGGAGAGTGAAAGACCGACTACAAAAGTAGAATCGGTTCCGTTACCCAACCAGCTTGAAAAATCCTGCGCCTCGACTACCATTGCAAACGTACCGTCGGAAAGCGTGGTTGCCATAGGCATACCGTCACGGGTACTCATACCATTAGAGCCGCCGCGGTAAATCGCAGTGCGAACAGTTTTATCCCATGTTTTAGTAGGAATATCATAAGTTACATACGCAATTCTCTGCTGCGCATGCTTATTATTGTTGGTTCCGGTTTTGTGAATATTCAAATCATCCGCATAGTAGCAAGCGATAGTGTTTTCATCAATCTGAAGGAAGAACGGTTCCCAGAAGCCGTGACCTGTAGCGCCGTTATTATCGGGAATAAGGTTTACATCCTCTACAAGAATCTCCTCACTGTCCTTGTTGTATGTAAGACCGCCATCAGTAGAAGTTATTACACGAATGGAGGTATAAAAAGGATCACCCTTGGTGTATCCCGAAGCACTGGTATTGGTGTGGAAACGGTAGCCGAGGAAAACAGTTCCGTCTTCTAAAACAAAGGGCTGGAAGTTAGCTCTTGTAATAGTTGAGAATGTGTATTCGGTACCATCTTTGGTATATGTAGCAGAAGTAGAAATATTCTTAACAATTCTGTCGGTAAGTTTTGTCCAAGTGTGTCCTTTGTCCGTGCTTGTAAAGCCTACACCTCCGTCGGTGGTGAGAAGCAATGTGCCGTCAGCACGCTGCGCCATACGGGGGTAGCCGCTTGATTTTGTCATCTTAACTTCGGCATCCCAACGCATAACATCAGTATCCTCTACTGCAAAAGCCGAAAAGCCGAGACATGACAAAAGCATAATCAAGCTTAAAACAAATGAAAGTTTACGCATAAAATTATCTCCTTTACAAGATTACAAAATTATACATACTGATTATAACACTCAAAAAGTCAAGTGGCAAGCCATTTAGCAAAACATCTAAATTTTTTACACAAAAGCAAGTAAATATGTCAATTTATAACATATTTGCTTGAAAAGTTTATTTCTTATTAGCTTTACGCTTTTTCTCGTAATTCTTGAGAATATCTCTCGCTTCGCCAAAGAGCGGGAAGAGCGCCATAGCATTGAAGATAGTCATAAGCGCGATGCCGATATCGCCGATTGTCCAAACAAGTTTATAAGACGCGAGACCGCCGATAAAGAGCATTGCAAGTGCAAAAATCTTAAATATAGTCTGCGGAAGCATCTTGTCGCCGAAAAGATAAGACACATTTGAACGAGCATAAAAAAGCACTCCGATAAACGTAGAGAATGCGAAAAGCCAAAGCGTGATTGCAATGAATATACCGCCGAATGTTCCGAGGTGATACACCATAGCATTATAAAGCAGAGTCATACCGCTGAGTCCTGCAGTGATGCTTTCGGGAACGAGCAGTACGACAAAAGCGGTGCAGCTGCAAATAATAATGGTATCAATGTACACACCGAGCGACTGGGTGAGACCGATTTTTGCAGGGTCATCGGTTTCGGCAGTGGCAGCCGCGCAGGGAGCCGAGCCGGAGCCAGCTTCGTTTGAGAAAAGTCCGCGCTGAACACCCATCATAATAGCGGTTCCGAGTGTACCGCCGGCAAACTCTCGAAGTCCGAACGCCTCGGCAAAAATTCTGCCGAACACACCGGGGACAAGCGCAAAATTCTTAACGAGAATTATAATTGTAATAACGAAATAGCAAGCCGCCATAATAGGTACTACGATGTCAAGCACCTTAACGGTTGCTTTTTTGCGAAGCACGATAACGGCAGAAACTGCAACGAGAACAACGATTGTATAAATAGGCTTGATACTGAAAGCATTATAGAATACCTCGGTTACGGAATTGCCTACAACCTGGCTGATGCCGCTCCAGCAAATAAGTCCAGAAATTGCAAACAAAACCGCAATTATCGAATACTTAAGCTTACGCTGTGCAATTCTTTCCGCAAGTGCGTGAATGTAATATGCAGGTCCACCCTTATAACCGCCGTAAAGAGGGTCTTCTCTCTTATATTTCTGTGCCAGAACAGACTCAACAAACGAAGATGAAGAACCGACAAGTGCGGTAACCCACATCCAGAACACTGCGCCTGCTCCGCCTACGGTAATTGCGGCAACAACGCCTGCAAGATTACCCATGCCTACGCGCGTAGCGGTGGACACAACAAGTGCCTGCCAGCCGGAAAGCGCCTGCTTATCATTTTTCTTTTCGTTGCTTGTGACAGTCTTTATCATATCGGGGAAAAGACGCACGGGGAAGAACTTAAGTCCCACAGTGAAATAAATTCCCATAAATATGAGGAGGATTACAAGTACCGAAAGCTCAATTGTAACATTTCCAAGCGGTATCTTCAATGCAGGTCCGCTGAAGATGTTGTTAACAAAATTAACGATTTTTTCAAACATATCATCCATATCCTTTTTATGTATTTTGGGCGGTATGCCACTGACCATTGTACCATAGATTTCCAAAAAAGCAACCTTTTTGAATTTTTTTGTGCAACATTGTCATTTTTACAAGTTTTAGTAAAAAAACTCCGCGATATCCCCATATCAAAGGACATTCTTTAAGAAAAATTCCGTATAAAGCATGCAAATTCGCCTTTTTTAGCATGTTTTATACATAAAAACAAACGGATGGTGAAATATTTTCAATTTTTTACAGCATTTTATATCTTTTTATGATATAATATATATGTTATAATATAATGTAAACTAATAGGAGTTCAACATGGCACAGGATTATAAGATTATCAACATCTACATTGATAAAAACAAAGCCCTGTACGGTGCGCCGTTCGGTCCGTCTGAAAAATACGGCAAGCGCCCCATTGACCGCTTGTTTTTATTGATGCCCGGTTACTCGGATGAAATGCTTTGCGACTTTGTCAACCGTCTGTTTGACAAGTGCGACAGCGAGGATGCGCGTGACGATATGCCGCCAAGCATTCAAACCTATCTTAAAGCTCGCTCATACAGTGAGGCTATCAAAAATCTCGGTTTGCTTGTAGGCTTTTACGCAGAGGGAGAAGGCTTTGCCTTTACCCCAACCGAAAACGTTGCAAAAAAAGGATTTGTAATGCTTGACAACAAAGTTTTTGAGCTTCGCCCCAACTGCACAAGAAAAGAAATGGCAAATGCTTTAAACAAGGCTCTCAAGAGTGTTCATGTCGGTCAGGTTGAGTAAATCAGAGCACCATTATTCAAAATAATATTTATATATAAAATCGTGGAGGTAAGGATTATGAATCAGAAGAGAAAAGAATGTGTCGCCATGCTGCTTGCAGGCGGCCAAGGCTCTCGCTTGTACGCACTAACCAAGTCCACCGCAAAGCCCGCGGTAACCTTTGGCGGTAAGTACCGCATTATAGACTTCCCCCTCTCAAACTGCATCAATTCGGGTATTGACACCGTAGGCGTTCTTACCCAGTATCAGCCGCTCGTGCTCAATGATTACGTAGGTAACGGTCTTCCCTGGGATCTCGACCGTACATACGGCGGCGTAAAGATTCTCCCCCCGTATCAGGGACAGAAAAAGGCTGACTGGTATAAAGGTACTGCAAACGCAATTTACCAGAATCTTGCGTTTATCAATCAGTATGACCCCGAATACGTTATCATCCTTTCAGGCGACCACATTTACCGTATGGATTATGACGCAATGCTTCGCTATCACAAGAAAAAGGACGCTGCCTGCACTATCGCAGTGCTTGAAGTTCCGATTGAAGAAGCAAGCCGCTTCGGTATTCTGACAACTCATGAAGACGGTCAGATTTACAAGTTTACCGAAAAGCCCAAGGAACCCGATTCAACCAAGGCTTCTATGGGTATCTATATCTTTAACAAGAAGGCACTTGAACAGTACCTCATCGCAGACGAGGCAGATGAAAACTCTTCCAACGACTTTGGCAAGAACATCATCCCCAACATGCTGAATGCAGGTGAAAGAATGTTTGCGTTCCCGTTTGAGGGCTATTGGAAAGACGTTGGAACTATCGACTCGCTTTGGCAGGCAAACATGGACCTCCTCGGTGAGAATCCTGAGTTCTCCATGAATGAAGAGTCCAAGGGCAGAATTTTCTCCCGTACCACAGTTTCTCCTCCGCAGTATGTAGGCAAGGGCGCGATGATTCTCAACTCTATCATCACCGACGGCTGTAAGATTCACGGCACTGTTATTAACTCCGTGCTTTCAAGCGGTGTTACCGTTGAAGCCGGCGCAGTTGTAAAAGACAGCGTTATCATGGCAAACACCTATATCGGCAAGGATGCAACCGTTGATTACTCCATCCTCGATGAAAACATTACTGTTGAAACAGGCGCAAAAGTAGGCGAGCCTAAAGAAAGTGCTAAAGGCATTGCCGTTATCGGAAACGGTCTTAAGGTTGCGGCAGGTACAACCGTTGAAGCCGGCGCGATGATTCAGGAATAAGGAGGATTTGACGATGAATGCAATTGGATTGATTTTTTCTAACATACATGACTATGTAGTACCCGAACTCACACGTCACCGTGCTATCGCTTCTATCCCCTTTGGCGGCAGATACCGCATGATCGACTTTGAGCTTTCAAACATGGTTAACTCCGATATCACAAAGGTCGGCGTTATCACAAACTACAATTACCAGTCGCTGATGGACCACATCGGCACCGGTAAGGACTGGGACCTTGCTCGCCGCAGTGGCGGTATTAAGCTTCTCCCTCCCTTTATTTCTTCTTATGACTCTGCAAAGGGCGAGGCACTTCACACTGCCCGTCTTGAACTTCTCAAGGGCGCTCTCAATTTTATCGAACGCTCTAAAGAAGAGTATGTCGTTATGACCGACTGTGACCGCGTTTGCACAATCGACTATCAGAAGATAATGGACCGTCACATTGAGTCACGTGCAGACATCACCATAGTTACTCACCGCAAAAAGGTAACCGACGAGGGTATCGGCAAGGAAATCCTTATTGACGCAGACATGCTTGGCAGAATTGAAGATATTTCTGAGCACACCGCTGCTGACGACGGATATCACAACGTTTCAATGAACATCTTTGTTATGAAGCGTTTGTACCTCCTCAACATCATCCGCGACGCTATGGCTCACGGATATAAGAGCTTCTACCACGATATCATCAGCAAGAACACCATGCACTCCGAGTATTACATCTACAATTTCGAGGGCTATTCCGCTACTGTAAACTCACTTGCTTCGTTCTTCGCTTCAAACATGGACCTCCTCAAGAGCGAGGTTCGCGCAGAGCTTTTTGAAACTCAATATCACCCCGTTTATACAAAGGTACGCAGCTCTGCTCCTACCAAATACCGTGCGGGCGCAATGGTTTCAAACTCGCTTATCGCTGACGGCTGTATCATCGAGGGCACTGTTGAAAACTCCATTATTTTCCGTGGAGTTACGGTTGCTCGCGGCACGGTTATCAAAAATTCTATCATTATGCAGGACTCCATCATCGGCAAGGACGTTGCACTCAACTGCGTAATTGCGGACAAGAACACCGTTATCCGTGACGGCAGAAAGCTCTCCGGACACGAAACACTCCCCTTCTTTATTGACAAAGGAGTTATAATATGAGAAAGATACTTTTTGTAGGTGCTGAAGCACTTCCCTTTGCTGCTACCGGCGGCCTTGGCGATGTAATGGGTTCACTCCCCGCAGAAATTCAAAAGGCAGGCGGCGAAAACGTTGACGTTCGCGTAATCATGCCCCTTTACAAAGCAGTGTCCAACGAGTGGCGTGCACAGATGGAAACAGTATATGAAAGTTCCGTTTACCTAGGTTGGCGACAGCTTTACGTTGGTATCCGCAAGCTTGCGTACAAGGGTGTTACCTACTACTTTGTTGACAACGAGCAGTATTTCGGCAGAGAGGGCAAACTCTACGGTCACTACGATGACGCAGAGAGATATGCATACTTCTGCGAAGCGGTACTTAGCTGCCTTCCCTACATCGACTTTGTTCCCGATGTGCTTCACGCACACGACTGGCAGGCGGCACTTGCCGTAGTTTACCTCAAAGTAAAATATCAGCACGATTGGCGTTATGATAGAGTAAGAAGCGTATTTACAATCCATAATATAGAGTACCAGGGCAAATACGACCCGTATATTCTCGGCAGCACCTTTGGTCTTGGCAACGAGCACCTAGGTCTTATGTGCTACGACGGCTGCATCAACCTTATGAAAGCAGCTATCGAAGTATCCGACCTTGTTTCAACCGTCAGCCCGAAGTACGCAACCGAAATTATGGATCCGACCTACGCTCACGGACTTCATTATCAGCTTATCAAGGAGCATCTCAAAGTGCGCGGCATCTTAAACGGTATTGACTACGATTTGTACAATCCCGAAACCGATACCGTTATTGCTTCTCCGTTCACTTCGAGAGCGCTTTCGAAGAAAGCTGCAAACAAAAAGGAACTCCAGAAAGAACTCGGACTCCCCGTGCGCGATGACGTTCCGATGCTTGCGCTTATTTCCCGTCTTGTTTCCCATAAGGGACTTGACCTTTTCACCCCTATTGCCGACAAACTGCTTGAAGATGACATTCAGATAGTAGTGCTTGGAATGGGCGATGAATCGTATGAGAGCTTTATGCGTGACCTTGAAGCGCGTCATCCCGATAAAATGCGTGCGCTTATCCTCTACAACCGTGATACCTCAAAGAAGATTTACGCAGCGTGCGACATCTTCCTTATGCCTTCCAAGAGCGAGCCCTGCGGTCTTTCGCAGATGATAGCTTCAAGATACGGTGCTATACCGGTAGTTCGTGAGACCGGCGGTCTTTACGACTCTATCAAGCCCTACTACGAAGCTGACGGCGAAATATACGGCAACGGCTTTACCTTTGCAAATTACTACCACGGCGAGCTTTACGAGCGTACCAATGCCGCTATAGAGCTTTGGCGCGACAAGGCTGCCCGCAAAAAGCTTGTAACCAAGATTATGAAAACCGACTTTTCTTGGGGCGCATCAGCAAAGAAATACATTGAAATGTATAATGAGCTTTTCTAAAATACTATCAGGAATTGCCGCTTTTCGCGGCAATTCCTAAAGTTATTTATATAGTTTTTACAATTAACAAGGAGATACCCAAAAAATGAGTACCAAACCCGCAGAAATCAAGGCTGTAGCCGAAAAACTTGAGCTTAAGCTTTCGCGCTATTTCGGTTGCACACCTAAAGACGCTTCGCCCGAGCAGATGTACAAGGCGACAGCAATGACCGTTAAGGACATCCTTACCGAAAAACGCAAGACCTTTAAAGACAAGGTAAATAACGCAGAAGGCAAACGCGTATATTACATGTGCATGGAATTCCTTCTCGGCCGTTCACTGAAGACTAACCTCCACAACCTCGGCGTAGTTGACGCGTACAAAGGTGCGCTAAAAAAACTCGGCTTTGATATCGAAAGTCTGTACGAGCTTGAGCCTGACGCAGGCCTCGGCAACGGCGGTCTCGGCCGTCTTGCTGCTTGCTTTATGGACTCACTCGCTTCGCTTGATTACCCGGCTACAGGCTTTTCAATCTGCTATGAATACGGACTTTTCAAGCAAAAGATTATCGACGGCTATCAGCTCGAGCTTCCTGACATCTGGCTCCCCGGCGGTGACGTGTGGCTTGTTCCCCGTACCGACCGTACTTTCAAGGTTAAGTTCGGCGGTCAGATTACCGAAAAATGGGTTAACGGCACCTGCGAAATCGGCTATGAAAATTACGACGAAATCGAGGCTGTTCCCTACGACATGATGATTTCAGGTGCTGACAGTGAGGGCGTTGGCAGACTCCGCCTTTGGAAAGCGCGCGACATTGTCAACTTCAACATGTCACTCTTCACACAGGGTCAGTATGCACAGGCGCTTGCAGACAGCACCAATGCAGAAACCATTTCCAAGGTGCTTTACCCCTCCGATAACCACGTTGAAGGTAAGCTCCTCCGTCTTAAGCAGCAGTACTTCCTCGTAAGTGCGTCCGTACAGAGTATTCTCCGCGACCACATGGCGGTTTACGGCACACTCGAAAACCTCCCCGACAAGGTTGCAATTCACATTAACGACACTCACCCCGCTCTCTGTATCCCCGAACTTATGCGCATCCTTGTTGATGACCACCGCTTTGATTGGGATAAGGCATGGAACATCGTTTGCCGCACCGTTTCCTATACAAACCACACCGTTCTTCCCGAGGCACTTGAAACCTGGGATGAGCAGCTTTTTGCGCTCACTCTCCCCCGTATGCACATGATCATCAAGGAAATCAACGAGCGTTTCTGCAAAGAAGCTTGGGAAAAGCTCCCTGCTAACTGGGATAAGATTTCCGGTCTTGCAATTTTGGCAAACGGCAGAGTAAGAATGGCAAACCTCGCCGTTATCGGCTCTCACCACATCAACGGCGTTTCCAAGATTCACTCCGATATTCTTGTAAACTCTGTATTCAAGGACTTCTACCGTCTGTATCCCGAGCGTTTCACTAATGTTACAAACGGTATTGCTCATCGCCGTTGGCTCTGCTACTCCAACCCCGGTCTTACCTCTCTCATTGACGAGTGCATCGGTGAGGACTATAAGAAGAACCCGAGAGCGCTTAACAACTTCCGCAAGTTTGAAAACGACGATACGGTTCTTGCGCGTCTCGCAGAAATCAAGCACGACAACAAGGTTGCTTTTGCAAACAAGCTTAAGAGTGCGACCGGTCAGATTATCAACCCCAACTCTATCTTTGACGTTCAGATCAAGCGACTTCACGAGTACAAGCGTCAGCTTCTCACCGCGCTCAACATCATCAACACCTATCTTGAACTCAAAGAAAATCCGAACCTTGACATTATTCCGCAGACCTACCTCTTCGGCGCAAAGGCTGCTCCCGGCTACGCTATGGCAAAGCAGATTATCAAGCTTATCTGCTACATCTCCAAGGAGATTGAAGCAGACCCCATCATCCGCGAAAAGCTCCGCGTTGTATTCCTTGAAAACTACAGCGTAAGCATGGCTGAAGCACTTGTTCCCTCTGCCGAAATCAGCGAACAGATTTCGCTTGCAGGCAAGGAAGCAAGCGGTACCGGTTGCATGAAGCTTATGATTAACGGTGCGCTCACCATCGGTACTTTGGACGGTGCAAATATCGAAATGCGCAAGGAAGCAGGCGAAGACAATATGTTCATCTTCGGTCTTGACTGCGACGGCGTTGACGATCTTTGGACCAAGGGCTATCACTCTCAGGATTACTACCACGCAAGTGCCGCTCTCAAGCGCACTATCGACCGTCTCTATCAGGGATTTGCGGGTGAAAGCTTCGGCGACATCGCAAACTACCTCATTTCCGCAGGCGGCGTAGCTGACCCGTATATGTGTCTTGCAGACTTTGAGTCATACAAGGCAGAGCATGACCGCGCAATCTCCATTTATCCTAACCAGAAACTCTGGAACAAGATGTCCATTAACAATATCGCAGGTGCAGGCGAATTTGCCGCTGACCGCAGTATTGACGAATACGCAGAGCGTATTTGGAATCTTAAGAGAATGGTTAAGGGCGAATAAAGTTAGTCTTATGCGTGCCGCAAAGCGGCACGCATAAAATACATTTACACAATGAGGAACTTATGCAAATAGCTATTGTCAAGACCGTGGACGGCAAGGATTGCTCCTTTAGCAGCGCTTTTGCAGCAAACGTAACGCCGAAAATAACTTTGCGCATTCCAAGGGCACTCAAGCTCGTTGACCCGTCTATGGTAATTTGCCGCGACGGTCAAAGGGATAAATCAATTCTTCCAATATACGAGGGGCTTGACGGTGACGATGATATCTTCACCTTTACACTTGATTTAAAAAAGATGTGCGAAGACGAAGACGACGGACTCTTTTACTACGAGTTCCGCTTTGCCGAAAACGGCAAAACCTTATACACATCAAGTATTAATAATGTAGACTTTTATCTTTACGAGCACCCTGCGCGCCGTTTTATTCTTTTGGTTTACGAGCCTGATTTTAAAACTCCCGAAAACTATTACGGCACCACAATGTACCATGTTTTCGTTGACCGCTTTGCAAAGAGTGAAAAGAAGCTGCCCGTGCGCGATGACGCCATTTTGCGTGAAGATTGGGACACCGGCATTCCCGAATTTGCACCCTACCCCGGCGCACCGCTTAAAAACAATCAGTTCTTCGGCGGCAGTCTTTGGGGCGTTATCGAAAAGCTTGACTATCTTGAAAGCCTTTCGGTAAACTGCTTGTACTTAAGCCCGATTTTCAAGGCGTATTCAAACCACAAGTACGACACAGGCAACTATCTCGAAATTGACGAAATGTTTGGCGGCAAGGAGGCTTTTGACGCGCTGCTTTCCGAATGTAAAAAGCGCGGAATTAAGGTTATCCTTGACGGCGTATTCAACCACACCGGCGACAACAGCCTTTACTTTAACCGATACGGAAATTACCCTTCTCTCGGCGCTTATCAAAGCGAAAAGTCGCCGTATTCGGATTGGTATCATTTTCTCCGTTTCCCAAACAAGTACGATTGTTGGTGGGGCATTGAAATTCTGCCTCGACTTAATCATTCGTCGCGCGAATGCAGAAACTATTTTGTGGGCAAAAACGGTGTTTGCGAGAACTACATAAATGAAGGTATAAACGGCTGGCGGCTTGACGTTGCCGACGAGCTTTCGGATGTATTTCTCGACTCACTCCGCGATGTTGTAAAAAAGGCTAATCCCGACGCTATCGTTATCGGAGAGGTTTGGGAAAACGCCGCTGAAAAAGTCGCCTACGGCACACGCCGCCGATACTTACGCGGCAAGCAGCTTGACAGCGTAATGAATTATCCCACAAAAAATGCGATAATCAACTTTATCAAGAGCGGCGACTGTACAATGCTTTACAACACTGTAACCGAGCTTTATTCATGCTATCCGAAAGCGGTTTGCGACTGCCTTATGAATCTGCTTGGCACTCATGATACAGAGCGCATACTTACCGCACTTGTCGGCAGAAACGCAGAAGGGTTTTCAAACGAGGAGCTTTCCAAGGTGCGTTTGAACGATGACGAGAAAAAGTACGGTATTGCAATGCTGAAAATGGCAAGCGCGATTCAGTATACGCTTTACGGCTTTCCCTCTGTTTTCTACGGTGATGAAGCAGGTATGGAGGGTTATCGCGACCCGTTCTGCCGCATGCCGTTCCCTTGGGGCAGAGAGTGCCAAGAGCTTACCGAACATTATAAGGCGCTCGGCAAAATAAGAAAAGAGTACAGTGTTTATGCGGGCGGCGACTTTAAAGTTGTGTCGCATGACGGCGGGCTTTTTGCATTTGTGCGCAAAAACGAAAAGGAAAAGATGCTTACCGTGTGCAGCCGCGTTTCTTTCCCTGTAAAATATGAGATTGACGGAAAATGGCGCGATGCAGTTAGCGGTGACAAAGGCGAGGGCGCTGTTATGCTTGAGCCCAACACATTCCGCATTTTAGAGCTACTTTAAGGAGCAAAAATGAGCAAAAGACAAAATTTCACCATGCTTTGTGACTACTACGAGCTTACAATGGCTAACGGCTATTTTAAAGCTGGCATGGCAGACGGCATAACGTATTTTGACATGTTTTTCCGCGATGTTCCCGACGGCGGCGGATTTGCGATTTGCGCAGGTCTTGAACAGTTTATCGAGTACATCAAGGATTTGAAATTTACCGATGAGGATATCGAATACTTGCGCTCAAAAGGTGTTTTTGACGAGAAATTTCTCGAAAGTTTAAAAACTTTCAAGTTTACCGGCGACATCTACGCAATTCCCGAGGGTACTCCTATTTTCCCAGGTGAGCCTATCGTAACGGTACGCGCACCGGCTGCAGAGGCACAGTTTATAGAAACATATCTCCTACTCGCAATTAATCACCAATCACTTATCGCAACCAAAGCTAATCGCATTGTGCGCGCGGCAAAAGGGCGCGCAGTTGCCGAATTCGGCTCGCGCCGCGCGCAGGGCGCTGACGGTGCCTATCTCGGCGCAAGAGCCGCTTATATCGGCGGTGTAAATGCAACCGCATGCACAATTTCCGACCGCGACTTCGGCATACCTGCAACGGGCACAATGGCGCACGCATGGGTGCAGATGTTTGACAGCGAATACGAAGCGTTTAAGACATACTGCGAAATCTATCCTACAAACGCAACTCTGCTCGTTGACACCTACAACACGCTTAAAAGCGGCGTCCCCAATGCAATCAAGGTTTTCAAAGAGGTGCTTTTGCCTAAAGGCATCACAAAATGCGCAATTCGCCTTGACTCGGGCGATATTGCGTATATTTCCAAAAAGGCGCGTCAAATGCTTGACGAGGCAGGACTCACCGAGTGCAAAATCGTTGCCTCAAACTCGCTTGACGAGGAAATCATCCTCGCACTTATCCGTCAGGGCGCAGAAATCGACTCATTCGGCGTTGGCGAGCGCTTGATTACCTCAAAAAGCACACCCGTTTTCGGCGGCGTGTACAAGCTTTGTGCAAGAGAAATGCCTGACGGCTCTATAGTGCCGAAAATCAAGATTAGTGAAAACGCGGCAAAGATTACAAATCCGCATTACAAAAAGGTTTATCGTCTTTATGACAAAGAAAACGGCAAGGCAATCGCTGATTACATCGCGCTTTACGATGAGATTATTGACGAAAATCAGCCGCTTGAGCTTTTTGACCCCGAGCATACCTGGAAACGTAAGACTATCACTAATTTCTCTGTACGTGAGCTTCAGGTGCCTATTTTCAAGGACGGCGAATGTGTTTACACTTCCCCGTCTACGGCAGAAATCAGAGACTATTGCTTAAAGGAAGTCGATACGCTCTGGGACGAGGTCAAGCGTTTCCAAAATCCGCACAACTACTACGTTGACCTTTCGCAAAAGCTCTGGGACATCAAGCAGGATTTATTAAGAAAAGCAAGTAAATAAAAAAACGCAGGGGAAAACTTTTTGTAAAAAGTTTTCCCCTGCACCCTTTTCAAAAACTTTAAATCTATCGCATCCTGGTAAATAAAAATGTTACTTCTCTCTATTTCCCATTACCTTTTGGTAGAGTTCATACTGCTCTTGGGTGCAATTGCTGTAATAATAGATTTCTTTCACCTCGGAGCCATTTGTAACACGTTCAAGTCTGCCGACATCATCATAGTGATATCTATCGCGGTTATAATCAAGGTCATCGTGCTCTCTAAAACTTCTTACTACTTCTGCATCTCCTCGCGCCACACGGTAGTATGAAAAGTTTCCATCTTTGTCGCGCTCTAACCATACCTCGCAGGCAAATTCAAGCTCTCCCGTGTCGGAAGCCTTATAATACGTATCCGTGCGGATTCTTCCGCCGGCACTGTAGTTCACCTTGACTTCGATTTCCCTTTTGTATTCCTTTACTCCTAAATCGTATCTTTCAAAAGTCGCGCCTTTTATCCTACCGTCTTCGTAAAACTCATATGTGCGAACCTCTTCATACTCTCCGAGGTCCTCTATATCAGAGTTATATATATCCGCCGAGCGCAAAAGTTTGCCGTTTGGCAAGTATTCTTTAATGTTTATCTCGTACCACTGTCGCGGTGCCCACTTCTCGCTTTTAAGCGTTCCGTCGGGATAATATGTGCGAACAGTTTCTCCTCCGGTACAATGTGTTTCATACCCGTTTTCATCATAGAAATATTCGGTTTCACGGACATCTTCACCGTCGTACGTAGCAATTGTTTTTATTTTTTTGCCTTCATCATCATAAAAATACTCGACAACTTCATCGGTATGCATTACATCTCTTGGATCTGCACCGCTATGCCATGATTCTTTTACAAGCAAACCTTGCTCATTGTATTCCAATTTGCGCCAAGAACCGGCAAACTCCCCGACATAGTATTCCCAGTATTGTGATTTGCCATCGGTATATGTTTCTTTAAACGTCAACTCACCGAAAGAATTATAGTGTTCTTCCTTGGCAAGCAAACCGTTTTCATCGTAGGTATAAAATATTTTTGAAGAAAAAATACCGCGGTCATCATAATACATGGTTTTATACTTTAAACCGTTACTATTGTAATAATCTTCGACGTTACCATCATAGGTTACAAGCATTCCGCCGTCGTCGGTGAACTCATATTTTGTAACGATGCCGCCTATTTCTTTCGATGTGACATACCAAGGAATTACAATTTGAGGAGGAGTTGCAGTGTCAAAATCAAGTAATGTCAAATCTTCTTTTGCAAAAGTGAAAACGTATTCGCCGTATTCTTTATATTCATACTCAAACTTATCACTTGATATTAGTTCAAAATATACGGTAATGAATTTGTCGTCACTGTGAGCTGTCATATTTTTGTAGGTATACGGTGTTATCCAAACTCCAATTCCGTATGGTGTATAGTAGCCTCCCTTATCCTCATCGAAAACAGTTTCGTAGTAGCTTGATTTTTCCCAATTGTGAACACGGAAAAGACGCGTATTTATAAAGTCGCCATCTTCCTTTGAAATTTCATAAAAGCTTCCATCATCCGAAAGTGACACCATACTACTGTAGGGGTGATTGTTATCGTCATGGTAAAGAGTGAGCGATGAAATGAAGCGAAGCATATCCAAAGGAGAACATTCATAGTCGCTTGCCGCCCATTCATCCAAGTCCATAACATGATGTATAATATGCTCGGCAATCATTTTTGCATCGCGTTCTTTGATTTCTTCGGGGGTAAGTTCTACAACTTTGGGCTGTGCAATTACAATCTTATCACCATACACAAACATGTTGCCGCCGAAATGATCTGCATAAACAATTTTGCCAAGTTCTTTTTGAAAATCTGCACTGTAGAAGGTAACTTGGTTTTCATCGCAGTATCTTATATCGAAAATCTCAAGCCATACGGAACCTTCAAAGATATAGTTGCAATCACTCTTTAATTCAAACGCGCCGTCCGTTTCCTCGCGTGAAGCTATAAGAGTTCCTTGTCCGCTCGCATCATGCTTATATATTTCCCATACAATGTAGTCCTTTTCAACGGTAGTGAAAAATCCGCCATCGAAAAATGCGTAGGGGTACTGCCCTTCAAGCACCTCAATTTTCTCGTCCGTTTCTACATTGTATATTCCAAATCCGGATGTCCATTCATATCCCGAAATATGATAAACAAATCGGGTATTATCAATAAATTTTTGAGGATAATAGCCGCAGTGAGAAGCAAGATCGCCGCTTCGGTCATTGGATAAGACGCGCTTAACGCTTCCATCGGGATATTTTACATCAATACCGCCATCGGTTCCGTCTTTGTAGGTGGGATATGCGGCATATTTGCCGTCGGGCGAGGTTAAATATTCATATGTAAACGAACGTTCTTCCCTTTTTGTAACTTCATGAGAAAACACTCCGTTTTCCTCGGTTATAATCATATGAGAATCGTCATCATACTCCGATGCAATCATTACAAATTTGCCGTCCCAATATTCATAGGTAAAAATACTATAGAAAACATCTATCGGCTCATCATAAACAAACTCGCAAGTTTCAAGGTCTAAAACAGATATGTTATCATAGCGTCCGGTATCATCAACATACCTTAAGAATACAACATATCTGTCATTATATCGGTGCGAGGAGTATGATTCTCCCTCACGCACAGGAAGATACACTGTTTCATACGGCATATCCATTGGTGCGGCATCAGCGGTAGTTTCCACGGTGGTTTCATCAGTGATTTCAGCCACGGTGGTTGTTTCCACAGGCGCACTTTCGGTAATTTGCGCGGTTGTATTATCGGTTTGTACATTAAAATCACACGCACAAAGCACAAGCGAAAGCGAAAGTAAGAATAAAAGTTTTTTCATAATGCCTCCTTGAATTGGTTAATTCTTCTATTAACCTTTACAATATAAGCCACAAACAATGCAAATATAGGGATTAAAAATAGTAACGAATTTAAATCTGCCCAAGAAAAGCCCCACATTACCAAGTCGTATACAATCGATACCGTTTTGATGCCGATAATGCATGCCGAAAGCGACGAAATTACCGTTAGCAATATGCGCGAAAGTACATTTATTCTGCCGTCTTTATCCCTCTGCAGTTGCTCAAACAACCATAAAACTATAAACGACAAACTGTAAACTACAAGCCAAAGTACATCGTTTGATAAGTCAATACCTTCAAAGAAAAAGACTACCGTTCGTATTATTCCGACAAATGAAACTACAAGAGCAGTATTCCCTACCGCAGGCGTCGCCCTGAACTTTACTCTGCAAGAAAAAACAAAGAAAACAGGCACTAAAAATAACAACATCACAAACGGAATTTCACCGTATTCATTACACCAACGCCACGCTATATCAAGCGGATACATACCAAAAAGAATAAAAACTAAAAACAAAATTGGTGTAATGTATACTGTTATTATAGCTTCGCAAATCCGCTTTGACGCAAAATATATTCTGTCACTTCCACGTGTGCGGAGTCGGATGGATACAAACGGTATTGCTATCATAAAAACTATAATAGCAACAGGAACGATAAAGTCATATAAAAACTGCCATTCAGCAATAGCTTCACCGAATAAAAAAATTGCAATTGCATATACAATCACATCAAAAACAGGGCGCAGAATAAGCCTTACAAAAAGCGCCAGCGATGCCATAACAATGCATGCTACAGCAGTAATCGGAAACCTACGCTGCATAGATTCCACCTCCGATGGTATTCATCTGTATATATTATAGCATATGTATCTTCCACAGTCAACAAAAAAAGTCCGCTTGCGCGGACTTTTTATTATTTCTTTTTCTTTACAAGGCAGACTGCAGTGCGTGACGGAAGATACATCTTAAAGCCGTACTTCTTTTTATCAACCTTTTCGGCGGTGTATGTGATATCGGTTGCAATACGGTTAAATCCGCCGAACTTTTCATCATCAGTGGAAAGCACGGGAACATACTCGCCGGCGGAAGGAGTATTTACAAAATAGCCGTCATAGGAATTATACGGACTGAAATTGAATGCAAAAACTGCGCCGTTTCGCTCGTAAATAAGCACCTGCGCCCGCTCGTCAATGAACAAAGCTTTCGCATCCTTATTAAAAATCTTCTTATCCTTTGACAAAGCAAGCATTGCCTTGTCAAACTCCTCAAGCCATTCATATTTGAGCAGCTTATCGTCTGCAAGATGCCACTGGCGGCGGCAATAGTAATGACTCCAACCGTTGCCCTCGCGCGGGAAGTCAATCCACTCGGGATGACCAAACTCATTGCCCATAAAGTTAAGATATCCCTCGCCCGCAAGTGACATTGTAATAAAACGAATCATTTTATGAAGCGCAATACCGCGGTCAACAACCGCACTTGCCTCGCTGAGTTTTGACATGTGGGTATACATTGCACTGTCGCAAAGCCAGAAAATTATTGTTTTATCGCCGACAAGCGCTTGATCATGCGACTCTGCATAGCCTATTGTCTTTTCCATTGGACGGTGACTTGAAAGCTCATTCCAGATCTGCCACATGTTCCAATGCTCGTCACTTGTAGTCTTAAGCAGCTTTATCCACATATCCGGCACGCCCATGGAAAGGCGAAAGTCAAAGCCAATGCCGCCGTCTGCGATAGGCAAACACATACCGGGCATACCAGACATATCCTCGGCAATTGTAACCGCATTTGGGTTAACCTCGCGTATAAGCTCGTTTGCAAGTTGAAGATAGGTAATAGCCTCGGTTTCAGTATTGAGTGAGAAATACTTTGAATAGTCGGTAAACGCAGTTCCAAGGCCGTGGTCATAATAAATCATTGAGGTTACACCGTCAAAGCGGAAACCGTCAAAATGATACTCATTCATCCAGAATTTGAGGTTTGAAAGCAGAAAATGTATAACCTCGTTTTTGTTATAGTTAAAGAGCCTTGTTCCCCACGCGGGATGGTCGCCGCGCTGACCTACATGAAAGAACTGATAATCTGTACCGTCAAACTGATTGATACCCTCGGCGGTATTTCTAACCGCGTGAGAATGAATAACATCAAGCAGCACCGCAATGCCCATTTCGTGCGCGGTGTCGATAAGTTCCTTCAAATCGGCGGGCATACCAAATCTTGATGAAGCTGCAAAGAATGAAGAAACCTGATATCCGAATGAGCCATAATACGGGTGCTCCATTATCGCCATTATCTGAATGGCGTTGTAGCCTAGCCCCTTGATACGCGGGAGTATCTTTTCGGTAAACTCCTTGTATGTGCCGACCTTTTCTTCCTCCTGCGCCATACCGATGTGGCACTCGTAGATATAGAGGTTTTTTGCAGGCTTAAAGGTCTTTTTCTTCCATTTATACGGCTTTTCGTCTAGGATTTCGCACGACCAGACACGAGTTACAGGGTCTTGTACCACTCTGCGTGCGTAAAGCGGAATTCGTTCTAAAAACTGCCCGTCCTTTTCTACAACGGTTTTTACCTTACAGCCGCCGTAAAGGCTACGATTTCCCGAAAGGTATATTTCATGCACACCGTTTCCAATATTCGTGAGTTTAAGCTCGGTTGGATTCCAGCCGTTCATTTCACCCATGATGTAAACAGCGTCAGCGCCGGGCGCCCATTCGCGATAATACCAGCCGTTTTTATCCTTGTGGAAGCCGAAATACTCATGCGCGTTGGCGAAGTCCGAAAGAGAGGTCCCCTTGCCGAGTATTTCTTTTTTCTTGCGGTTGTAATTTGCAACCCGAAGTTCAATATCCGATTCAAAAGGTTTCAAATATGGGTCATATTCTAAAATCTTATAGCTCATGCGGGTAACCTCCATTGCTGTTATAAATATATTATAACATAAGTTGAGAAGGATTTGCGTATTTTTTGTAAAATATAATTAAGAAAAACGTCAGAACCTGCCCCGGAAAGGTTCCGACACCTCCAAACCTTTTTATAAAGAATTATCCTCCGAAGCCATGGCTACACATATAACTTTTTACAGTTTTTCTTTGGTTCTTTCTTCTTAAGAAAGAACGCCCTCGCTTCTTTACGCAAAAAAGGCACTGCCCAAGCAGTGCCTTTTTGTGTTTAATTAAAGTCCGCGCTTAACGTAAGTGGTGTGGAGAATCTCATGAGCCTTGTGGCTATTGGGCTCGCCGAAGAATTCTTCGTAAAGCTTCTTAACCGCGCTGTTCTCGTGAGACTTTCTAAGGTCCATATTCTTATCAGCGGTATAGAGAACTGCTGCTCTCTTTGCGCGAAGGTCAACATTGTTGCGAACCTTTGCAGGCTGATAAGGCTGACCGCCGCCGTTTACGCAACCGCCGGGACATGCCATAACTTCGATAAAGTGAACGTCTTCCTCACCGTTCTGAACTCTGGTAAGAAGTTCCTTTGCGTTAGCAGTGCCGCTAACAACAGCAACCTTGAGTTCCATGTCGCCGAGCTTGTAAGAAGCGCGCTTGATACCGGCGGTACCGCGAACGTCCTCAAACTCAAGCTTTTCGAGAGGCTTGCCCTCGATAACTTCAGCAGCAGTACGGAGAGCAGCCTCCATAACACCACCGGTAGCACCGAAGATTGCGCCTGCGCCCGAACCGATATCGAACGGAACGTCGAACTTTTCGTCAGCAAGGCCGCGGAAGTCGATACCTGCAACCTCAATCATCTTTGCAAGCTCGCGAGTGGTGATAGCAACGTCAACGTCGGGAACACCTGCTGCAGCCTGGTTAGGACGACCAACCTCAAACTTCTTTGCGGTACAAGGAATTACAGATACAAAGAAGATATTTTTGGGGTCAATACCCATCTTCTGTGCATAGTAGGTCTTGTAGGTTGCGCCGAACATCTGCTGAGGAGACTTACAAGTAGAGAGGTTCTCTGTCATTTCAGGGAAGTAATGCTCACAGTACTTGATCCAACCGGGAGAGCAAGAGGTAATCATGGGGAGTGCGCCGCCATTCTTAACTCTGCCGAGGAACTCGGTAGCCTCTTCCATAATGGTAAGGTCAGCAGTGAGGTTCATATCGTATACACCGTCAAAGCCGAGGCGCTTCATAGCAGCAACCATCTGACCTTCGGTGTCGGTGCCGGGCTCATAGCCGAAGCACTCGCCGATCTGTGCACGAACGGAAGGAGCAGCACAGATTGCAACGTGCATATCGGGGTTAGCGATAGCGTCAAATACCTTTGCAGTATCGTCTCTTTCATAAAGAGCACCTGTAGGACAAGCAACTACGCACTGGCCGCAGTTGATACAGGAAGTGTCAGCAAGGTTAAGACCGAAAGCAGAACCGATAGAGGTATCAAAGCCACGGTCATTTGCGCCGATAACACCGATGCCCTGCATAGCCTTACAAGCAGCTACGCAACGACGGCAAAGGATACACTTGTTATTATCACGAATGATGGATACAGAAGAATCGTCGATAGGATACTCGGTTCTCTCGCCGCCGAAGTGATGCTCGTCAACACCGTACTCGTTGCAGAGCTTCTGAAGCTCACAAGTAGTGCTGCGTACGCAGGAGAGACAGTCCTTCTTATGGTTGGAAAGAAGAAGCTCGAGGTTCATCTTTCTGGAGTCGCGAATCTTCTTGGAGTTGGTGGTAATTTCCATACCCTCATTTACAGGGTATACGCAAGCGGTAACAAGTCCGCGAGCGCCCTTTACCTCAACAAGGCAAAGACGGCATGCGCCGATTTCGTTAATATCCTTGAGATAGCAAAGTGTCGGGATATCAATGCCGGCATAGCGACAAGCTTCAAGAACAGTCATGCCCTTTTCAACTGCATAGTCTCTGCCGTTAATTTTAATGTTTACAGTTTCCATTATTTCTCTTTCTCCTTTCACTTATTTCTTCTCAATTGCCTTGGGTCTGCAGTTACTCATACATACGCCGCACTTCACGCACTTAGCTGCATCAATGGTAAAGGATGCGAGCTTGTGGCCGGGAGCGATGTAATCGGTTCTTTCAATAGCGTTAACAGGACAGTTCTTTGCACAGAGACCACAGCCGATACACTTATCCTTGTCGATAGTGAAGCTGAGAAGGCTCTTACATACGCCTGCAGGACACTTCTTGTCCACAACGTGAGCAATGTACTCATCGCGGAAGTACTGAAGTGTAGAAAGAACAGGGTTAGGAGCAGTCTGTCCGAGACCGCAGAGAGAACCTGCCTTGATGTACTGTGCAAGCTCTTCAAGTCTGTCGATATCTTCAAGTTCGCCCTTACCTGCGATAATCTTGTCAAGGATTTCAAGCATACGCTTGGTACCGATACGGCAAGGAGTACACTTACCGCAGGACTCGTCAACTGTGAAGTCGAGGAAGAATCTTGCGATGTCAACCATACAGTTGTCCTCGTCCATAACGATAAGTCCGCCGGAGCCCATCATGGAGCCGAGAGCGATAAGGTTGTCGTAGTCGATAGGAGTGTCGATAAGGTGAGCAGGGATACAACCGCCGGAAGGACCACCGGTCTGTGCAGCCTTGAACTTCTTACCGTTAGGAATACCGCCGCCGATCTCCTCGATAACTTCGCGGAGAGTGGTACCCATAGGAATTTCTACAAGGCCGGTGTTGGTAATCTTACCGCCGAGAGCGAATACCTTTGTACCCTTGGACTTTTCGGTACCCATGGAAGGAAACCAGTCAGAACGGTTAAGGATAATCTGAGGAATGTTTGCATAGGTTTCTACGTTGTTAAGAACGGTAGGCTTGTTGAAAAGACCCTTTTCTGCAGGGAACGGAGGACGGGGACGAGGCTCGCCGCGGTTACCCTCGATAGAAGTCATAAGTGCAGTCTCTTCGCCGCAAACGAATGCACCTGCGCCGAGACGGATAAACATATCAAATTCAAAGCCGGTGCCGAAGATATCCTTGCCAAGGAGGCCGTATTCACGAGCCTGATCAATAGCAATCTGGAGACGCTGTACAGCGATAGGATACTCTGCACGAACGTATACGTAACCCTCGGTAGCACCGATAGCATAGCCTGCGATAGCCATTGCTTCGATAAGTGCATGGGGGTCACCTTCAAGAATGGAACGGTCCATGAACGCGCCGGGGTCACCCTCGTCTGCGTTACATGCAACATACTTCTGACCGCCCTGAACGAGCTTGCGAGCGAGGTCCCACTTTCTGCCGGTGGGGAATCCGCCGCCGCCGCGTCCGCGGAGACCGGAATCAAGAACGGTCTGGATAACGCTTTCGGGAGTCATCTCTGTGAGAGCCTTACCGAGCGCTGCATAACCGTCTCTTGCAATATACTCTTCGATGTTTTCAGGGTTGATAACACCGCAGTTACGAAGCGCAACGCGCTTCTGCTTGCTGTAGAACTTGGTTTCTGCAAGAGAAGAAACTGCTTCCTTCTCGCCTGCCTCGTGATACTCAAGGCGAGCTACGGGACGGCCCTTAAGAAGGTGCTCGTCAACGATCTCGGGAATATCCTCAGGCTTAACCATGCTGTAGAATGTGCCGTCGGGGTATACGATCATAACCGGACCGAGAGCACAAAGACCGAAACAACCTGTGATAACGATTTTTACTTCTTCGGTGAGGCCCTTTGCTGCGAGCTCTTTTTCAAGAGTCTCTTTGAGAGCCAAACTTCCGGAGGAAGTACAACCGGTACCGCCGCAAATCAATACATGTGTGCGAATCATTTTATTTCCTCCGTTTAATTATTTATTACCGATAACATAATCGGTTACAACCTTGCCGCCCTTGATGTGCTCTTCAACAACGCGCTTTGCCTTGTCTGCATCCATCTTAACGTATGTAACCTTTTCCTTGCCGTCTTCGAATACTTCTACAACGGGCTCGTACTGGCAAATACCGATACAACCGGTCTGGGTAACGGTCACCTTTTCGGAAAGACCTGCCGCGTTAACCGCCTCAACGAAAGCGGAGAGTACGGGGCGTGCGCCTGCTGCGATACCGCAGGTAGCCATACCAACAACTACTCTTACATCACCGCTGCCTTCACGCATAGCAACCTTATCCTGCATTTTTGCCTTAATTGCTGCAAGTTCTGCTAAAGATTTCATGGTTTACACCTCCAAAATTATTCAGATAAATCATATTGTTCGCTTAAAAATCCGCGTACCCACTGCAAAATCTCCGGCTCGCCAAGCGAAATGTCGCCAAGCACCGCACGAAGCTCTTTTGTGTCCATCTCCACGTTAAATCGGGGAGTTTTATGCACATAAAGATAATCAACCTCGGGATGCCCTTGTAAAAGCACCTCAATGGTGGATATCATGTCACCGACCGGCGTCATGTCTATGTGCTTTGTGTCAAAGGTGGCACACACCGTGGTGCCATGCTCGTCAGGATAATTCTTTTCATCCTTTGAAACAATGTTAAGCGCACCGCCCGTCTGCTCGCATGCAAGCTTTAGAAGCGGAATGCCCATACCAACCTTTCTTGTGGTACGCGTTGTATAAAACGGATCCATTACCGTGCGCAACGTTTCTTCGCTCATACCGCAACCGTCGTCGGTGATAGTGAGCGTAAGCCAGCCGTCATCGTTTTCGATAAGCGAAATGATGATATTTTTTGCGCGCGCCGTAATAGAGTTCTGAGTGATATCGAGAATATTCAGCGATAACTCTTTCATAAAGAATTATTTGTACTCTGCGATAATGTTAGGAACATCTTTTGTAGTAAGTCTGCCGTAAACGTTGCCGTTAACAGTCAAAACGGGTGCAAGACCACAAGCACCGATGCAACGGGTAGCCTCAAGAGACCACTTGCCGTCGGGGGATGTGCCGCCGCCTACAAGACCGAGTTCTTCGCCAAACTTTTCATAAATATCGCCGCTGCCCTTAACGTAGCAAGCAGTACCAAGACATACTGCTACTGCAACCTCACCCTTGGGGTTGAGTGCAAACTGAGAGTAGAATGTAGCGATACCGAAAATCTCCTCAACGGGCTTGCCGGTGTGCTTTGCAATAATCTGCATTACCTCTACGGGAAGATAACCGTAGACATCCTGCGCCTGCTGAAGAATAGGCATCATTGCGCCTCTCTCATTCTTGTGAGCGTCGATAATTTCGAGGAGCTTTGCTTCCTGCTCTTTTGTGCCGCGAAATTCGACCTGAGTCAATTGCTTTTTCATAGTTCGAACCTACCTCCTGTGATTTCATTAAATAAATTTATTTCAATTTTATTTAATCCGTTCCTTGCGCGATGGCAACGCGAAAAAAGCGTACTACCCCGCATACAAAAACATTATACTATACTTTTTTAAAAAAATCTATAGTTTCAGTGATTTTTTTCTGAAAAATGTCGAAAATTTAACGAAGTTTTTTTGTGCGAAGTAAATAAAAAGCACCATATGTCATCCTGAGGAGCGAAGCTACGAAGGATCTGCATCCCGCAAGGGATGTCTAAAAGAAGAAAAACCTTGCCCAAAGCAAGGTTTTCAGATTCTTCGCATGCGCTCAGAATGACAAGTTAGTGTTTTCTTAAATATTCAAAAAATGCTTTTCTTACGGCATCTTCGTCCGACGGGTCTGCATCAAGCTCGATGAAGTTCACCGCTTCGTTTATGCTTGTTACGCGGTGCGCATCCGAATCGACAAGCACAAGTGCGTTTTTTACTTCTGCATACTTTTCGCGGTATTCATCCACATTTGCACTATCGTTGAACTCGACTGCGGTAAATCCGGGTTCGGGCGGAACATCTCCAAGCACGGCGATAATACCGTTTGAAGTGCGGTCAATGTGTGCAGGAAAAACAAATGCGCCATGTTCCCTGGCAAGTGCTACGCCCTCATCAAGCGAAAGTGTAGTCGATGTGATTAGCAGGATTTCTTCAGTGCCTGTGACCTCGTCATCCTCGTTCATATAATACTGACCGCCGAACATCGCAACGTCATTTTTAAACGGCATCATGTAGTTGTCCTTTACCGTATGCCAGAACTTCATCGCGTTGTCATATTCCTCAAAAAGGCAGACAATATGCACACTTTCTGCGGTTTCAAGTTCCATTCCTGCTATCGGCACAACGCCGTATGCGTGGCACGCTGCAAAAAACGCAGGGAGATTTCCGCAGGAATTGTGGTCGGTGAGCGCGGCAATATTGAGTCCGTTGAGCGCGGCAATACCTGCCATTGTAACAGGTGTCATATCATCATCTGCACACGGCGAAAGGCAGGAATGCATATGTAGGTCATAGTAAAATTTTGGCATATGTATTCCCTCCTTTCAATAGATTCTTTAACAATCATACGCACTAATCCGTTTCTTGCGTGTTGTCTGCATTACGAGTAAACACCAATTCATCATATTTTCCGGAAAACACTGTATCAGAGTCTTTGTCCACTTTAATTACTAACTTATCCGGAGCAAAAGTACATTCGCCGGAAAATTCAGGAACCTCATAAAAAATTGAATTTGAAGTTTTTTCAGTAATCTGAAAAAAAACTTGGTTGGTTTGATGAATAAAACACAGTCTGAATTTGATAGGGCGATCATTAATTATAACTTCGCCTTTCGGAAAATCGAATTCTTCGGATTCAACATCTACCTCGACCCACGCTTTAGGATCCTCACAAACCCATTTAGCAGAACCATAATCCCAAGGCCGTTTTCCATGGTAAGGGTCGAAATTGCAACTAATAAAAGACAAACAAAGAAATGCACAAGCAAGAGCAAATATTCTGCGCAATACTATCACCACCATTCACAAGACTCGCTGCGCTCGCATATCCTTCGCATTCGCTCAGGATGACAGATAGTTTAGTTATATCATTCTCGCAAGCTCTACGCAGTTTTCATATATACCTTTATCGCTGACAAGCAGGTTTACGTCCTGCTCGGAGGCGCGGGCGATTACATCCTCGCCGATTTCCGCGCCCTCGCAGACAACGATTGCCGCTACATCGCGGAGCATTGCAACCGCTACGATATTGACATTGGACATAATTGTAAACCATGCGGCGTCACTCGGTGCTTTACCCATTACCCAACTGAGAAGGTCGCCTGCATAACCGCCGGTCACTTCCCTATCGCCGTCGGGCATGGAAAGCACCTTTAAATTTAGTTTTTCTGCAAATTCTTTTACTGTCATTTTACGACCATTCCTTTCTGTGTCGCGTGAGTTTTGTCGGTTTCGGTGCATACCGAAATTTGCGCCCACATTTTGGCGCAAAAGGTACAAAACTCACAGTCTGAAAGATTTATCTTTCAGACTTGTCCTCCGAGGGATTATAGGTTTCATGCACTATCTTGCCGAGATGGTCATAGATAGAATGAATCTGTCGGCGCATTTCGATGATACAATCGTCCTCATGCGCCTCGCCACGCACGATATCCTCGGCAAGCGCTGCGCACGTTGGTGCGCCGCATGAGCCGCAGTCAATCTGCGGGAAGCACTTGGCTATGGTCTGTATCTTCTGCATCTTGCGCATAGCCTCGGCGCGGTCGGGATCAAGTTTTAAAACGGGGTTATATTCGACCTTTGCATCCCAGAGCATGGAATCTGTATCATCAGTTTCAATGCGCGTCTTTGTAACCGGCAAATAGCGACGCATAATATGTAGTCTTGCGCGCGCAATATACGGGTTTTCTACATTGAGAGCACCGCCTACGCAACCGCCGTTGCATGAATTAAGCTCAATAAACTCAAGGCCAGCAAAGTTCTCTTTTTCAATCTCATCAAGCACCTTGATGACATTTTCAATTCCGTCAGCAGCAAGATATTTATCATTGAGAAGCGCAGAGCTTTCGCCGCCGGTGCCTGCCCAGCTTACGCCGATTCTGCCGGTCTTTGAGTCGCTTTCAGGAAACTGAATCTTATTCATCGCACCAACGAGCTTAAAATAAATATCACGAATCGCAAGGACACCGTCTATTTTACTTTTTTCTGTGCCAAGCGGATTTCTCACATAGCTAACCTTTGCAGGGCAAGGTGAGATAAACAGCGCACAAATATCCTCTTCTTTGAGTTCGGGGTGCTTTTTCATTGCCTCCTCTTTTGCCATGCGTGCGGCTATTTCAACCGGCGGCAAAATGGGAAGCACATTGTCAAGCAGATACGGAAAACGCACGCTGATAAGGCGCACTACCGAAGGGCATGCCGAACTTATCACAGGTTTTGGAGTGTCCTCACGCTTTAAATATTCTCTTGTAAACTCGGAAACGATTTCTGCCGCACGGGCAACCTCAAAAACATCGTCAAAGCCGCATTCAAGCAATCCCGAAACAACATAGTCAAGGTCATCAAGACGGTCAAACTGACCGTAGAGTGCAGGTGCAGGGAGTGCGATTTTCCATTTGTAATCCTTAAAATCGTCAAGGCGGTCAAAGTCCGCCGTTTTTGCCTGATACGGGCAAACTCTGATACATTCGCCGCAATCTATACACCGTTCCGCACGAATAACGGCATGGCCGTTTCGTATTCGTATGGCTTCGGTGGGGCAACGCTTAAGGCAATAAGTGCAGCCCTTACATTTATCCACATCGAGTAAAACCGAGTGGTTGATTTTTTCTGTCATTTCAAACTCCTTCCGCCGCGAGCGGCGCAAACAGTGTTAGGTATTGACACGCATAGTTATAGTAGTTCCCTCTCCGATAACCGTGTCAATCTTCATATCATCGGTATGCTTTTTCATGTTTGGAAGTCCCATGCCTGCACCAAATCCAAGCGAACGGATATTATCCGGCGCAGTTGAAAATCCCTCCTGCATTGCTTTTGCAACATCGGGGATTCCGGGACCTTTATCAGCCAAAACTATCTCTATGTATTCGGGATATACAATGATGTCGGCATCGCCGCCGTCGGCATGTATAACCATATTTATTTCGCCCTCGTACATCGCAATCGCAACGCGTCGAATGATGTCGGGGTCATAGCCAAGCTGGCGAAGTGCCTTTTTAGCCTGCACAGACGCATTACCCGCAGAGGTAAAATCCTCGCCGTTTACATCATAATGAAGTTTTAACGGTGTACTCATTTTGCACCTCCGTCAAGTATGAAGCGAGCCGCCGACAAGTCCGTTTGCATAAAGCTTGCCGCACGCGGGATACATTCTTTCATCGCTTGCAAGCACCACGATGTCGTTATCTCTCGCAAAATCAATAATATCCTCCGAAGGGTTCTTGCCACGTACAAACACAACGCAGCGCATATCCATCATCGCTGCTGTGCGTACAACCTGCAAGTTTACAAGTCCGGTGAGCAGCACCGCCTGGTCTTTTACAAAAGCAAGCACATCGCTCATCATGTCACTTCCGCAGGCGGAGTGAACCTCGTTTTCAAGCAGCTCCTCACCGCAAAGCACCTTTGCATTGAGAAGCTCAACAATTTTAGACATTTTCATAGGAGTAAATTCCTTTCAAGCGGTATATATATCATTATACAACATTGTTAGATTTTTTTCCATAGTTTTTGTAAAAAACAAAAAGCACCGCTTGCGCGGTGCTTTTCATGTTTTAAATTAAACTCTTTCAGCGAAGTACTTGATAGTACGTACCATCTGGCTGGTGTAGGAGTTTTCGTTGTCGTACCAAGCAACAACCTGTACCTGATAGGTGTCGTCGTCGATCTTTGCAACCATGGTCTGGGTAGCATCGAAGAGAGAACCGTAGGTCATGCCGATGATGTCGGAAGAAACGATTGCTTCTTCGTTGTAGCCATAAGAATCGGAAGCTGCTGCCTTCATAGCTGCGTTGATGCCTTCAACAGTAACGTCCTTGCCCTTAACTACTGCAACGAGAATGGTGGTGGAACCGGTGCAGGTAGGAACACGCTGAGCAGAGCCGATAAGCTTGCCGTTGAGTTCGGGAATAACAAGACCGATTGCCTTTGCAGCGCCGGTGGAGTTAGGAACGATGTTCTGTGCGCCTGCACGTGCACGGCGGAGGTCACCCTTTCTGTGAGGACCGTCGAGAATCATCTGGTCGCCGGTGTATGCGTGAACGGTGGTCATGATACCGCTCTGAATAGGAGCATAGTCGTTGAGAGCCTTTGCCATAGGAGCAAGGCAGTTGGTGGTGCAGGATGCTGCAGAGATGATATTGTCATCAGCAGTGAGAGTGTTCTCGTTTACGCTGTAAACGATAGTGGGAAGATCCTTACCTGCGGGAGCAGAGATAACAACCTTCTTTGCACCTGCGTCAATGTGAGCCTGAGACTTTTCCTTGGAGCAGTAGAAACCGGTGCACTCAAGAACAACGTCTACATCGAGTTCGCCCCAAGGAAGATCCTTTGCGTCCTTCTCTGCGTAGATCTTGAGAGTCTTGCCGTCTACTGTGATGGTGCCTGCTTCGTCGTCAGAAGTTACAGTGTGAAGATTCTGACCAACTGCGCCGCAGTAACCGCCCTGTGCGGTGTCGTACTTAAGAAGGTGTGCGAGCATGGAAGGCTTGGTAAGGTCGTTGATTGCAACTACCTCATAACCCTCTGCGCCGAACATCTGTCTGAAAGCAAGACGACCGATTCTGCCGAAACCGTTAATAGCAACTTTTACTGCCATTTTTAAAGTCCTCCGAATATATAAAAAAATTTGAAAACATTTTTCCGATATGTAAACCTACATATCCTTATCTATTTTACCACAAATTTTGAAATATACAAGTATTATTTGTAAATTTTCTCAAATTTGTTAAAATACTAACACAGTTGCTTGCGTATTTTTCAGTTTTTATGAAAATTACACAGTTATTTCTTCTTTTTAATCTTATATGCATATGTGCCGAAAAGGAATTTAGGCAGCTTCATCATTCTGCCAAGACGCCACGGCTCCTTGATAAGTCTGTAGAGCCATTCGCATGAAAGCTTAATAAAAATCTTGGGGGCGCGCTTAACGGTGCCGGCGTACACATCAAGGCTTCCGCCAAGACACATGCACATTCTTACCGATGTAAGCTTGTTCTTATTCTCGGTTATCCACTTTTCCTGAACGGGAACGCCAAGACATACAAACAAGAGCTTCGCGCCGCTTTCGTTTATCTTTGCGATAACCGCATCGCTCTCCTCGCCTTCCTTTTTAAAGTAGCCGTCATTTGTGCCTACAACATTAAGCCCTTTATATTTTTCTGCCATTTTACGAGCAGCTTCGTCGGCAACACCGGGCTTTGCACCGAGAAAAAACACACCGTCGCCGCTGCCCGCGCAGTATTCAAGCATTCTTTCGCCAAGTTCAACGCCTGCAACCTTACCTTTTACGGGAGTGCCGAGTATCTTTGCCGCTTTTACAACGCCTGCACCGTCTGCAACAACCATATCACCGCTGTTGTAGAGGTCGTAATACTCATTTTGTTCGATACAAAGCTGAACGATCTCGGCGTTGGGAGTAAAAACAGTGCAAACCTTGTCGCCGCAAAGCATCTCTTCGCCAACCTTTGCAGCTTCTGCGGGAGTTACGTTAAGGAAATTTACTCCGCGTATATTTATTTTTTCATATCCGGTCATGGCTGCCTCCAAAGTATAAATGTATCTTTTTAATTGTATCATCTTTTATGCTTTTAGTCAATGCAATAAATTTTTAACATTTTCCGCAAAAAAACGCACTTCGCTAAAATCAAAACTTGCATTGACCGAATTGGCAATCCATGGTATACTGAATATGTTAATAAACAGAAATGGAGAAAATCAGATGGAGAAACTCTATGGCAACGCCGTTGTCGGTCAGTCGGGCGGTCCTACCGCCGCTATCAACGCTACCCTTTCAGGCGTTATACGCGGCGCACTCGCAGGCGTCGAAAAAGGCATTATCGGCAAAGTTTACGGCATGAGAAACGGTATTGAAGGTCTCTCGGAAGAAAGACTTGTTGACCTTGGCAAAATCTTTACCTCCGAACAGCATTTTGCCGACCTTGAGCACACCCCCGCAGCAGCACTTGGCTCCTGCCGCAAAAAACTTCCCAATCCTAAAGAAAATCCTGTAGCATTTGAGTATATTATCGACATTTTCAAGAAGTACGACATCCGCTACTTCTTCTACATCGGCGGCAATGACTCAATGGACACGGTTATGAAGCTCAGTGAATACGTCAGCGGCATCGATTATGATATGCGCATTATCGGCGTACCCAAAACTATTGACAACGATCTTGCAGGCACCGACCACACCCCCGGTTTTGGCTCGGCTGCAAAGTACATAGCGACATCGGTTAAAGAAATCATCTGCGACTGTGCAGTATACACCACAAAAGCTGTTACCATTACCGAAATCATGGGACGCGACGCAGGTTGGCTCACCGCCTCCGCAGGTCTTACCCGTCTTTCCGGCGGCGTTGGCCCTGACTACATTTATCTCCCTGAAAGAGATTTTGACATGAACAGCTTTTTCTCGGACATCCGCACCGCCCTCAAGGCACACCCCAATGTAGTTATTGCGGTTTCCGAGGGTATCCGCTTTGCCGACGGCAGATACGTAAGCGAAAACGGCAAGGTTGACGCTTTCGGTCACAAGCAGCTTTCCGGCACCGGCACAGTGCTCGCAGAAGCTCTCCGCGAAGAGGTCGGATGCAAAACGCGTGCAGTTGAGTTTAACACCTCGCAAAGATGCGCAGCTCATATCGCCTCTAAAACCGATATCAAAGAATCTGTTGCCATTGGTAAAAAAGCGGTTGAATTTGCACTTAAAGGCGTTAGCGGTCACGTTATGATTTTTGTACGCTCAAAGTCCGGCTACAAAATCACCATTGACAGTGTCCCTGCTGATTCCGTTGCAAATGTCGTTAAGAAAGTCCCCGATGAATTCATCGTTCCATCCGGCAACAACGTTACAGACAAATGCCTTGACTATCTCCGCCCACTCATCGAAGGTGAGGTTAAATATCGCCACGAAGCAGGTCTTCCTGTACATTTTAAGATTTAAGACCAAAAGCCGTCATAACATGACGGCTTTTTTGTTTTTTCAAAATTATCATTGCAAAATTTTAAAAAATGTGGTAAATTAGTTCTATGCGTTCAGCAAATCAAATCAGGAGTTTATTTATGAATCTTTTACAATCCTTTATCTCCGCTATTCTCGGAGGTATCGCCATCGCACTCGGAAGCGCAGCTTCACTTATATTAAAACCGGATTCTACACTCGCTTCTGCCGTAATCTTCAGCATGGGATTCCTTGCAGTTGCAGTATTTGAGTTAAGTATTTTTACCGACAATCTCGGCGCTATTTTTTCCAAAAACGTTGCAAAGCAAACAAAAAAGTCTTTAACCATTTTGTTTGGCAACATACTAGGCGCTTTGCCCGTAGGTATTGCTCTGATCCCCAAGCTTAACAAGTCTGCGGATGTGCTTGTAAAATCAAAGTATGATATCTCATTTGTCGAACTTGCTGTTGGCTCCGTTCTTTGCGGCATGCTTGTTTATATAGCAATGCACGGTTTCCGCAAATCAGGCAGCGGATTTACAGGATGCGCAATTTTAGTTGCCGCTTCCTCCGCAATCTCTGTGTGCGGCTTTGATTACGCACTCGCAAACATATTCTATATCGGTGCAGCTTTTGACAAGTTTAAAAGCTATCAAAACAACATCGGCGAAGTTCTTATACTGGTGCTTTTCGTTTTACTCGGAAATGCTATTGGCGCAATGATATTTTCTCTGCTTAACAAACTCAAAAGTGAAGAATTTGAAGTGGGCAGACACCATCACCATAAACACCGTCGCCACTCACATCACGAACACAAAGATAACGAAACACAAGCATAACAGATTACAAAAAAGTCGTCCTTACGGACGACTTCAGAGTGCTGACAAACACGTCAGATCGCAAGTAAGAAATAAAAGCGAAGGGGATAAATAGAAATAATTTTTCACTTTGTGTAAAAAACAAAATGCGGCAAGGGCTTAAAAAGCCCTTGCCGTTACTTGCTTTTTCGGATTTTTGTCTCTACCGTACACATGTACGCCGACGAAACAAAAATCC
>JAZNOM010000092.1:0-3063 GCA_045580835.1 Eubacteriales bacterium
GTAAAATTCCGTAAAAAAGGCGGACATGCGCCGGCTTTTTTACACCTTAAAAACCGCGCGCGGTGAGCGCGGCGCGAGCGAACGGTTTTGCTCCACTTCAAAATGCTTGCATTTTGAAGTGATTAGATAAACATTAATTTACCTCATTAACACACATCAAAAAGGCGACTGCAATGCAGTCGCTTCTTTTACTTAATCGGTTCAAAATCCTCTGCGCCGTGTTTGCACAGCGGACAGATAAAGTCAGGCGGAAGTTCTTCTCCCTCGTAGACATAGCCACAAATCTTGCAGACATACCCCTTTTTCGGGGCATCCGCACTTGCCGCAGGCTTTGGCTTAACATTATCAAAATAATACTGATATGTCATAGACGGCGCACTTGAAAGAATCTTCGTTTCGCACACATCGGCGATAAACATAGTGTGCGTTCCGCAGTCCACAGTGGCAACCACCGCACACGCAATTACTGCGTTGGTAAACTTCGGCACGTACAAAACACCGTTGCCCATTCGGTTTTCGCTCTCACAATCCGCAAACTTGTTTACATTTTTGCCACTCTGGAATCCAAAATGCTCAAACACCTTAAACGGTGCCTCCTCGGAAAGAACGGAGAGATTAAACGCATCTGTGCGCATTATCATATCGTGGGTATAGTTCTGCTTATTTACCGTAATAGCAATGCGGCAGGGCGAAGACGTAAGCTGAACGGCGGTGTTGATTATGCAACCGTTATCCTTTGCTCCGTCGCGCGCGGTAAGCACGAAAAGTCCGTAAGAAATCTTAAAAAGTGCTGTCGTATCAAAATCTGCTCCGTTTGGAGCTGCGTTTATTTTAAAAGGCATATTAATTCCTCCTCTTGCTTTTTTATTAATTATAGCATATTATTAAATTAATTAAAACACATATGGAGAAATAAAATGCAACATTTTGTATTTATTCTTGAAATCATCGGCACAATTGCCTTTGCCGCATCGGGCGCAATGACCGCGCTGAAAAAAGACATGGACCTTTTCGGCATTGCGATTTTGGGCATCACCACCGCAGTCGGCGGCGGTGCGGTGCGCGACATTATCCTCGGCAACACTCCGCCGACGATGTTCGAAAAGCCTATCTACGCGGCAGTTGCAGCAGCAGTTTCAATAATCGTATTTTTCCCGTTCGTGCGCCGCTTATTTGACAAAAATCAATACCTCTATGACCACATAATCCGCGTTATGGACGCGCTTGGATTAGCTATTTTTACGGTGATGGGCATAAACGCTGCGAAAACACTTTCAAACGGTCACAATCTCTTTTTGCTTGTTTTTGTCGGCGTTATCACAGGCGTCGGCGGCGGTCTTATGCGCGATGTAATGGCAGGCGACACCCCATACATTTTCACAAAGCATGTTTACGCATCTGCGTCTATTGCAGGTGCTCTCGTATGCGCACTGCTTTGGGAAGTGCTCGGCGCGATGTGGGCAATGTTCATAGGTGCGGCGGTTGTATTTGTAATCCGCCTGCTTGCTGCGCATTATAAGTGGAGTTTACCCCACGCAAAGTAACAAAGATATCAAGGTTTTTAGGATTTTACTATATTTTTCCGACTAACAATTGAAAGGAGTGACTTTCATGTTTAAACAACATATTAAAATCACAGCCCTTATTTCAGTAATACTTGCGTTTTCACTGATTGCAAGCAGTTGCATAAACAGCGGTGCCTACACTATCGCCGCCGAAGCACGCTATCCCGAAATGGCAAAATACCCCGAGGGTGAAGCACTGCCCGGCTTTGAGGACAGATACGATGCATGGCGCGAAAGTGTAAACGAACAGCGTGCAAACTTCGGTGCAGGCAAAAATTTAGATGAGTTTTTTAAACAAACCGTTTCGGAATTTCTCACAAGCGAGGACGGTAAAAACCTCGTTTACTCTCCGCTGAATGTATACATGGCACTTGCGATGCTTGCAGAAATCACCGATGGCGAGAGCCGCGAACAGATTTTAGAGTTACTCACCGCCGAGGATATTGACGCACTCCGCACACAGGCAAAAAAGATATGGCGCGCTAACTACTCCGACGACGGCGCGGTTACAAGTATACTCGCTTCATCGCTCTGGCTGAATGAAAATATCAAGTTCAATCAGAACACGCTCAACACGCTTGCAAGCAACTATTACGCTTCAACTTACCAAGGCAAAATGGGCTCGAAAGCCTATAACACTGCCCTGCAGGATTGGATGAACGACCAGACCGGCGGACTGCTAAAAGAGTACATTTCGGATATCGAAATGACGCCCGAAACTATAATGGCACTTGTTACAACCATTTATTTTCAGGCAAAATGGGGAAGCGAGTTTTCAGAAAGCAACACTAAAAAGCAAACTTTTCACGCAAATAGCGGCAATATCGAATGCGATTTTATGAACCAAACCGAAACCTACGGCACATACTACTTCGGTGAAAACTTCGGTGCAACTCGGTTAAGCCTCGAAAACAGCGGCTTTATGTACTTTATACTGCCCGACGAGGGAGTGAGCGCAAAAGAGCTGCTATGCGACAAAGAAGCGCTTGACTTTATGGTATCAAACGGCGACTTTGAAAACGCAAAATCGCTTCGCGTAAACATTTCCCTGCCAAAGTTTGATGTAAGCTCGAAAATCGACCTTGCAAAAGGACTTAAAAACCTCGGTATTACCGACTGCTTCAGTGCAAATAATGCCGACTTCTCACCGCTCACCGAAAAGGAACAGTCGGTTTGGCTTGACAGCGTAGAACACGGCGCGCGCGTAAAGGTTGACGAAGAAGGCGTTGAAGCGGCGGCATATACGGTAATGATGCTCTGCGGCTCGGCAATGCCGCCCGAAGACGAGATTGACTTTGTGCTTGACCGACCGTTTATCTTTGTAATAACCGGAAGCGACGGTCTGCCGCTTTTCGTAGGAACTGTAAACAATCCAATATGATGTAAAAAGGCTTGCATACGCAAGCCTTTTTGTTGTGTAAATTAATGTTTACGATAACAAACTAACTTGTCATCCTGAACGAATGTGAAGGATCTGAAAACCTTGCAAAGCAAGGTT
>JAZNOM010000093.1:0-19698 GCA_045580835.1 Eubacteriales bacterium
TGCCACTTCCGTTTTGGGATACATAAACCACGGCGGTGTTTTCAAGTTTGTCAAACTCTGCACCGAGCGCTTCTATCTCTGCGGAGGTATAGTAGTTTGCATCGTAATTTAAAACCTTGGGCTTGTTTGCCGCAACAACAAGCTTTTTAACCTCGTCGTTGTAGCACCAAACGGTTGCTTTTTCAACCTTGGTACCTGCAAGATTGATAGTTGCGGTACCAATAATGTTGTTTACGTTAAGTGTGCCAACCTTGCCGCCCTTAAGCGTAACGGTTGCATCACCGTTGAGTCGGCGGGAAAGGTCGCCGGCTACATTAAAGTTGAGAATTTCGCCGCCGTACATATTGATAACGGCACTTGTGCTGTAATGAGTCTTAAGCGAGCCGCCGTAAAGATTTTCAATATAGCCGCCGTAAACATCTATGTAATGTGTGCCCGTAAATGTGCAGATTTCATACATTGAGCCTGTCACGCCGTCAGCCTTGTCGCGTGTACCGCCGCATACATGACGGAATGTGCCGCTTTTGATGGTGATATGCGAATCCATGCTTGTATCAATCTGGTCGGTGGGAGCTTGGAAACCGCCGACAACGTAAATACCGCTGAGTTCACTGTCTGTGCGGGTCATGGTAATGCCCTCGCCAAACGTGATAGGATTATACTGCGCGGTAAAATTGAGCGTACCCGTATAGGTAATGTCGATATTTTCAAACGATGTCGTACCGTTTAACATGTAGCGAAGATTTTTCTGAAATATAATCTCTGCGCCGCTCTCTCTGTAATCGGTAGTTTCATCCTTAGCGGTAAGCTTAACCGAATAGTTGGGATGCGCAACCTCGTTAACGGTTTTTACAAAAGTGTATGAGTTTTGAAAAACCACAACAAGCTCGCCGTAAACCTGATTGCGGTTTGCAAGATTTAACGCGTATGTAAATGTCTTTACAGGTGCGTCAACGCTGCCGTTTTCAAGAGTGTCCACGCCGGTTTCGGAATTGATGTAATAGTATGTAACATCCTCCGCCTCTGCCGCTGCGGTCATGCCGAGTGCAAAAACCAAAGTTGCCAAAAGCATGGCAAAAAAAGCAATCTTTTTCATTTAAGCCTCCGAATGTTTTTATTTACAATTATATCATATCTTATTTATAGGATATTAGTCAATTTGTTTATAAAAAGCAATTGATTTTTGAAATATTTTAGCAAATATTTGCAAGTTTCTTCTTCCACTCAAGCGGAGGTACACCCTCTGCTTTTATAAACGACTTATAAAAGTTTATATACGCGCCAAATCCACATTCCAGACTAATCTGGGCAAGCGACGCGTCGGAATTGAGCAAAAGCTGCTTTGCTTTCTCAATTTTCATACCGTTTATGTATGCATACGGAGTCTTTCCCGTCTCCTTTTTAAACGCTTTTATGAAATAGTTTTCGTTATATCCGCATACGTCAGCAAGCTCTTCAACCGAGTAGTTTTTTCTAAAATCCGCAGAAACGACCGAAACGACCTTCATTACCATTCGGCTTTGTTTCGGAACATCGGTGCTGTTTTTAAGCGAAGCAAGTATTTGGTAAACAACCGATGCTTTTTCAACCTTCGTTCCTCCGGAAAAAATCAGTTCCTCGAGTTTTCTGAAAAGAGGAAAAAGCTCATCGAAATCTATCCTGCCGCGAAGCGGTAAAACGTTTTCGCTATCTTTAAACTGCCCCTTGAAATGAATAAAAAAGTAAGCGGGCGATTCGCTTTCAAAATTGCCTTCCTGCAAAAGTCCGCTACGCTGAATATAGTATTCCCCCGTCTTTACTTCTATAGGAACACCGTCCTCGGTAAAACGCAAAACGCCGTCAAAAACCATAATTAACACATCCTGCGAGCAGATGCGTGTCATGTGCCTTTCATGCTTTTCAAAATATCTGAAGGATGCATCTGTCCAAACAGGCAATGCATCAAGTGAAAATCCGTATGGCATAAACTGTCACCTCGCTTGGAACTATTATACACCAAAAAAGCGATTTTTGCAATATTTTTTAGTGTACGATTTATCGGACAATCGGTGTTATATAATATACTCGGAGGTGAGTGTTATGATTTCATCAAAAGAGGTTATCGCCATGGCTCGCCGCGCCGCTGAAAAATGCGGTACACGCGACCCGTTTGAAATTGCCAAAATGTGCCGCGCCGAGCTTATAGTAAAAGAACTTGGTTCACTTAAAGGTTTTTACAAAATAATAAATGACGTGCCGTTTATTTTCATTAATAAATCGCTTTCTAGTGCCGAAGCGCGGCTTGTGTGCGCACACGAGCTTGGTCACCACGCTTTGCACCGCAAATTCGCACGAGTAGGTTTTGAAGAGTTTACACTGTTTTCAGAAACATCACGCCGCGAATACGAAGCAAATCTCTTTGCAGCAGAACTGCTTATAGACGAAGAAGCACTTGAAGAATTTATTGAATACGGATATACGCAAAGTCAGATTGCAGCAGCCTTTGGAATTGACGAAAAGCTGATAGAGATGAAGTTAAACTTCTTGCAATAGCCACCAATATATGATAAAATAGTTAAAAACTATTTTTCGGAGGCGGCAATGACTTTTGAAAACCTGCATTCCGGCTGGAATGACCTTTTATATAACGCAACAAACGGCGTAGCACTGAAATATCAGCTTTACATACCCGAAAATTTCGATAAAAGCAAAGCATATCCTGCGATTTTGTATATGCATTCGGCGGGTGTGCGCTGCGATGACAACTCACACATTTACACGGGCGAAGCGAAGTTTTTGCGCAATATCGAAAGCGGCAAATACAAAAATGACGTACTTATCCTTGCTCCCTGCTGTCCCAAAGAAGCAAAATGGGTAGATGTTGACAAATGGGACTCTGTCGCATTTAACTCTGACGAAATGGCGCCCAGCACGCATATGGCGGCGGCGCTTGAGATATGGGGCAAGTTTTTGGATGCGTTTGCGCCTGATATGAGCCGTCTTTATCTTTACGGCATGTCCATGGGAGGTCTTGCAGTTTGGGATATCCTTGCACGCAGACCAAAATTCTTTGCCGCAGCAGGAATTGCGGCAGGCAGAGGAACTCCAATGCACGCAAACCGCATGGTAGACGTGGCAATCTGGATTTTCCACGGCACAAATGACAATGCTGTTCCCTACCGCCACGCGCTTATAATGCACGATGCACTTATCAATGCAGGCAAAAAGGATTTGCTATTTACCACGTTTGAAAACGCGGGGCATGGAATTTGGGCAAAAACCGCCGACACAGACGGATTTATTGACTGGATGTTTGCGCAAAAGAGGGCTGACAAATGAAAATAAAAATCCTCGATGCCGCAACGCTTGGCGAAGGACTTGATTTTTCCGTACTTGAACGTTTTGGCGAGATTATAGCCTATGACGGTACAGCTCAGGAAGAGGTTGCAGAGCGCATTGCAGACGCCGACATAATTCTTATCAACAAAATCAAAATCAACAAAGACTCCTTGCGACTTGCCAAAAAACTGAAGCTTGTTTGCATTTTTGCAACCGGTTATGACAACATAAGCCTTGACGATTGCCGCGAAAAAAACATCGCTGTATGCAATGTCAAGGGATATTCAACGCACAGCGTTGCGCAACTCACCGTACTTATGGCACTGACTTTGATTGAAAAAATCGGTGACTATACCGACTTTGTAAAAAGCGGCAGCTACACCGAAAGCGGTATTGCCAACCGCCTTATCCCAATCAACCACGAACTTTACGGCAAGACATGGGGCATTGTAGGCGCAGGTGCTATCGGCAAGCAGGTTGCAAAGGTTGCAGAAGCGTTTGGATGTAATGTACTTGCTTTCAAGCGTACTCCCGATGAAAGTTTAAACTGTGTTGCACTTGATGAATTACTAAAAAAGTCAGATATTATCTCTCTTCACACCCCGCTGAATGACGGTACAAAAAACCTTATCAGTGAGCGTGAACTTGAAATGATGAAAAGCGATGCGATACTTATAAATGTTGCGCGCGGTGCGGTTACCGATGAAAACGCGGTTGCAGACGCTGTGCTTGACGGCAAAATCGGCGCATTTGCAACCGATGTTTACTCGGTTGAACCTTTTGGCGCTGACCACCCGATGACGCGCATAGTAAACTGCAAAAATGTAATGCTTACCCCGCATATGGCATGGGGCGCGCTTGAAGCAAGAGTCAGATGCCTTGACGAAATCGTACAAAATATAGAGTCGTTTTTAAACGGCGGAAAGAGAAACAGAGTAGATGTTTAATTTTCAATGTGATTACACAGAGGGCGCACATAAAAACATAATTGACGCGCTTGTAAAAACTAACATGGAGCAGACAAGCGGCTACGGCGTTGATGCCTACTGCGAAAGCGCGAAAGCAAAAATTCGCGCAGCATGCGGCGCGCCCGATGCAGACGTGCATTTTCTCGTAGGCGGCACGCAGACAAACACCACGGTTATCTCCTCAGTCCTTCGCCCGTATCAAGGTGCAGTTTGCGCCGCAGAGGGACACATCGCAGTGCATGAAACGGGTGCTATTGAGTCCACCGGTCACAAGGTGCTTTCACTCCCTTGCGAAAACGGCAAAATTACCGCAGAGCAGATAAAAAACTACTTTGCCGCTCACTATGCAAGCGAAACCGCAGAGCATGAAGTGCAACCCGGTATGGTTTACATATCCTTCCCCACCGAGTGCGGCACAATCTATTCAAAGTCTGAACTTTCTGCAATCCATGCAGTATGCAAAGAATATGACGTTCCCCTCTTCGTTGACGGTGCGCGACTTGGCTACGGTCTTGCTGACCCGAGATGCGATATGACGCTTGCTGAATTTGCGAAAGAATGCGATATTTTCTACATCGGCGGCACAAAGTGCGGCGCGCTTTTCGGCGAAGCAGTTGTTATCATGAATAAAAAGTATGCAAAGGACTTCCGCTACTGCATAAAGCGCCATGGTGGTATGTTTGCCAAAGGCAGACTGCTTGGTATTCAGTTTGATACTCTTTTCACCGATAACCTTTACTTTGATATCACTCGCGGCGCGGTTGAAAGTGCGCTCCGTATTCGCAAAGCATTTGAAGAAAAAGGGATTTCTTTTTTCGGCAACTCGATGACAAATCAACAGTTCCCAATCCTTACCGATGCGCAGATTGAGTTTTTGTCGAAAAACAGTCTGCCTGAATTCTGGTGCAACGCTGACGGCGGCAAAAAAGTTGTCCGTTTCTGCGCAAGTTGGGCAACCACCGTCGAAGCGGTTGACACGCTGGTAAGTGATATTGAAAAGATGAATGTATAAAAAATATGAGAACCTTTTTATAAAAATAATTATCAGTAGCCATTACTTTACATTAAATCATCTAGTTTTTCTTTGGTTCTTTCTTTTAAAGAAAGAACGCCCCTGTTTTACAGCAAAAAAACAGCTTGACTTTCGTCAAGCTGTTTTTTTATCAAATTTTTCATCAAGGACACTGTAAACGGTGATAACCGCGATGAGAAAGATGCCGCTGACAATGGCAAGCGTGCTTGGAATCTCATGGTCGATAATTGCTACCCAAACGGGGTTAAAAATAGGCTCCAGCGCGGAAATAACAACACAGCTTATAGTGGAGCAATGATTTGATGCAAGGGCGTAAAGGATATACGGAATACCAAGCTGCACAATACCCAAAACAGCAACCAAGAAGATACCCTCAACAGTAATTGTATTTTCGGTAAACGCGATGAACGGAAGCCCCACACAAGTGCAAAAGATATGTGCAAGCAAAATACCGCTCATTTTTTCCTCACCCTTGGTATTTCCAACTGCAACAAACATTCCGCCGAAAAATGCACCTGCCACAACTGCCAAAATGTTGCCGAAAATGCTGCCCGCGTCAATATCTGCGATAAAGAAAAGTACAACACCTACCAGCGTAAGCATTACCGCCGCAACATCAAATGCACGAGGTTTTTTATGTAAAAATACGGTTGAAAAGATAAGAACAAAAATAGGCGCGGTGTACTGAAGTACAATAGCATTTGCCGCGGTTGTAAGCTTGTTTGCACCGACAAAGCAGATAAACACGCCGCAAAGCAGAATACCGCTGACAACCGTGTCACGTGAAATGATAAACTTTTGCTTTGTAATCACCATGTACACTACAACCGTCAGTGCCGCAAACAGTGACCTTCCGCCTGCTATAACAAAAGAATTCATGGGTATGTGATTTATCAATAGTCCCGCTATACTCCATAGCATAGCGCAAAATACCATCTGAATTATGCCGATTTTTTTGTTTGCCAAGTTCATTTTCTATTTAACCTCTGCCTTTTTGGGCGTTTTTATAAGTTTTTCTACATCTGACTGCGCGTAAAGACAGTTTTCGATAATCGCATGTGTTTTTTTGAGTGCTTTGTCAAAAACGCCTGCCTTTTGAGAAAGCTTTTCCGAAATCAAATCGAAACGCGGTGCGCGAGAAGTCATATTATGCGCGTCAGTACCCAAAACAACGGGAACTCCCAATGACGATACGGCATCAAGCGTACCGATTGCTCGCTTGTAATTAAGCTCTCCGACGGTTATCTGAAAAACAACACCCGGCAATGCGGCAAATTTTTGCAGCACTTCTTTAGGATAGCCGTACCGTTCAATATGTGCAATAATCGGTATAAGCGAATACTTGTAAACCGCGTTTTCTATAGCCGAAATCATCCAATCGTCAAATGGGCGCATCGGCATTTCAAACATGATAACATTGGAGTTGCCTATACACATTTTATCAACTCTATATTCGGCGAGTGACTGAAAAATCTGCACCTCGGCACCCGCGATTATCTCAACGTCAACGCCATTTTTGAGCAAATTTTCAAGCGTTTCACTACGCCTTTTTAAAAACTCGTCTACATCGTCATCCCATGGATAAAAATGAGGAGTGGCGCAAATTGTCGCCACTCCCTGCGATTTCAAAGCTTTACACATGGCAACAGACTCATTTACATCATCCGTACCGTCGAAATCCATGCCGGGCAAGATGTGGCAATGAAAATCTATGTATGCATTTTTCATAGCTTATTTTTTGCTCTTTTCTTCTTTAGAGCTGTGGCTTGGCTTGGCTCCGTAACCATAGCCGTAGCCGTAACGACCGTAACCATAGCCATAACGCTTACCGTAACGTTTTGAATAATTGCCGTAGCGGCCGTAGCCGTAACGTCCGTAATGCGAATACGTACCTGCCGCATACGCGTATGACTTGTTAGCCTCGCGCACATCGGTAAGGATTGCGCCGAGTATCTTACCACCCACGCCCTTTACAGACTCAACGGTATGAATTACCTCGCCGTAAACGGCATGGTTCTGTCTTGCAATAATAATTGCCTGAGGCACATGCAAAAGAAGCGAAGAAGTATCCGAAACATATTCAACGGGAGGACAGTCAAGGAATACAAAATCATACTTCTCTTTCACCATATTGAGAAGTGCAAGCATGTTTTCAGAGCCGAGAAGCTCGGAGGGATTTGGAGGAACCTGCCCGGCGGTAAGGATATCAAGGTTCTCTTTTACACCACGCTTAACCGCTTCATCAAAAGTGGTCATCATACCAAGAACATTAGAGAGTCCCGCGGTATTATCAACTGCAAAAATCTTTTGCTGCGAAGCGTTTCTCATGTCGCAGTCGATAAGCAACACTTTAGCATCAGTCTGCGCAAACGAAAGTGCAAGATTTGCACTTGTAACGCTCTTGCCGGAGTTTGGCTCTGCACTTGTAACAAGAACGGCATTATCGTTGCCCGCAGAAAGAGTAAACATAAGAGATGTACGAATGCTCTTATATGTTTCAATTACTCTGAAAGCAGTGCTGCCACTCATATTACAGAACAAATCAGACGGTCCGAGCGGGCTGTTAATTGTCTTGTTTTTTTGAATAAGCATAGTAATAGCCATCCTTTAAATCAGTATTCTCGTGAATACTCGGCACTTCACCGAGTACGGGGATTTTAACCTTTGCAACAAAGTCGCCCTCATCTTTTACTCTGTTATCAAGCAGCGCCAAAAGAACAAACAAAGCGCTCGCGATAACCAAGCCGATGATACCTCCCATAAACATGTTTGACTGAACATTGGGAGAGGTGGGAGTGTTGTTAGGCTTTGCAGAACCAAGCGAATGAGAACGGCCGCTGTCGGAGAAAATTTCGCCGATTAGAGTTTCCGAAACGTTTATCATCTCGTTGCAAACCTCTGCTGAAAGGTCGGGGTCGCGGCTGGAAACGGTAATTCTGAGCACTTCTGATTCTTCTCTTACAGAAACGGAGTATGAATAAGATGACTTGTACGGAGAATTAATATATGTCTCATTTTTCGCAAGAGCTTCCTTTAGAAGAGCTTTTGCCTTATCACTCTGCAAAATAATTCGATATGTACTTGCCATTGATCTTGCTGCAGAAAGGTCACCCGCATCAATCTCACCCTGAAGTCCTTGCGAATTACTGATATATACCTCGGCGGTAGAAGTAAATCTTTCATCAAGCATATACTTTGAGAACAAAAACGCTATCGTTGCGCCAAGAATTGAAGCAACAATAATCCAAGCTATATTTTTTCTTATAAGATAAAATATAACTTTGAAATCCAAAGTCTGTTCCATAAAACACCCTGCCTTTTATAAAAAATCTCTATATATTATACATTAAAGGTATCATTAAGTCAATAGATTAAAATTTTATTTGCAAAAATCATGCGGCTTTGTTATAATTGTCATAAAAAACGAATGTAAAGGAAAAAACATGACTGAAAAACTTTATTATATCGACTCTTTTTTAAGCGAGTTTGAAGCTAAAGTAATTGAATGCAGAGAGAGCGGCAAACATTTTGAAATAATACTCGACAAAACTGCATTTTTTCCCGAAGGCGGCGGTCAGGCAGGCGATAGCGGCATTATCGGCGAAGCCTTGGTTTTTGATACGCACGAAAAAGACGGCGTAATTTTGCACTATGCAAACACTCCCGTTGAAAGCGGCAAAACCCTCAAGTGCAAAATTGATTTCGACAAACGTTTTCGCCGTATGCAGTGCCATAGCGGAGAACATATTGTTTCGGGAATTATCCACTCACTATTCGGATATGACAACGTCGGTTTTCACCTTGGTGATACCGACGTTACAATTGACATCAGCGCACCGCTTACCGAAGAAGATATCCGCAAGGTAGAAAAACTTGCAAACGACGCCGTTGCAAAGGATTTCGAGGTTAAAACCTTCTTCCCTACAGGCGAAGAAGCAAAAACAATTTCCTATCGCGCAAAGCTTGACATCACTGAAAACCTGCGACTTGTAGAATTTCCCGACTACGATATTTGCGCTTGCTGCGCACCGCACGTAAAGCGCACCGGACAAATCGGTGTAATAAAACTACTGGATTTTGCAAATTATAAAGGCGGAGTGCGCATACACATGCTCTGCGGTGAAATGGCGCTTGAGGATTATCAGGCGAAATATGCCTCGGTACTTAAGATTTCAAACGTGCTTTCAGCAAAGCAAAACGAGGTTGCAGAGGCGGTTGAGCGACTTAAAGCCGAAAATGAGAAAAACAAACACGAAGCAGGAGCACTTAAGCGTGCGCTTGCTGAAGAAATGGCATCCGCCGCGGCGAATACTGACAAAAACCTTGTGTTTTTTGCGCCGCTCCTTGATGCAAACTCACTTCGCGCACTCGTAAACGCAGCTCTGCCAAAATGCGGCGGTATTTGCGCTGCATTTTCGGGCAGTGACGGCGCATACAATTTCTGCATGGGCAGTAAAAACATAAACCTGAAAGAAAAAGCTAAAGAAATTGGCGAGGTGCTGCACGGACGCGGCGGCGGCTCCTCCGAAATGATATGCGGTAGCGTAGGCGCAAGCCGAACCGAAATTGAAAACTACTTAAACTAATCGGAGGCAACGTATGACCGAAGACAAGCAGAATACATTATTCGAGTTGTGGGAGAAAAGAGATTTTGCAAGGCTTCGTCTTCTGCTCTGCGAAGAAAATCCAGTTGACATTGCAGAAGTTTTGCAAGACCTTGAGTTAACCGATGCGAAAAGCCTGCCGACTTTGTACAGACTTTTGCCGAAAAGCCTTGCAGCGGAGGTTTTTGTTGAGTTTGACAGTGACACAGCCGAGCGGCTTATCGGTGCGCTTGGTGACAAAGAACTTGCAGAAACGCTATCCGAAATGTTTTATGACGACACGGCAGACCTTATTGAAGAAATGCCTGCCAATGTTGTTAAAAAAATTTTAAAAAACACATCTCCGAAAGACCGCCATGAAATAAACAAACTGCTGAAATTCCCCGAAGGAAGCGCCGGAAGCATAATGACCACCGAGTTCGTGCGCCTTCGCAAGGAAATGACAGTAGGCGAGGCACTGTGCCATATCCGCGCGGTCGCGCTTGACAAAGAAACGGTTTATACATGCTATGTCACAGATGGCACACGTAAACTTGAGGGTTTTATAACCGCGCTCACTCTGCTGACTTCTCCTACCGAAAAAACGATAGGCTCTCTTATGGAGTCAAACGTAATATCGGTCACAACTGCTGATGACCGCGAAGAGGTTGCAAAAGTCCTTACAAAATACGATTTTTTAGCACTCCCGGTTGTAGACAGCGAGGGACGGCTTGTAGGTATTGTAACAATTGACGACGCCATTGATGTACTCAAAGAGGAAACTGAAGAGGACTTCTCCGTTATGGCGGCTATCACGCCCACAGAGGTTCCGTATTTAAAAACATCGGTTTTCACAATTTTCAAGTCACGCATACCATGGCTTTTGCTTTTGATGTTTACTGCTACTTTTACTGGAATGATAATTTCATCATTTGAAAGCGCACTTGCCGCAAAAGTGGTTTTAACCGTCTTTATCCCAATGCTTATGGGTACTGGAGGAAACTGCGGCTCGCAAAGCTCGGTTACGGTTATCCGCGCTCTGTCTTTAGGCGAAATAAAGCTTACAGACACGCTTAAGGTTTTATTTAAAGAGTTCCGCGTTTCACTGATTTGCGGCATTTGTCTTGCCGTTTTTGAATTTGTAAAGATACTTACTCTTGACCGCGCGCTACTCGGCGCGGAGATAGACATTTTCGTTGCGCTTACCGTGTCACTTACGCTGGTAGCGACCGTTTTCTTTGCAAAAATTATTGGTGCAACACTTCCTCTTGCGGCGAGCAAATTGCATCTTGACCCTGCGGTAATGGCAAGTCCGTTTATCACAACGCTTGTTGATACCGCATCATTGTTTTTGTATTTTTCTATAGCAAAAGCAGTCCTTGGACTGTAAAAAAACAGACGGCTTTCGCCGTCTGTTTTTTTGCTGTTTTAGAATGCTCTTGCGCCCTTCATTGCGATACGGGTGAAAATTACGCATGCTTCGCTGCGCTTAATAGAGTCGCCGGGACGGTAGTTGCCCGTGCCGCTATCGCCACCAACAATACCTGCGTTATAGAGTTTCTTAACGCCTGCGTAGCAAGACATATCGCTTGTTACATCGGGGTTAGAGCCATCACGAACTGCGCCGTACTCGCTATCGGGAAGGATATTTGCAAATACCGTTGCCATATCGCCTCTTGTGATGTTTGCATTGATATCAGCAAACTGACCTTCCTTTATAATACCGTTCTGTACGCAGTATTCTACATAAGGAACATACCAAGCTTCGCCCTGAGCCGCCGCGCGTACGGTCTTGCCATAATATACGGTGTGAATATTAGCCGCCGCGGTAAGTGCCTGCGCTACGGTAAAGGTGTTATCGGGAGAGAACTTTGTAGCGGAAGTGCCGTTTGCAAGCTTGAGCTCGTATGCGTTCTTTACATATGATGCAAACCAATGTGCATCGGTAACGTCGGTAAAGTTATTCTCGTACTTGCGTACTGCGGCAAATACATCCTTCTTGGTTTCAGTCTTGCCAAAGCCTTGAATCTTTTCTGCAAGAGGCAACGGATTGAGAGTTGCGGTGTATACGGTACTCATTGCCGCGGGATGTCCGCTTCCGTCACCGATGACTACATTGCCGTCCTTGAAGTAATAAGGCTCAACGTAAGCACGGCGGTTGCCGTCACCCTTGGGATATGCATGATAGCAAATCCAGCGCTGGCCGTCATGACCTGTTACATAGGATGCGTGTCCGCAACCGGTAAGTTCGCTTGACTGCGAGAAGATGGATGTAGGCTTCTTCTGCCAGTTGTTGATGTCTGTAGGGTCGCCGTCAGCACCGCCGATATAAGTAAGCTGACCGAGCTGATATTTAGCCGTCCAATATCCCGAACCGGAGTAAATGATATAGACTTCTCCGTTAGGACCGTAAACCGCAGTAGAACCTTCTACAACCTGAGGATGAATACCGTCCTCGGAACCACCCTTTTCCCAATCGTAATCAGGCTTACAGATTACCTTGGGCTGACCTTCGATAGTCCATGGATTTGTAAACTTGGCAATATTTATTGTCTGATAGAAATTGAAATCGGAAGTTCCGCTGGTTTCTCTGCCAACTTCGCTGATGAAAGTAATGTACTTAACACCGTTGATAGTGATAACAGAGCAACCGCCGGTAAGCTCATTTACGTTAAAGTCACTGTCGGGGAACTGAATCTTTTGAGGAACGTTTGGTTCGCCGGTAATGGGGTGTCCCCAAGGACCTGTGAGGTCATCGGTGAGGCACTTGATTACAAACGCTCTCTGCTCACCAAAGCCTGCAGGGTCATCAACCGCACCGTTAGCCGCATGCCATGCATCGTCAGGCTGACTTCCAAGGAAGCAGTACCAGCCTGCATACTCCTCGCCAATCTCCTCTGCGCTGAAATAGTGAATTTCAGGTGACCAAAGATGTGCAGAGTATTCATGTCCCTTTTCGGGTTTGTAAATCTGAACACTTGTAGCAGTTGCAAGGTCGCCGAGATTTGTCGCCTTTACAAGCTGGAGTCCCTGACCTGCCGCTGTCGCAATGTAATAATAGAAGCCATCATGATAGAAGAGCCACGGGTCTGCACCGTTGGGGCTGTTTCTTACAAGGCTGGTAAACGACTGTGTACCCGTAACTTTCTTGTTGATATCAAGACTTTCGCTTACATAAAGTACACTTGTCATGTCACCGGTTAAACCCTCGGTACCTCTGATATCGGTGAGATGCGCAAAGTTGCCGCCGTTAACAGTTACGGAATACTCACCGTGGAAGGTTCCCTCTTTATTATCGCGAGGAAGAATCTTGCCGTAAACGGTACCGCCGTTTAGAACGATGGACATCTTGCCGTTGTAGCTGTAATCACCGCCTGTAGGCATTGAAGCACCCACGATACCTGCCTTAAGTGTACCGCCATTTACAACGAGCTCAAGATTACCGGTGTGAGTAGTGTTTGTGCCAAGAGTAATCTTTTCAAGGAAAGTACCGCCGTTAATGGTCATTGTAAGATCTGCGTTTACGGGAACTGCCGCAGAGTTACCAAGACGGACTCTCTGCCATGTACCGCCGTTGATTGTAACAGAACCGGATACATTCTCAATTACCTGATATGTACCGCCTACGATAGAGGGATATGTTGTATTATTGCCACTGTATTCGCAGATAATATCGGAACCAATGGTCATATCCTTATATGCAGCAAACAAGCCGCCGTAATTCTTCTCATTGTCAAGCACAACACCGTCGATAAGGGTTGTACCGCCGCAGTAGAAGTTACCGAGAATAACGATTTTGGCATCGTCAGTTTTTCTGTAGTCCACGCCGTCATATACGGAAGTAATGGTAATATCACCGGTATGCGCAGGGGCTACAAATGCCGCGGGAATGGTGTATGTACCGCAAACAACGATAACACCGTCGCTGTTACCGATTGCAGCATATGCATCTGCAAGTGTGCTGCCGGCAGCAGTTACGCTTGTGCCGTTGCCGCTTGCGCCGTCTTTAAGGTAATAAACAACAGTATTGTCAACTTCAAAGAGGCTTGCTGCGGCACCGAGGCTCTCAACGGTGAACTTTTCGGTATCCATCTTGAGAGTACCCTTTACGTTATTGCCGCTTACCTCATAAGCCTTGACCTCGCCTCCGTAAAGGAGATAGGAAAGCTCGCTTGTTACGTTGTTAAAGATAATCTTATCAACAGTACCGCCACTGATGGAGATGCTGGCAGTAGGAATAGAAGAAGCAGTAGTATTGATTGTGCCTACACTGCCGCTTACCACTTCTACGTTAAGCTCAGTATTGCCGCCCATAATTGTGCCGACCTTTGCACCGTCAACATAAACCTTACCGGCTTCAACTACAGTGGAATACTCGCCTGTATAAAGTTCTGCAGAGCCGATAATATCAAAGGTGCGAGAACCGCCGACTGTACTTTCGATAATTACGTTACCTTTTCTTGCGTCAAGCTTTGCAGTGCCGCTGAGGCGCATGTCGCGGAACAATGTTGTGCCGCCGAACGTGTACTGACCGTTGATTGTGAGAGTTGCGGTTTCGGTTGCACCTTCGATAACAACCTTAGCCTCGTGTGCAGGCTCAACAAAATCAGAAACGGTTACGGAACCGAGAATAACCATAACACTCTCGTTCTTTGCCGCCGCTGCCAAGCCGACTTCAAACGAAGCGGGGTCACTTTCCGATGTACCGCTGCCATTTGCGCCGCTCTTTACATATACCTTGGAAACATTCTCTACAGCCTCAAAGCCTGCACCGAACTCTTCAATCTGCTCTTTGGTATAGTAAGCAGCGTCATAATAAAGAATATCATCTTTATTAGCCTTGCGCTCCATCGTTGCAATTTCGGTGCTTGCAAACGAGGTTGTAAGCGAGCCTATTTTTGTTCCGAGAAGAGAAATCTGCGCAGAGCCTACAACATTGTTTATGTTTACAGAGCCGATCTCGCCGCCAACAAAGTTAACAACCGCATCCTTTTCAAGACGTCTTGTAACCTCGCCGCCGGTATAGAACTCTCCAATAGTACCGCCGGTAATGTTTATATTAACTGCGGTGGAAATCTGATTTGAAACAGAGCCGCCGTATACCTTACCTATTTTACCGCCGCTGATGTCGATATAGTGAGTGCCGGTAAAGGTAATACCCTTTGCGCCCGTACCCTTTTGACGTGAGCCGCCGATAACGAACTGATACGTACCGCTCTTGATAGTGATATGGGAATCAAGGTCGTTTACGCAGTCATCAAGAGGGCTCTGGTAGCCGCCGAGTACATAAATACCCGTGTTCTTCTCACCAACGGGGCCTGTGGTAACGCCTTCGTCAAAAACAATATTGTGATATTGACCTACAAAAACAATAGAATTGTCATACTTGATATCAATATTTTTAAATGTGGTGTCACCGTTGAAATAATAACGCTTGGTTGTACCGAATACAAGACCTGCACCGGCAGTTGCACCGTAGTCAACCTGACCGTCATTTGTGGTGATTTCAAAGGGGATCTCGTGTTCAACCTCTTTGATACCGCTGCCAAGCGCATATGCGTTGGTAACAACGATAATAGCCTTTTCTGCACGCGAATTCTTTGCGAGATTGAAAACGCGCGTCATCGTCTTAACCGGAACATCGGCAGTATAACCACTGTTATGGTCATCGCCAATTTCGCCGTTAAGATAGAAATACTCCACATATTCTTCTGCCGCACTGACGCCTACAAGCATCATTGCGCCTAAAATAATCATGGTAAGCATTGCCGCCACAATTAAGCGAATTGTAGATTTTTTCATAATTGCACCTCTCTTTTTTTGCATTATTTGTCTACAATGCCATTATATCATGCAAAATGTCGATAATCAACTCAAAAAGTTTTTAATTTTATGTGAAATTTAGTACACCAAGTGTAGTTTTTTAGTAACAGTAACTTTTTGCACAAACCGGCACGGTTTGACAAAAACGAAACCACCGTATGGAATATACGATGGTTTACTATATGCTTTCGATTTTAATCAAGTTGGTATTGCCGGATTCTCCGTTGGTAACACCGCCGGTTATGACAATTTTTTCCTCCTTTTTAAGCGAAAGTGCCTGCTCGGCAATCTTTTTTGCAGTGTAAAAAAGCACCTCTGTAGAAGTAAACTTTTCGCACATTGCAGGAAAAACTCCCCAAGAAAGTGCAAGCCTGCGCCATGTTGTTTTGTTGGTAGTAAGACCGATTATCGGCACGGGTGAGCGAAACCGCGACACCATATATGCGGTTCTGCCAGAAAGCGAGCAAGCAACAACTGCGGCAGCGTCAATATTAATTGCCATTGTGCATGTGGCGTGTGATATTGCGTCAACCGTGTTTTTAATTTGGAACTCTGCGTTATAAAATCTCTTTGCATAGCGAATGTTATTCTCTGTCGTTTCTGCAATTTTCGCCATGGTTTTTACTGTTTCAACGGGATACTTACCTGCGGCGGTCTCGCCCGATAGCATAACCGCGCTCGTGCCGTCGTAAACCGCGTTTGCTACATCCGAAATCTCGGCTCGTGTAGGGCGTGGGTTATGAATCATAGACTCAAGCATCTCAGTTGCGGTGATGACACGCTTACCAAGCATGCGGCATTTGGTGATAATCTTTTTTTGAATTGCAGGAAGCTGCTCAAACGGAATCTCGACTCCCATATCGCCGCGCGCAACCATGATTCCCTCGCACTGCTCACAAATCTCGTCGATGTTGTCAAAGCCGTGTTGATTTTCTATTTTTGCGATAAGCTCGATATCGTCAGCGCCTATTTCTTTAAGGTACCTCTGTACATCAAGAAGGTCCTGCTTACACGAAACAAAAGAGCAAGCAATAAAATCAACGCCGTTTTCCGCGCCGAATTTGATGTCGGCTTTATCCTGCTCGGAGAGGTAAACCTGCCTCATGACCTTGCCCGGAAAACTCATGCTTTTGCGGTCAGAAAGCTCGCCGCCGCAAAGCACGGTGCAATTGATATCAGCACCGCTGATGCTCTCCACTTTAAAAGACAGCAAACCGTTATTCAAAAGTATTGTATCGCCTACGGAAAGCTCGGATGCAAGATTTGCATAGCTTACCGAAACGCGGCTTTTGTCACCCACGACAGAGTCGGTGGTAAATGTAAAGCTATCACCGTCGCAAAGCGTTATTTTGCCGCTTGCAAACGTGCCTATTCTGTACTCGGGGCCTTTGGTGTCAAGCATTATTGCAATCGGAAGCCCCTGCTCTTCCCTGACCTCTTTTATAGTGTCAATCCGTGCTTTGTGGTCGGCATGGGTGTTATGAGAAAAGTTAAGCCTTGCAACATTCATGCCTGCCTTGCAAAGTTCTCTTATAACTTCCTTACTGCTGCTTGCAGGGCCTATTGTGCATACAATTTTAGTCTTGCGCATAGCTTCTCCTAAAGTTTTAGTATATCAATATCATTTCCGTTTTTTGCATTGATATACAAAAAAACTGACGGCTTTCGCCGTCAGTTTTTTAAACTAATTTGCTCTTGCGCTTTTAAGTGCGATACGTGTAAAGATTACGCATGCTTCACTTCTCTTAATAGAGTCATTCGGGCGGTAGTTGCCTGTCTTCGCATCGCCGCCGACGATGCCTGCCTTGTACAGTTTAGCAACTGCCGAGAAACAAGCCATATCGCTTGTAACGTCAGGATTTGAACCGTCCTTCTTTGCAGCGTATTCGCCGTCGGGAAGTATATTTGCAAACACAATTGCCATATCTCCTCTTGTGATATTTGCATTTACGTCTGCAAACTGACCGTCCTTGATAATGCCGTTTTGTACGCAGTATTCAACGTAAGGAATATACCACTGCTCACCATTTGCCGCTGCGCGAACTGTCTTACCGTAGTAAACCGTGTGAATATTTGCCGCCGCGGTAAGAGCCTGCGCCACGGTAAAGGTACTGTCAGGACTAAACTTTGTAGCAGACGTACCGTTTGCAAGTGCAAGCTCATACGCGTTCTTTACATATGATGCAAACCAGTGTGCATCGGTTACGTCGGTAAAGCGTCCGTCGTATTCACGCGTCTTTGCAAATGCCCCGTCTGTTTGGCTCATAGTGTCAAAGCCGCTGATGCGCTTACCGAGAGGACGCGGATTTACATTTACTGTGTAAACCTTGTCAATGGATGCGGGATGACCTGCGCCATCCGCGATAACCACGCCGTTCTTATCTGCAAAGTAAGGCTCAACAAATGCATATCTGCCGCTCGAGGTATCCTTACCTATATATGCATGATAGCATACCCAGCCCTGACCGTCGGTATCGGTTACATAAGATGCATGACCGCAGCCGTTGATACTGTCGGACTTATAAAGTATAGGCTCGGGCGCTTTTTCCCAGCTTGTGATTTCAAGAGGATCACCGCCGATATATTTGAGTTGTGCAAGATTATAGTGGGTTGTCCAGTATCCGCTACCGGAATAAATGATATAAACGCTTCCGTCCTCGCCATAAACAGCGGTAGAGCCTTCAACTACCATGGGCCAATAAGTGCCGGTAGTTGTATTGAGCGCATATCCGCCCTTTTCCCAATCATATTCGGAGCGACAAATCACTTTAGACTGACCCACTATTGTCCAAGGATTGGTCATTTCAACAATGTTGATAGTCTGGTGCATATCCGCAGTATTTCTGCCCGCTTCGGTAATATAAAGCATATAGAGTTTTCCGTTAATACGAACCTCACTCATACCCGCTGCCCACATATCATCAAAGCCTTCGATATCATCTGCGACAACTCTCTGAGGAACATTAACCTCACCGGTAACAGGGTTGCCCCAACGTCCGAGAAGATTATTACCGTCAAGGCATTTTGCTACATACATACGATGATTTACATTATCGCCATCGTCACAAGCCATGAAAAGATACCAGCCGCCGTTGCCCTCTCCGATTTCCTCATCGGTGTAATAGTGAATCTCGGGAGACCAGAGATTCTTTGACCATTCGTGTCCGTCTTCGGGGTCGTAGATAGTCTTGTACTCTGCATACGGCATATCACCGATATTGGCAGTTTTTGCAATTCCTACGGTTGAACCGGTGGTTGCAGTATAGTAATAATAACCGTCACAGTAGAAGAGCCACGGGTCTGCACCGTTGTTTCTTATAGGATTGGTAAACGAATATGTACCTTTGATTTCTGCATCAAGGTCGATATCATCTGCTACATTGAGAGTAGACGTCATGGAACCAACACCTGCAGTTCCCGTGAGTTCAACGAGATGAGCAAAATTGCCGCCGTTTACAGTAACGTTGAACGAGCCGCTATATGTTCCTTGCGTGGAATTTGCAGGTGCAACATTTCCGTAGAAGGTGCCGCCGTTTATGGTAAGGTTTACATTACTGCTGAAATAGTGCTCTGCCTTAGTAAGCGTAGAGGCATAAATACCTCTTTGGAATACACCGCCATTAATCGTTGCGGTGATGTTACCGTCATGTGAAAGTGAGGAACCTAGGGTGAGCGGATCAACAAATCTACCGTCGTTTACGGTGAGGCTTACAGTAAGATTTTTATTGCCGTTTGCCGCAGTACCGCCGCGTACTCTCTGCCAGATACCGCTGTTTATTGTAATGTCTGTTTTTGCACCGGTAAGAGCATTTTGAGCGCCGCCCATAACGGACATATAGCTACCGTGTACGTCGTCAGGCAAGGATGTGATATTTTCACCCATAACGAGCTTATGTGCATTTGCATAAATGCTGCGATAATGCGCATTGCTCTTGAGAGTGATATTATTGAACTCGGTTTCGCCGCCGCAGTA
>JAZNOM010000094.1:0-6118 GCA_045580835.1 Eubacteriales bacterium
TGCGCCGGCTTTTTTACACCTTAAAAACCGCGTGCGGTCGAGCACGACCTTTAGGTCGTCAGGTGCTTTAGCACCTTGCACGCTGAGCGAACGGTTTTGCTCCACTTCAAAATGCTTGCATTTTGAAGTGATTAGATAAACTTTAATTTATCCTTATAATATAATTTTTGCACAATCTGCAGAAATATTTATACCGATAATATGTTGACTTTGACCTTGAAATGTGAGAAAATATAAACGTAAATGGAATTTGTTCCAAAATTCAAGGAGGAATTTAAAATGAAAAAGTTTTTACTCAGCCTTTGCATGGTTGCGCTTATCGCAGCGCTTGCAATCGGCACATTCGCGGCTGAAACCGTGATTTACGAAAATGACTTTTCCGATCCTTCCACTCTCAGCGATTTTAAGCAGTATCGCATGGTTTGGGAAATCAAGGACGGCGGTCTCCACCTCACAGAGGACTTCACCACTTCTGACGGTGCTTCTCTTGATACTTCCTTTGCTCACATTATTTATCAGGCAAAGGAAACTTACAAGGATTACATCCTCGAAGTTGACTACATGAACGTACAGACTGCCGGCGGTATCATCTTCCGCGCAGATCAGAATGCTGTTACCGAAAAGCAGAACGGCTTCCGCGGCTACGTTGCGTTCGTTGCAAACAACGCAAACTGTGCAGCTCTCGGTTCCGCTGACAGTGCAGACGGCTGGAAGGGCAACATCAACGTTGGCAAGACCGGCAATATGAATATCGGCTCCAACGTTCACATCAAGGTAACCGTTAAGGGCGAAAAGATTCACGTTCTCGTTACCAATCTCGAAAACGGTAAGACCGTTTACGATTACGCCTATGTTACCGGCACAAGCGACGGTGACGCAGGCTGGAAAGAGGGTACCTTCGGTCTCCGTATGCGCGCTGGCATGAAGGCTAACGATGCTTATTCTGCAGGCGTGGCTTACTTTGATAACTTCAAGGTTACCACTGCAAACGAAGTAAACATTCAGGGCGGCTCCACCGGCACAACCACTCCTGCTGCAAAGCCCACCGTTACTATCGACACATCTAACCTTGTAAAGGTTTATGAAAACACCTTTGACAACGCAAAGTCAATCGAGGACTTCATCCAGTACAGAGGTACTTGGGCAGTTTACGGCGGTCAGCTTTATCTCTCCGCAGGCTCTGAAGGTGCACAGTCCTACATCCTTTACGGCGGCGATGCAAAGCTTACCGAGCTTTCCGACTATGTTGTAGACGTTGACATGTACAACACCCAGACACAGGGCGGCGTTATCATGCGTTCCGACTTTGCAAACGTTACCGGTACCACCGATGACGGCTTTATGGGTTACATGGGCTTTATCTCCAATGACGGTACTCTCGGCGCTATCGGCGCAGGTCAGGCAGACGGCAAGTGGCTCAACGGCAACATCGAGGTTTCCAAGGCTATTACCAAGACCGGCTCCAATCTCCATCTCCAGATGGCAGTTAAAGGCGACCTTGTTCAGCTCATTATCACCGATAAGGCAAGCGGCAAGGTGCTTTGGCACTGGTGCGAAAAGAATGACCTCTGGAACAAGGGTACATTCGGCTTCCGTCTCCGCAGCAAGGCTACAAACGCAGGTCTTAACAACCTCAACACCACTTCTTTTGACAACCTTGTAGTTTCTACTTTCGGCACTGCTGCAGCAAAGACCGAAGTTAAGCTTACAATCGGCTCTACCACCGCTTACATCAACGGTGCGGCACAGACTCTTGACGCAGCTCCTATCAACCGCAACAACCGCACAATGCTTCCCGTAAGATTCCTTGCAAATGCATTCGGCGTAACAAACGACGGCATCAAGTGGGATGCGGCTACAAGAACTGCTACTCTCTCCAACAAGGACGTTACAATCGTAGTTAAGATTGATGCTCCTTCTATGACTGTTAACGGCAAGACCGTTGCGCTTGACTCTCCCGCAATCATCGAAAACAACCGCACATACCTCCCTGTTCGTGCAATTGCAAACGCGCTCGGCGTTGACAATGCAAACATCCAGTGGGATGCGGCTACTTCCACTGCTACTCTTGTAAAATAAGAGGTAAAATCAAAAGGGCTGCTTCGGCAGCCCTTTTTTGAACACAAGGAGAAAGTAATGAACATAAATATGAAAAAATTTTTACTTTGCATCTCGGTTTTGCTTGCGATGCTCACAGTAAGCGCGTTTGCCGCCGAAACCGTGATTTATGAAAACGATTTTTCAAACCCTGCAACCCTTAGCGACTTTAAACAGTATGTACAAGAGTGGGAAATCAAAGACGGCGGTCTTTATATCACCGAAAACTTTTTCCCCGATACAAAAAACAAATCGCTTGACACGTCATTTGCTCATATTATCTACGATACAAATGAGAAACTCACCGACTATATCGTAGAAGTTGACTATATGAACGCCCAGACTGCGGGCGGTATTGTTTTCCGTGCAAATGCCGAAAAGATTACGCACAATATCAGCGGCTTTGCAGGCTATCTTGCGTTCGTTTCCAACAATGCCAATTGCGGCGCGCTCGGTTCTGCAACTGATGATGAATCCTACAAAGGCAATATCAACGTCGGCAAGACCGGCAATATGAATATCGGCTCCAACGTTCACATTAAGGTTACCGTTAAGGGCGAAAAAATGCACGTGCTTATGACCAATCTCGAAAACGGCAAGACTGTTTACGATTACACCTGCATCATCGGCACAAGCGAGTATGACTACGCTCGCACAGAAGGCACCTTCGGTCTCCGTATGCGCGCAGGCATGAAGGCTAACGATGCTTATTCAGCAGGCGTGGCTTACTTTGATAACCTCAAGGTTACCACCGCAAACGATGTAACTATCGAGGGCGGTACACCCGCTGCTCCTGCAAAGCCTACCGTTTCTATCGACACATCTAATCTTGTAAAGGTTTATGAAAACACCTTTGACAATGCAAAGGCAATCGAGGACTTTACTCAGTACGGCGGTACGTGGGCAGTTTACGGCGGTCAGCTTTATCTTTCGGGCACATCCTCACTCACACATCCATATATCCTCTACGGCGGTGACGAAAAGCTTGTAAATCTCAAGGACTATGTTGTGGATGTTGACATCTACAATGTGCAGACTCAGGGCGGTATCATTATCCGTTCGGATTTTGCCAATGTAATTGAAAGCTCCGAGTCGGGCTTCAAGGGATATCATATGTTTGTGTCCAACAACGGAACTCTCGGCGCTATCGGCGCAGGCAACAAAGACGGCAAGTGGCTCGAAGGCAACATCAAGGTTTCGGGCGCGATTATGAAGCCGGGCATGAATGTTCATATGCAGGCGGCTGTCAAGGGCGACCTTATTCAAATCACTATCACCGACCTTGCAAGCGGCAAGCTTCTTTGGACATGGTGCCAGAAGCACGACCTTTGGAGTGCGGGAACCTTCGGCTTCCGTCTCCGCGGAACGGTTGCAAGCGGCCTTAACAATGTCAATGCTACAGCACTTGACAATCTCGTAGTTTCTACTTTCGGCGAAGCTGCAGCAAAGACCGAGGTTAAGCTTACAATCGGCTCTACCACCGCTTACATCAACGGTGCGGCACAGACTCTTGACGCAGCTCCTATCAACCGCAACAACCGCACAATGCTTCCTGTAAGATTCCTTGCAAATGCATTCGGCGTAACAAATGACGGTATCAAGTGGGATGCAGCTACAAGAACCGCTACTCTCTCCAATAATGACGTTACAATCGTAGTAAAGATTGATGCTCCTTCTATGACCGTTAACGGCAAGACCGTTGCGCTTGACTCTCCTGCAATCATTGAGAATAACCGCACATACCTCCCTGTTCGTGCTATTGCAAACGCTCTCGGCGTTGACAATGCAAACATCAAATGGGATGCGGCTACTTCCACTGCAACTCTTGTAAAATAAACAATTTTGCAAAAAGGACTCCTCTCGGAGTCCTTTTTTTATCCCTTACTAAGTCCGTGCGCGAATCCGCTTGGGTCAGCGGAACAAATATCTGCGCCGACAATCTTGTTTTTGTAAACGAGCAGATTTGCGTAAACCGTATCACTGTAACCGTTGTAATTTGTAACCTTGTATGTATAACGCATCACGGTTTTGCCCTTGTAGCGACCAAGGTCAAGTCCCTCTCCCTTTTGAAGCTCGTTATATGCCGCAAAAACCTTGTCAAAGTCCTTGGGGATAGTCACCTCGATGCTCTCAACGGGAGAAGCGTCAACCGTATAGCCAAACTGCGAGAGAAAATTAACTCTGTCCTCCTCGGTTTTTATCTTGTCAAATCTTATCTCGCTGTTTTTTGCCACCTCGCTTATAGCAGGCGCATCATTTGACGGGATAAAAATAACAAGTGCGGCTATTGTAAGCACCGCCAGTGCAGCTATCGAAACAAGCCGTATAGTATTCATGCGTATTGAACGGACAAACATAAAAAAATCCTCCTTCGCCGTATTAGTAAATAATATAGCAAGGAGGATTTTTTTATTCTTATTTATAAAAATTTTTCAGCCTCGGCAACTGCAAGTGCATCGCATCTTTCGTTGTACGGATGCCCTGCATGCCCTTTTATCCAGTTGAACGTGACCTCGTGTACCTCAAGCAGTTCAAGCAGTCTCTCCCAAAGGTCAATGTTGAGTGCCATTTTGCCGTCAGACTTTTTCCAGCCCTTGGCACGCCAACCGTACACCCATTTTTTTGTGACCGCGTCAACAAGATACTTTGAGTCGGAGGTAAGCAAAACCTCGCACGGCTCTTTAAGTGCTGAAAGCGCCACTATCGCGGCAAGCAGCTCCATACGGTTGTTGGTGGTTTCTTTTTCGCCGCCCGAAAACTCCTTTTCGCGCCCTGCGTACACAAGCACCGCACCGTATCCTCCCGGACCCGGATTGCCCTTGCAGGCACCGTCTGTATAAATCTCAACTTTTTTCATTATTAATGTTCCATGAGAACCTTTCCTTAAAAGGTTCTCATACTCTCCAAACCTTTTTTCTTTTCAAGAAAGAACACCCACGTCTTCCATCAACGCCTTTACCGTAGAGCTTTGCAGAATCGGCATATCAGGCTCGCATATTCTTGCCTCAACGGTGAATTTTTTTGCTATCTCAACGGCGTTTTTCATCGCGCCGTTCACTTTTACGAAATCGGCAATGCGCTCAAAAGCTTTTTTTGCTTCCTCAATATATGCGCCGACCTGTTCGCCCTCTGCAACCGAGCCGAGCGGATAATACTCATGAGATGCTACTATCATCTGCGGAGCAAGTTCAAGCACTCTCAAAAGCGTTTTTCTGTACTCTTTCGGAAATCCCACACCGCAGCCGTAACGCGTAATGCCGTAAAGCTGAACCGAGTCGCCCAAAATCAATGTTCCCGTGCGCACATCAAGCAGTCCTGCGCAGTCCATAGAGTGTCCGAAAAGCTCATGTACCTTTACCCCGCAAAGCGTGTCGCCCTCGCGTACAAGTTTTACGTTTTCCTTACCGTAAAGCTCCTCGGCACGCAGAGAAACTGCGGCAACCTTTGCATTTTTAAGATGCGGCAGCAAAAACCTGATTCCGCCGCCGTGGTCGCCGTGAAGATGCGTGCAAAACAGATATCTGATGTCGCATAAATCCACGCCGCACTCGCAGAGTGCAGGCAAAATCACTTCTGCCACGTCCTGCTCGGTAGTGGCAGCGTCAACCAAAATGTATCCTTCTTCGGTTTTAATCAAAAAAACCGAAGTGTATATGTTTTCAAACGGCACACAAAGGCGCATAATGTATTTTGTAATTGATTCAAATTTCGGCATAAAATCTCCAAAGATAAATTAATGTTTACACGCGACTCAAACATCTAAATGTTGAATTCGGTTCTGTCGCGCGCCCGACTCCGCCTCGAATGCTAAACGCATTCGATTTTGACAAAATACGGCGGAGCCATCGTTACTTTCGTTCATTCATCGCATATTTCTACTGTAAATTAAAGTTTACGGGAGCAAATTGGAACGCACAAATCCGTAGGGGCGAATATCATTCGCCCGTTTGTAAAACATCTAATGGCGGCTTTTCGGGCGATTAATAATCGCCCCTACAGGTTTGATAATCATTTTCGCTTA